>JAITMJ010000040.1 GCA_031277475.1 Flavobacteriaceae bacterium
GAAGAAACAAGCAGTACATTAGATTAATTTAACTTAACGAAATGGCGGTGTGTTTACTGCCGCCATTTCTATTTTTTTAACATATAAAATTTATAGAAATGAATAAAATAAAAGCATTAGGAATCCCCAAAATAAAAGCATTGGGATTGAATAATTTGAGTGGAGTAGAAAATCCACCGCAGAAAAGTTTAAAAATTAGATATTTATCTTTTGTGGATAATGGTTTTTTCTTAACTTTGGAGTTTGAGATTGTAGCATCCAAACTTAATTTGGATAAAAATACAGTGATACTTTCGGTATATAGGAAAAACAAACCAATATACGACGTGGGATTATCACAATCTATAAAAATTAGTAATGGAATATCTAAAGTGAAGTTCTCATTTAATAAAATGCAGGATTCTGTGGAACAGGCAATCGCATTGTTTGGAAATACTAAAGAATATTATGCGGTCATTGTTGCCGACGGGTTGTCCGCCCGAACGGAATTTGATTTGAGTTCAAAAAAAGAAATAAAGAATGAAAAATATAAAAAAATCAAAATAGTACTTGACCCCGGACATGGATATACTAAAGGAAATACAGGGGCGGTATGCTATTTATACAAATATAAAATAAAAGGAAATGATGGGTTGCCTGAACTAGACTCTAATAATAATCCGGTAATTAAAGAAGGGGATATTATGAACATTCCGCAATATGTGATAAATGAACCTGATGCATGGATTATTTCAAAAAAAGAAGATCCAAATTATAATGAAAGAATTTTAGTTTTCGATGTATCTTCAAAATTAAAAGAACTTTTAGAAAAAAAGGGATTTACTTGTTTTATTACTAGGGATAGTAAAGTCATCATTGGAAATGATGATGTCAAGACTAGAATGAAAAGAATTGACTTAGCTAATAAAAACAAGGCTGATTATTTTATTTCAATTCATGCTGATGGATCTAAAAGTAATAATTCTACGGGTTCTCATGTGATTTACCCAAAGATGTCTGATGAAAATATTAGAAAAAATTGTAAGGAATTAGCAACAGATATTTTTACTTTCTATAATGTTGTTAATGTCGAAAAATCATCACCTAAAGAAGATGAGAGAGAGTTACAAGTATTAGGAAGTTCTAATTATACCCCCAAAAAAATATTGGTAGAATTAGGCTTTGTTACAACTCCAAAAGATGCAAACTCATTATTCTCTAACATAGATAGAATTGCCCAGCAATTGTTTGATGGAATAATGAAAAATGTAGAAAAATATTATTAAATCCAAGATATTGTAAGTTATGATGCAAATTAGATTTTTATTGATTTCTCTTTTATTACTTTTAAGTCTATCGTGCAAAAATAAAACAGATATTGATAGAGTAAAGGCAAGTATGAATAGTCCAATAGTGTCACAATCGTTTTATAATAATGGAAACGAATCTGAAATTATTTATGAAATAGACAGTTTAGATACGGTAAAAAAAGAGAGGTATACCATGGTTATTTATTCTTTTTATGAAAATGGAAAGATAAAAGAAATTGAAAATGAAGGTATTTTCAATGGTTTTCATGTTCCAATGGGTACAAGATATAAATATTCTTCTGATGGAAAATTAATCCAAAAGATTTATTATAATAATGATGATTTCGGAAAGGATTTTATTTTATTTGAATATTATGATAATAATGAAAAATTAATAAAGACAGAAAAATATAATAATTATATTTTGTATGAAACAGAGCCAAAGTTAATCAAAAATTAACCCCAAACCGCAGCTTAATTGCGGTTTTTATTTTTTTGTTACAAATACACCGCATTGACGAAATTTATGGAGCAGGCGTTTGAATGGGAAATTATGGACTACACGTTCTACCCGTATTATTGGGGCGGGCGCAAAATGTGGAAAGACATGTATCTGTCTGAAAATATGGATCCTTTTTCAGAAGTTTTCTGCAAGCAGGAATGGCAAGAGTAATCGTAACCGTGAAACCCGGATTTGAAGATGCGTTGAACTTTTTCCTGAGCACGGGACAAATTTGGAACGGCGGCGAAGTTCCGGTGATTGGGGATCCGCTTTATCTGTCTATTGTGGACGAACTGCGCCAACCTACCGGCATCCCGCAAGGTAAATACTGGATTACAAAAATCCCTACAACACTTACGATTTTGCAAGATAAATCTACAGGTTTACCTGTTGAGCAACCATTGCCGATTTTCCCGGAAACCAATCCCGAAAATTGCGAAAATCCGTTGGAATTGGAAGGGGAATCCAGTTTTGAAACGAGGGATATAACGATGGATTCCGCATTAGGAACCACGAGTACATTATTAAAGTACATTGAATAACAATTTTTTAACAGGGCGGTGGAAACGCCGCCCATTTTTTTTAATCTTTAAATTTTATAAAAAAATGAGAAAATTAGCAATGTCCCCAATTTATGCGATGGGACAGAAAAATAAGAAAAAAGAAGAAGATATTTATGAAGTAAAAAGTATAGGATTAATAACGCCTTTAGATGACGGGTCGTCAAATGACAATACGGGAAAAACTCAAAAAGGAATGATAGACGGAAAAAGTTATACTTTCAGAGTTTCCGAATATGTGGGAAAACGACCGAAAATTTTAGGTAAAATAAACTGGGAACTTACTTACCACAATTTGGATGATGGAGAATGGAAAACCATACCGATGCCAACAAAAGGCGAAACATTTATTTTGAATATAGGAGGTGAAACTTGCGGAAGATACATATACATCCGCGCATACATTAATGATAAAAAGAATAGTGCTGTTCTTAAAATTTGGAAACATAACAGATTTAGATGGTTTGATAGAAAATTGTTTGAGGAACAATTGGAGGACAGAATTATTTCTCCGTGGGAAATTTACCAAGCAGGGACTTCTTTGTGCGGAATGGCGTGTATATTCTATCTTTTTGCAAAAGAATATCCGAAAGCCTACAAAAAATTTTGTAAGGATTTGTTTAGAAAAGGAACCGCCACTTACAACCAATACACGGCAAAACCTTCAAAAGAAATTTTGGATAAAAAAACGGTAAAGAAAAAATCCAATGGAAAAGAAGTTATGCTTCCAGAAGGAAATACAGGATTATCGTTGGTTGATTTTGTAACATTGGCAGGTATAAGAAACAGTGAATTTCCTCTCTATAAAGGTGGAGATGAAGATTTATTGGCAATTAACTGGACGAATATTATGATAAAGTTATGTGAAAAACTTTTAGGATACAAAACCGTGAAATCCAATAATGCTTACAATCCGATAAAATATTCAGAATTTGATGTGATTAAACTCAAAGATATTATCAAAGATATCAACAAGCAAATTGAAGATGGATTTAAACTGATACTCTTGGTAGATTCTGATTTAATTAAATATGATGAAGACAATATTTTGAATCTGTTTGAATGGGAATATCACTGGGTTGTTTTGGAAAGTCCCATAGAGGAAATACAAAATCTTAATGCTAATGGAGAAATTTTTCCTACTTTTGACTTTCGAGTGTATTCTTGGGGAAGTAATCCATTTGGAAAATATCGGTTTTTAAGAAAACCTATTACCGCTGGACATTTTATCAAGAATTATTATGGGTATATAAAAATGAAATAATATGAAAAAGAAATATAGTTGGATAATTCATCTTGTCTTAAACCTTATTATGTATGGTTTTTATGCGTTCTTGTGGTGGATAGGTTCACAACCGCCATCTCATGAAGAGTATGAGCGTTTGGGTCATTATCCAGGAGACTCAGCATTGGCTACAATCTTTGTATTTGTTCTTACAACTCCATTTTTTCTGGCGTACAATATTATTTCTATGAATCGTGCACGTAAAAAAGGACAGAAAAAAAGTTTTATTATTAACCTTATTGGCTTAATTATTTGTATTTTAAATGTTGGTTTTTTGTATTTTATAACCAATGGTTTTAGATAAATTACGTTTTTAGAACAAGTTATTATGGGGGTATTAAAGCCCACCGCTACCGCACGAATCTTTCGTGTGTGTGGCATTGTAAAGTCCCAAACTTTTTTATTTTTGCTCAAAATTTAATTTATGAAAAAAGCATTGTATTTTATAGGAATTGTTTTGGTAATTTTCTTTTTAGGATATAAATTTTTTAATCAAAAAGAATTTATAAGATCCGTAAAAATATCAGATGCAAAATATATTGTAGAATTTTATAAGGAAAAAAGATTTTTTGCGTCATCGGGAGATGGAGGTATTAGTGGAACTTTGGGATATATTCGATTATTAGATAAAAAAGGCAGTGAAATAGGGGACACATCTGATTGTCCCCCGTTCTTTTTAGGTGACATAGATTTATTAGATTTTAAAATAAGAGATAACCACTTTTATTATTCGCGAGGAAGTGCTATCAATTTAAAAACCGGCAGATGTGATTAATGGAAAAAAACGCAATAAATCATTCTTTCAACCGCAACCCCACGTTGCGGTTTTTTTATTTTCCTTTTTGCAAAATAAATCCACAGGTTTACCTATTGAGCAGCCATTACCAATTTTCCCGGAAAACGATCCCGAAAATTGCGAAAATCCGCTGGAATTGGAAGGGGAAACTTCGTTTACGTTGGATGATGCAAATTTGCAGCGTTCCGAAGAAACAAGCAGTACATTAGATTAATTTAACTTAACGAAATGGCGGTGTTTACTGCCGCCATTTCTATTTTTTTAACATATAAAATTTATAGAAATGAATAAAATAAAAGCATTAGGAGTCCCTAAAATAAAAGCATTGGGATTGAATAATTTGAGAGGAGTAGAAAATCCACCGCAGAAAAGTTTAAAAATTAGATATTTATCTTGTGAGGATAAAGCATTTTTTCTAATTTTGAAATTTGA
>JAITMJ010000068.1 GCA_031277475.1 Flavobacteriaceae bacterium
GAGGTGGAGATTACTGCAAATAAAAAACTCATCGAGAGGAAAGTAGACAGGTTGGTTTTCAACGTGGAAAATTCTGTTTCCGCCGCAGGCGGCGATGCGATTGACGCGCTGAAAGTTACGCCCGGTTTGCGCGTGCAAAACGACCAAATTTCCATCATCGGGAAAAGCGGAGTTTCCGTGATGGTTGACGATAGAATTTTGCAACTTTCCGGCGATGATCTCACAAATTATTTAAAATCTATTCCTTCCGACAATATAAAATCCATTGAAGTGATTACAGCACCGCCTGCGAAATATGATGCGGAAGGAAACAGCGGACTTGTGAATATTGTTACTAAAAAAACGAAGAAAGATAGTTGGAATGCGTATTTATCCGGTGCTTTTACGCAATTCAAATATGCGAGATTTAACGAAAGCGCAGGTTTTAAATACAACAAAAATAAACTTTCGCTTTATGCTGATGTTTCTCATAATGACGGTGTTTCCTCTTACAGAAGTGAAAATGGAACAATCCATTACCCCGATAAACTTTACAATTCGTTCAGCAAAATAAAATCCGATTACGGAGCGAATATCAGCATTAATACAGGTTTGGATTATGATTTCTCACAAAAATTTTCAATGGGTTTTCAATATATGCACAACTACGGCAAAAGTTCAAGTACCGACAACAACGATACGAAAATTTATGCCATTCCCAATAATTTGATTCAGACTTTTACCAACTCCGAAGGCTCGAACAAAAGAAATAATTTGAATTTTCACAGCACTTATAAATTGGATTCTTTAGGCGGAAAAATTGATTTGAATTTGGATTACTTCGATTATAATACCAACCGCGACAGAATTTTCCAAACCAAAGAATACGAGAATTTTACGGATTATACTGCCGGAAGTTTTGTTTCTGCCAATAACGGAAGCCAAATGGGAATCAAAAACTATTCTGCAAAAATTGATGTGGAGCAACCATTGAATTGCTTTAAACTTTCTTACGGCGGACGATTATCTTTCACTGAAAACAACAGTTCTGTTTACTATTATGATTTGACGAGCGGCATTCCGATTTTTCAGCCCAACCGAAGCGATGATTTTGTGTACGATGAAAATCTGCAAGCATTGTATATTTCAGGAAATAAAAAATTTGGAAAATGGGAAATTCAGGCAGGTTTGCGGATGGAAAACACGCAAACCAAAGGAACTTCAAAAACTTTGAATGAAACACACAAAAACGATTATTCAAAACTTTTTCCGACTTTATATGCAGTCTATTCTCCTAATGAAAATAACAGTTTCTCGTTCAATTACAGCAAGCGAATCAGCAGACCGGGTTTTTCTTTATTAAATCCGTTTGTGAGATACATTAATCCATATTCTACATCGCAGGGAAATCCTTTTTTACAGCCTTATTTTACGGACAATTTTGAACTGACCTATAATTTTAAAAATAATTGGGCAAATACTTTGTTTGTGAGTAATGCCAAAAATATTTACGAACAAGTGGAATATATTTCTGCCGACAATATTAATACGGCAACCAAAGACGAAAATTTTTACGACGAACTTTCCTTTGGAATCACAAGCGATTACACATTTCATCTGTTAAAAAATTGGGAAAGCAATATTTCGGCTTACGTTTATTATAAAAATATAAAATCGTCGCTACCACAAACATTGCCGTCTTTCAAAGGGTGGAGCGCATTTCTTGAAACGGAAAATAATTATACCATTAATAAACAAAAGACGGTTTCATTAGCTCTAAATTGTTGGTATCAGTTTCCGGAATATTATGCAATTTATGACACAAAAGGATATTGGTCTATGGATTTTGGTATTAGAACACTTTTTTTGGATAAAAAATTAACCATTGCTTTATATGCTTCCGATATTTTCAGAACATTAAAAATTAAAAACACATCCATTTTTAATAACATCGTTAATGATTTTGAAAATTATGAATATCGGCAGTCCATAAGATTATCGTTAAGATATGCTTTTGGAAATCGGAATATTAGTGGAAAAAATATAAAATCAAGTAATGAAGAAGAAAAACGTAGAGCGAATTAACGAAATAATCTTTTGGGTTCTCTCAAGGTACCAAGTGAATCAAAAAGTTTATGATACTTGCAAGTAGTCCGCACAGGTACGGTTTATATGCCTGAAAGTTAAGTTTAATTTCAAAAAAAAATCTTATGAAATCAACAGAAAAAAACAGAAAGTTAGATTTATTGAGAGCGGACTCCGAAAGACTGCTTTCACAAGATTTGATGAAAGTTAAGGGAGGTATTGTCCCTTGTTGTGCTGTTAGTTGTTCAGAAAGTTGCTCTGTTAAAAAAAGCAGAGACTCATCACCAGCATAGATTTGTTACAAAATTGCTCTTCTATAAAAATTAAGAAGAGATACCTAAATAAGGCTGTCTCAATGTAGACAGCCTTTTTATAAAAAATTAAAAAACAAGTAATATGAATAAAAAAATAATTTTCAATCCTGCATATATGATGAAGCGGGATGAAGGTCGAGTTTTATTAATGCTTAGAGATGGCCTGAAATTTAGCAATGAGAGCATAAGTTCGGGATATGATTCTTTCGTACATCCATTGTACGCCATTATATTTTCATTTATTGATGGAAATACAATAGAAAATTCTTTGGATAGAATTTGTGAATACATTGATATTCCAAGGGATTATACTAAAAATTTCATACTTCAATTAATAGATAATGAAGAAAGTGTAGGAATAGAATTGAACAATGTGTTTCTCAGTTTTCCACCCAAAACAATAATTTCGTTTAATTCTGAAAATGAAAAAATCAACAATTATAATCCCGATGATTTCCTATATGATAGTTTGGATTTAAGGATGAAAAGGCACCTTACTCCAACTGACATCACGTTGATGATCAATAATAAATGTGCTACAGATTGTGTTTATTGCTACGCAGATCGCAGAATAGAAACAAATTGTAAAATTCCGTTGAATAGGATTTTAGAAATTATCAAAGAAGCCAAATCATTTGGTGCAAGAACTTTTAATATTATAGGTGGCGAATTTTTCATATACAAATATTGGAAAGAAGTGTTGGAAGAACTGGTAAAAAATGATTTTTCTCCATTCCTGTCAACAAAAATACCAATAGGAGAAACGGCCATTAAATTTTTAGCAGATTTAAAAATAGATGATTTGCAAATTTCTTTAGACACATTGTTAGACAATAATTTATGCGAAATATTGCAGGTTAAAAATAAATATCCGCAACAAATTAGAAAAACTTTTGAATTATTGGATAAATATAGTGTCAAAACCTATGTTCACACCATTTTAACAAGTATGAATGACAGTGTAGGAGATATGAAATCAGTTTATGATTTTCTATCAAATTTTAGTAATATTGGATATTGGAGGCCGGATTTAGTAGGACCATCTTTATATTTGGATAGAAACTCATTTGATAAGATAAAAATTAAGGACGATAAATTGAAATTAATCATTGATTTTTTTGATGGGATTAAAGATAAATCAAAATTCGAAATACGAGCGGACGGAATAGGTATTTCCAATAAAAATGTAGAAGAAACCCCTTTTGAAGAAAAACAAGAAAACTTTTTTTCCAGAGGATTATGCACGGCTAATTATTCTAAATTATTTATCTTGCCGGACGGACAGGTAACAGGTTGTGAAGAACTATATTGGCACCCTCAGTTTGTTTATGGAAATGTCATCACACAATCTCTTAAAGAAATTTGGAATTCAGACGAAGCCGAATATTTATTAAACATCCCACAACAAGATATCGGGCATGATAGTATTTGTAGAAATTGTAATGATTACAACAAATGTAGAGAAATAAAACAAATATGTTGGAGAGATACAATGAAAGCCTATGGTGAAGATAAATGGTATTACCCTGACGTAAATTGTCCAAAAGCTCCACCAAAAATATATGAATTAAATTAAAACTGTTGCACATTCGGAAATATTTACAATATGATGTGGTTATGAATAATTTGTTAAGTTTATGTAAAATCATTCCGTTAGGAATGAATCGCTCGGTAGAAAAAATGTATTCCCGCGTCAATCGGCATTCCGTAGGAATGCAACCTTATTTTTCGGTTCGCAAACCTACGGCTTGCGTTTGGGGTTGGTTGTATTTTTCTACCGAGCGGCAATGCCTACGGCATTTTTCTAAATGCACAACGGTTTAAATTAAAAGAAATAAATGACCTTCCACCCCCAACACGACACCATGGACTGCGGACCCGCTTGTTTAGCGATGGTTTGTTCGCATTACGGCAAAAAATTCGGGTTGCAATATTTGCGGGATCAAAGTTTCATCACGCGCGAGGGCGTTTCTATGCTCGGGATTTCGGAGGCGGCAGAAAAAATCGGATTCAAAAGTTTGTCGCAGTCTTTTGTTCCGGCGATTAAACATTAAAAAAAGGGTTAAAACACCCTGTCCAAAAAGGTGAAAACACCTTTTTTTCTCCGGTCTTTTTTTGCAATTTCGCTGAAATTTTTAAATTCATACAGTATGATTAACAACCAAATCAGCATTGAGATTCCTCAAAGCGTTATTGACGAAGTTTCTCAAAAACTTCAAGAGTGTAAAACGGTGCTTGCGCCTTATCTTCAGGCTCTTACTGCGGAGCAAAGAATGGAAATTTTCAAAATGGGAGACAAAACCGTGGCCACGGTTCAGAAAGTGAAGTCGTATTTAGACACGAATCCGGAATTTGCTCCGGCCTATATGGATACGGCGGAATTTGCAAAAGACGAGGCAGTGGTTACGGCATTGAATCCATTGGAAAACCTTGCCCGCCAATTAGCTTCCGACCTTTCGGATACGATGATGCTTGCCGGAAGCGAGGCGATACTTTCCGCATTGCTTTATTACGGCAGTGTGAAAGAAGCCGCAGCGAAGGGAATTCCTACGGCGACGCCTGTTTATGAAGATTTGAAAGCAAGATTTACTAAAAGAAAAGCCAAACAAAATCCGGAAAATTCTTAGTAACT
>JAITMJ010000070.1 GCA_031277475.1 Flavobacteriaceae bacterium
GAGGTGGAGATTACTGCAAATAAAAAACTCATCGAGAGGAAAGTAGACAGGTTGGTTTTCAACGTGGAAAATTCTGTTTCCGCCGCAGGCGGCGATGCGATTGACGCGCTGAAAGTTACACCCGGTTTGCGTGTGCAAAACGACCAAATTTCCATAGTTGGGAAAGGCGGAGTTTCTGTGATGGTAGATGATAGATTGCTGCAACTTTCCGGCGATGAACTCACAAATTATTTAAAAAGCCTTCCGTCTGATAATATAAAATCTATTGAAGTAATTACAACGCCGCCCGCAAAATATGATGCGGAAGGAAACAGCGGACTTGTGAACATTAAACTGAAAAAGGCGAAGAAAGACAATATTAGCGGGAGTTTACGAACATCTTATACGCAGGCAAAATATGCCGGAGGAAGCATTGGCGGCGGTTTGAATTACCAAAAAAACAGACTGACCATCACTTCAAATCTAAATTATGCAAACGGCAGTACTGCACCGTATCAGGAATATACCACTTATTATCCCGATTACAAATGGTTTGATGAAAATATCGGCAGACGATATACAAATCTGTTGAGCGGAAGAATGACGGCAGATTATGAAATAGACGATAAAACCACGATTGGAATGGAATATTCCGGATCATCAAGCAAACCTATCAGAAAAGGAAATGTAATTTCTCGCATTACCAATAATCTTACCAAGCAGTTGGATTCATTAATTATAACGCCTTCTCGAATGGAAACAGAAGGACAAAACCATTCCTTAAACTTTCACAGCCTCACAAAATTGGACAGCCTCGGCAAACAATTTTCCGTAGATATGGATTATTATAAATCCATTTTCGATACGGACAACCGTTTCAGTTCCAATACTTTTTTTCCGGACGGAACTCCGGTTCTCGGGAGATATATGTCTGCCAATACTTTAAACAACAGAAATATTGATATCTACACCACAAAATTTGATTTTGAACTGCCTTTAAAATGGGCAAATCTTTCTTTCGGCGGGAAACTTTCTTTTATAGAAACCGATAATGATGTTTCCTATTTTGACACCACAAATGCTGTTCCGATTCTTGACATCACAAAAAGCAATGTGTTTAATTATAAGGAAAATATGCAGGCAGTCTATATTTCCGGCAACAAAAAACTATCGGAGAAATGGGAAACACAAATTGGTCTTAGGATGGAAAACACCCAAACCAAAGGTTTTTCACAAACGCTGAACCAAACCAATACCAATAATTATCTAAAACTTTTTCCGACATTTTATTTAACGTATAATGCCAATGAAAACAATTCTTTTTCACTGAATTACAGCAGACGGGTTGATAGACCAAATTATCGCAATTTGGATCCGTTTAGGTTTTATTTAAATGCTTACAATTATAGCGAGGGAAATCCATTTTTACAGCCCTACTATACGGATATTGTGGAAGTTTCATACGCTCATAAAAATTATTATACCCAGATTTTTGCAAACTATACAACCAATGGGATTGACCAAGTTACTTTGGTTTCAAACGATAACCCTGTGCAGATAGTAATTCCGTATAATTTTTTCAAAAATCTGAATATTGGCACATATCAAAGTTATACCTTCAATAAATGGAGTTGGTTGGAAAGTAATAATTCTTTAAGTATTTATTATTCCAAAACCACACCGGATTTGGCAAATGCTGCATTGCCGGTCATCAGTAAATGGATGGCGTTTTTCAATTCTAACAACAGCTTTGTTTTGAACAAAGCAAAAACATTCAAAGCAGAATTGAATTTTATGTATCTGTCTCCGTCTGTTGCCAACAGTTATATGGCATCAAGTTTTTATTATTTCGATGCGGGTTTCAAGTATTCGTTTTTTAATAATAAACTCCAAGCCGCTGTCAATTTTATGGATATTTTCAGAACTAATAAATCAACCTTTACACAAGTTGTAAATGGCGTAAAAATGGAAAGTTACGACTATTCCGATACTCAAAAAGTACGCTTGTCTTTGACGTGGAATTTTGGGAAACAACTCAACACAAATAATAGAAAACAAAGCAATGAAGAAGAAAAAAGCAGAGTGCAATAAAACTGATTTAAACATTGAGTATTTTGTAGTGTACAATGCAAAAGAAAAATGATTAGATATCTACTTGCAAGTGAACACCAACGAGGAATTTAATGTGTATAAACTTTAATTCAAAAATTATAATTATTAAATCTTAAAATAATGAAAAAGTTTAAATTAACAGAAACAGACTGCAAAAAACTTGAAAAGTCTGTTAGCAAATTTGAAAACGAGGTATTAAAAAAATCCGTTATCAATGCCGCCGATTCTGTAGGAGGGACTTTATTCAACAGACATTCCTCATGGAATCAGTTTGATAAAGCATCTTCTCCTCGTTAAGAGTACTAATCTTTTTTCCGTAGGGAAGAAATTACCATTTAGCATTTCTTCCCTACTTATTTTGATTTATAAACATTTTTTATTTATGATATATTGTGACACTTTAATAATCAAGATAGCAAGCAGATGTAATATAAATTGTACGTATTGCTACATGTATAATCATGATGACAAAACATATTTACAACAACCCAAATTTGTGAGTTTTGAAACTATTGAAAAATTGGTTTCTGAAGTAGAATCTCATTGTATTTCAAATAAAATACCTCGATTCACATTTATATTTCATGGTGGAGAACCTCTTTTGTTTCCAAAAAATAAATTTACCCAACTTTTGGATAAATTAGAATCTTTGAAATTAAAGAAAATAGAACTTAACTATGCCTTGCAAACAAATGGGATGTTAATAGATGAAGAATGGTGTGAAATTCTTAACAAATACAATGTCGGAATAGGCGTTAGTATTGATGGTCCGATGGAAATCAATGATATCAACAGAATTGATAAAAGAGGAAAAGGAACCTATGAAAGAGTTTTATCCGGTATTGATATTGCTCATAAAAATCTTAAAAATCCCATAGGATTATTATCTGTTATAAACCTGAATATTGATGCCATCGATGCATATAATCATATAAAATCATTGGAAGGAAAATCTGTGGATTTTTTAATGTTAGACGAAAATCACGATTCGGATATTTCTATTGTATTTACTGAATCATACACTCCTAATGCAGATTGGTATATTAAAATATTTGAAAAATGGTTTACCGAAGATGATTCTACACGAGTACAAATAAGATTTTTTGAGGTGATTATACACAATATTTTAGGAGGAAAATATAGTATTGATAGTATTGGTAGCGGTACAAATAATGTTCTCGTTGTAGAAACGGACGGAGGCATGGAAGCTGTGGATGTTTTAAAGATTTGTGGAGAAGGTTTCACTAAAGAAAATTTGAATATTAATGAAAATTCGTTTGATGACGCTTTTAATGCACCTTTAGCAGAAATATATTACAATAGTGGTAAATATTTATCCAAAAAATGTTTAGCTTGTCCTGTCAATGAAATTTGCGGATCCGGATATTTGCCACATCGTTATAGTTCAAGGAATGGATTTAACAATCCATCCGTTTATTGTGATGATCTTTTAAAATTGATAACCCATATTCAGAATAGAGTAATAGATGATCTACCTCCAAAATTAATAGAAGAAACAGGTATAGAAAAAATCACTTATGAAGAAGCCTTACAAATGATAGAAGAAAAACTCCCCACTATTCCGGAACCGGATTATGCTCCGAAATTAGAAAGTTTTCGTAAATTAGAATATGAAATGGCGTAAAAATTCTTTTCCTTTTCTTCAGCAGTTGGACAGCCAAGACTGTGGTTTGGCTTGTCTAAAAATGATTAGCAAATACTACGGCGTAGATATTTCAGACTCAAACCCTGTTTTGGCAGAAAGCAATTTGCTGAAACAGGGCATTTCTATTTCCGATTTACGGCAAACCGCCGAAGATTTGGGATATAATCCTTTAACCGTAGAATTGGATTTTGAAAGTGCCGTAGAAAACGCACCGCTTCCCGCAATATTTTTTTGGAATCAAAACCATTTTGTGGTGGTGTATAAAATTGCCAACAACAAAGTTTTCATCGCAGACCCCGCTTTTGGAAAAACCGCCTATTCAAAAACAGAATTTCTAAAAGGCTGGACGCAGGGAAAAGAAAAAGGCATTATTTTACTGCTCGAACCTACGGAAAAATTGTTGGAAAACCAAACAACAAACACAAAAACCAAAAGCAGTTTGAAATATGTAACGCAATATTTGAGAAAACATAAAACCCAACTTTTTCTCATCGCCTTTACGTTGCTTTTGTCTTCTTGTATTGAATTGATTTTCCCTTTTTTCACGCAGAAAATCATTGATAAAGGCGTAGCACAAAAAAGCATTTCGCTAATCTATCTGATTTTGCTCGCACAAATCACGGTATTTATCAGCAGGGTTGCGTTGGAATTTTATCGCTCGTGGCTGTTTATCCACATCAGCAGCAGAATAAGTTTATCCATCATTTCGGATTTCTTGGTAAAACTGATGAAACTGCCGCTTAAATTTTTTAACAGCAAAAACATCGGAGACTTAACCCAAAGAATACAAGACCATAAAAGAATCGAGGAATTTCTGTCAAAAGATTTAATCCAAACCGTTTTTTCTATTTTCAGCATCGTCATTTACACATCAATACTCATTTATTACAACCTCAATATTTTTTTAATCGTTTCCATTGGAACCCTCGTAGAAGTACTTTGGATTTTTAGATTTTTAGAAAAAATAAAAATATTAGACCAAAAAACGTTCACACTTCAATCCAAAGACCAAAATAAAATCTACGAGTTAATCAATGCAATGCAGGAAATAAAACTCAATAACATTGAAGAAACCAAAAAAAAAACGAATGGCAGAAAATTCAAGCCGGAATTTATTTTAACAACATCGAAAAACTGAAAACCAATCAACTCTACGAAAGTTATCGGTTTCTGGGATTTTTCCAAACCATTTTAGTGGTTTTCACTGCGTCCGTTGCTGTAATGAACGGTTCTTTGACCATCGGAAGTATGCTTGCCATTATGTTTATTTTGGGAGGAATCAGTAGTCCGATAAGTCAATTAATCAATTTTATTTTGCAATATCAGTTGGTAAAAATCAGTTTTAAAAGATTAAACGAAATCCACAACAGACAAGACGAAGAAAACATCAGCAAAATAAAAACCTTAACGAACATCGAAGATATCGAAATAAAAGACCTTGGTTTTTCGTATGATAATTCCAATATTATTCTCGACGACATTAATTTGATGATTCCCAAAGGCAAAACCACCGCAATAGTTGGCGTAAGCGGTAGCGGAAAAACCACGCTTTTAAAACTTTTGCTGAAATTTTATAATCCGCAAAAAGGAGGTATTTTCTTAGGTAAAAATGCCTTAGAAACCATTGACAACAAAGAATGGCGAGAAAAATGCGGCGTGATTTTGCAGGACAGTTTTATTTTTTCGGATTCCATTGCCTACAATATTTCTTTGGAACAAAACCCCGACGAAGAAAAATTATCAAACGCCTTAAAACTCTCAAATATTGATACTTTTATCAAAAAATTACCCCTGAAACTCAACACAATTATCGGAAGCGAAGGCGTAGGCATCAGCCATGGACAAAGGCAAAGAATCCTGATTGCAAGAGCCGTTTATAAAAATCCGGATTATCTTTTCTTCGACGAGGCAACCAATTCTTTAGACGCAAAAAATGAGAGAATCATCGTAGAAAACATCAATACTTTTTTTAAAAATAAAACAATGATTATCGTTGCACACAGACTTTCCACCGTAAAAAATGCCGACCAAATCATTGTGATAGACAGCGGCAAAATCATAGAACGCGGCAACCACGACGAACTCATAAAAATCAAAGGAAAATACTTTGAACTCATCCAAAACCAACTCGAATTAGGACAATAGCAATGAAAAATCCAAAAACCAACGAAGAAAAACTGCTCGGCAAAATCCCCAAACGCTTCATATTTCTGGGAATAATTATCTCAATGCTCAGTATTTTGACGCTTATTTTTGCGTTTAAAGTGTTGTTTTTGTAATGAATTTAGTAAAAAATCAGTTGGAGTTGGGGGATTAGGTGGCAGGTTGCAGGTTGCGGGTTTAAAAATTCAAGGTTCAAAGTTCAAGGTTCGAGGTTCGGGTTTTGTAGGGTCGTGGCGCGCCGCGACCGTACCGAAGCACATAATTCAAAAAGTCTTTTTTCGATTATTAAATATTGCAACCATAAAAAATAATCACAAATTGGTATTTTTTTGAAAATTTCGAGCGAAAAACACCGCAATAACCAAAATATTATTATTTTTGCAAAGTCATTAAAATAAACAAAAAATGACCAAACAAAAAGAACGCGAGCGGAAAAAATTATTGAAAGAATTAGATTATTTCACCCGCTATTACAGTGAAATTGCATGGCGCGGAAAACAGATAAAAGAGTTTTACGACCACGAAATTGAAAGAATTATTAACGCATTAAAAGAATTAGGAAAATGAAGAAAGAACTTGAAATTTTAAAAGAAAAATTCATCCACGCAAAAACCGAAAAAGAAAAGGAATTGATAGATGTTGAAATGAAAAAATTGGCGGAAAAGAACGGCGAAAGTTTTGCAAATTCCATGCTGGAAATGGTGCGAGAAACAGCGAACAGAGCCGAAGAACTCGTGGTAAAAGAGAAATTGCAAAGTGTTCTGCCGATTATTTCGGTTTCGTATTTTGCAAAAAATTATTTCAACAAAAGCAGACACTGGCTCTACCAAAGGATAAACGGAAATATTGTGAACGGAAAGCCTGCAAAATTCAATGAAAATGAAATAAAAATTTTAAATTCCGCCTTGCAGGATGTCAGCAAAAAAATCGGTTCGGTAGTTTTGCAATAAATGGAGAATCTATCACCGTTCCCGCACAAATCCTTTCGTGTGGGCATTACAGAAAAAAACCGCTCATCAAAACTCCGCAAAAGTTCAACAAAATCTGCGTGAAAATCTGTGCAACCTTCGGTTTCGCCGCCGGACTGATGAAAAACATCCCAACCGCCGATTATCACAATATTTTTAAGAATGGTGTGGAGTATTTTTTGTGAGAAATAGGATTATTATTTAACTTTGTAATTATAATTTTGCTTTATGGAGGTACTAAAAGAAAAAAAACAGACTGTTTCCATCCCCAAAAAGGAAAAAACCAAAATTGAAAACCAAACATTTGAACAAATGTGGCAAAAATCAATTTCCGGTGATGAATTTGTGAAACGCTCTCACGAACACATTGAAAAATTATATGCACTCCGAGACAATCAAAAAGCCGATAGTTCAGTTTACTGATAATGTCAATTTCTATTTTGATGAATTGATTGAGACACTTTTTTGGCAAGATTATTTTGGTTTTCCTGATTCTGCTTTTCAGTATGTTTTGGATATGAAAAATTATATAGAAACGAACATTGCCAATTTGCCAAAATATCCGGCACCGCTCTATTTTTCAAAATATCAAACAGGAATGAAATATGTTGTATATCAACCGAATAACAGAACGGCGTGGTATCTTTTCTTTCTGCAAGAGGATAACAAATATTTGATTTGCTACATTACCAATAACCATTTTGAGGGACAATTTATTCGCTGATTTAAGTCAAGCTACACCGCTCCCGCACAAATCCTTTCGTGTGGTCATTACAGAAAAAAAACCGCTCATCAAAACTTCACAAAAGTTCAACAAAATCTACGAAAAATCTGTGCAACCTGCGGGAAAACCGAAGGTTTGGCTACGCCGAACCACTTCGTTAGGTTTCGCCGATTCCATTGAAAACAATAAAAATGACAGAGGCAAATCTGAAAGATTGACTACGTCGAACCACTTCGTTAGGTTTCACCGCCGGACTGATGAAAAACATCCCAACCGCAAATTATCACAATATTTTTAAGAATGGTGTGGAGTATTTTTTGTGAGAAGATGCAATTTGAAAATGAGATAATTAATCCCTCAATCTATTAAAAATTTGTTTTTTATCACGAGAAATAAAATCAATATATATTGCTTAAAACCACTCCCAATTACTTTTATAACATTGATTATCTGGGTTAAAAACACTCCTATTCTCTCAAATATAAGCGTTTTTTTAAAAACAAAAAAGCGGAAAAATTTTCTCCGCTTTTTTATTTAATTGCTGATTTTTAATTTACTTAACTTCCTCAAAATCCGCATCCTGAACATCTTCACCTCCGGCTCCGGCATTGCTGTCGGTGTTGTCGGTTTGCTGGGTTTGTTCTGCTCCGGGTTGAGGTTGTTGCGCTTTGTACAATTCTTCGGAAGCCGCCATCCAAGCATTGTCCAACGCTTCGGATTTTGTTTTTACGGCATCCATATCTTTTGCTTCAAAAGCGGTTTTCAATTCTGTGGCAGCGGTTTCGATGGCAGATTTTTTATCGGCGGAAATTTTGTCGCCGAACTCTTTCAACTGTTTTTCGGTTTGGAAAATTTGTCCGTCTGCTTTGTTGATCAAATCGGCTTCTTCTTTGCGTTTTGCATCGGCGGAAGCATTTTCCTGAGCCTCTTTTTTCATTCTTTCGATTTCCGCATCGGAAAGTCCGGAACTCGCCTGAATTTTTATGGATTGTTCTTTTCCGGTTCCTTTATCTTTCGCAGAAACGTTCAAAATTCCGTTGGCATCAATATCGAAAGTTACTTCAATTTGCGGAACACCTCTCGGCGCGGGCGGAATATCGGTCAGTTCAAATCTTCCGATTTCCTTGTTGTCGTTAAACATCGGTCTTTCGCCTTGTCCTACGCGAATGCTCACCGCCGGCTGATTGTCTGAAGCCGTTGAAAAAACTTCGGATTTTTTAGTCGGAATCGTGGTGTTTGCCTCAATTAATTTAGTAAAAACGCTTCCCATAGTTTCGATGCCGAGGGAAAGTGGCGTTACGTCTAACAGCAATACATCTTTCACATCGCCGGTCAAAACGCCGCCCTGAATTGCAGCACCGATGGCTACTACTTCGTCCGGATTTACGCCTTTTGACGGTTTTTTTCCAAAGAATTTTTCTACTTCTTCTTGAATAATCGGGATTCTTGTGGAGCCGCCGACTAAAATCACTTCGTTGATGTCTGATGTGGAAAGTCCCGCATCTTGCAACGCTTTTTTACAAGGTTCCATTGAACGTTTCACCAAATCTGCCGACAACTGCTCGAATTTTGCTTTGGTTAAAGTTTTCACCAAGTGTTTTGGTCCGCTTGCAGTTGCGGTGATGTACGGCAAATTGATTTCGGTTTGCGTAGAGGAGGACAATTCTATTTTTGCTTTTTCGGCGGCTTCTTTCAAGCGTTGAAGTGCGATGGGATCGGCTTTTAAATCTACGCCTTCTTCGGTTTTAAATTCGGAAGCCATCCAATTGATAATCACGTCGTCAAAATCGTCTCCGCCCAAATGTGTATCTCCGTTTGTGGACAAAACTTCAAAAACGCCGTCTCCCAAATCGAGGATGGAAATATCGAAAGTTCCGCCGCCCAAATCGTAAACTGCAATTTTTTGATCTTTGTGAGATTTGTCTAAACCATAAGCCAAAGCCGCAGCCGTAGGTTCGTTGATGATTCTTTCCACTTTCAAACCGGCGATTTCTCCGGCTTCTTTGGTTGCTTGTCTTTGGGCATCGTTAAAATAAGCAGGAACGGTGATTACGGCTTTTGTAACTTCTTGTCCGAGATAATCTTCCGCTGTTTTTTTCATTTTTTGGAGAATCATCGCAGAGATTTCTTGCGGAGAATATTCTCTGTCGTCTATTTTCACTTTCACGGTGTCGTTCGCGCCTTTCACTACTTTGTAAGCCACTCTCCTGATTTCCGCAGCCTCGTCGGAAAATTTGGTTCCCATAAATCTTTTGATAGAATATATGGTTTTGGTCGGATTGGTTACCGCTTGTCTTTTTGCGGGATCGCCCACTTTTCTTTCACCATCTTCGGTGAATGCCACGATGGAAGGCGTAGTTCTTTTGCCTTCCGCATTAGGAATAACCACAGGATCTTTACCTTCCATCACAGAAACGCAAGAGTTGGTGGTTCCTAAATCAATTCCAATAATTTTACTCATAATATTTTTATTTAATTTTTTTTTGAATCTTTAAATCTTTAAATCAATTCAATCCGAACTTCACAATATTTATACCATCGAAAAAAAATATGACAAATTGACAGAACCAGACATGAAATATGTGGTATGAAATGCAAAATGAGAAGTATAACCGAATGAACTTTGACAAAAGGACGGGGTAATTTTTTAAAGTTTAGAGTCTTTGACAAAAAGGTATTCTAAAAAGGCAAGACATAGGAAACAATGATTAAATTTGTTTTAAAGTCTTATGAACAGGAGTATTATAAAATAAAAAAAATAGTGCGATGTTTTTGTAGCGATATTGACGCTACGAAAACGGCAGAAATTTTGGAATTAAATCGGAACACAATCAACCGTTATTTTAAAATTTTTCGTGAGATTATTTTTGAAAAACAACAGGACGATTTGAGTTTATTTTTTGGTGAAATTGAGTTGGACGAAGCCTATTTCGGAGCGAAAAGATTACGTGAAATACATATGTCTCAAAAACGAGGAAGAGGGACGTGGAAACGGCCTGTATTCGGGGTGTTTGAGAGAGATGGAAGGGTTTCACGGAAATGGTTCCTAATGTAAAATATGAAACATTGAGGAGAGTAATTCAGGGTAAGGTTTCGCTGGAAAGCATCCTGTTTACGGATGGTTGGCGAGAATATAGCGGGCTTTTGGATATGGGATACGAGAAACATTTTCGCATTGATAAGAGCAAAAGTTTTTCAAACCGAAATGGCGTTCACATCAATGGAATAGAGAGTTTTTGGCGTTTTACAAAACGAAGATTAGCGAAATTTAACGGCATAAAAAACACTTTTATTTTGCACTTAAAAGAGTGCGAGTGGAGATGGAGAAAGAAGCCGGAAGAAATGGAAAAAGAGTTGTGGAATTTGTTAAAAAAAATTGACTATCCGTAATTATACATATTTTTATACCAAAACAGAAGTGGAAGCCACTACCAATAGCCTCTCAAAGAGATTCTCTCCGAAGTATCTTCTGTTAAATTTATAGTAGAACTCATCTAAATAATTTTGCATATAATCGGATTTTATACTGTGATGAACTCCCAATAATATGCGTTTCGCATTGCTGATACAGGTATGCACCCACGGAAAAATCTTGTCTATTTGTGTTTTGACTTTGCTCAACATGACAAAATATGTCAAATTGAGCAAAGTCGAAATCTTATATATTTTGTGATTCAACGCTTCGACAAACTCAGCGTGACAAACCCCGAAACCCACATTTCGTATTTCGAAACTCTTCTCATTCCTCCACATTTTTCAACGCCATCAAAAGTTGGTAAGCACCTTTGGTTACGAACTTTTTATTCATAAATTCGGGGTCGAAATTCAGCAATTCGGTGTAGCCGTTTTCGGAATTTCCGAGCGTTACGAGAAACATTTTGTAGGTTTTCGGTTTTATTTCCTCAAAAATATATTGCTTGCCTTCCCAAGTTACAATTCCCGCGTCCGGAATCACGAAAGCATTTTCGGAATTCGTTTCTACATCGGCGTTCATAAAGGTTCCGGGAATCAGTGCGGGTTCATAATTCGCGAAATGACAATGAATTAAAACGCTTCGGTCCGGCGCAAAATCTTTCCCGATTAGGATGATGTTTGCAGGATATTTTTTGTCCGGATTTTGATTGGTGTATGCGTAAACCCGTTGTCCGACAGATATTTTGCTAATATCTTTTTCAAAAACTTTCAAGGCTAAATGAATGTCGTCCGTATTCACAATCTCGAACATTTTTTCCACCGGCGAAACATATTGCCCGATGTTCACGTTTACGGCGGAAATATATCCCGAAATCGGCGAAACTACCGCGAAATTTCTGCGAATATTTCCGGCGTTCAAATTTGCGGGATTGATGCCCAAAGCCAAAAGTTGCTGCGCCATTCCGCGCATCATAATGTTCTGATTTTCAGATTCGTTTTGGGCTTTTTGCGTGGTTTTGTCCGAACTCGCTTTGCTTTCGTTCAATTCTTTTTGTCGGTTGTAATCTTTTTCGGCGTAGTTCAAATTGGATTTTGCCAAGAGATAATCCTGCTGAAGTTGCACCAATTCGGGATTTTCCAAAACTGCCAAGGTCTGACCTTTCGCCACATGATTTCCGGGCATAAAATTTGAAACCCGCACATAGCCGCCGCTCGGTGCAGAAACGCTCGCCATTCCTTGCGGCGGAACGTCTATATTTCCGTTGAGCCGAATTTTTTGGGAAATGTTTTGTTGGCTTAAAATTCCCGTTTCAATTCCTGCATTTTTTATTTGCATATCGTTCATCGAAACGATGTCTTTCGCCAAAACGTTTCCTGTTTGCTCTGCTGTTTCCTCTTTTTTGCTGCACGAAAAAAGTAGGATTCCTGATAGTATTATGATTGTTTTTTTCATGTTTTTTCTTGTTGTATTAATGTATAATGTATTAATGTAATTTTTGCTTTAGGCTTTAGGCAATAGGCTTTACGCTTACTGCTTACTGCCTATTGCTTTTCGCTTATTCCCCGCCAATCATTTTTGATGTAATTCCTTTTTTGCTGTCGGTTTCGGCGAGATAAATTCCCACAAAATGCAAAATAATAAAAACCGGAACCCAATAAATTCCCCATTCGTGGACTTCTTTGAATGGTTTTTCCGATGCTTTTTCCACGAGTTTAAATTCTAAAATCAAACCTGTAATCGCTTCTACCGCTACGAAAACGTAGAACAAAACATAAATCCATCCTTGAATTTTTTCTTTGAAAGAAATATTTTTTGCAAAAGGATTCGGAAATTTCATCCCTTTCGCAATCATATAAATTATTCTGATGACGAAAAGTGCCGCCAAAACATAGCCGGCGTAAATGTGCCAATCAAACATCGGGTCGTTGATATCGTGCGCAATTTTTTTCACAATATCATCGCCTAATTGCAAATTTTGCAATTTCAGTGCATTGGAAACCGCCTCTCGTCCCATCCAATATGTTTTCAGGAAAGCGGTTAGCAAAAGAATAAACATACATCCGGCGATTGCCCAATGTAAAAATCTGTGAAGTGCTGTGAAGTTTTTCATTTTTTATTTTTTTTGTATTAATGTAAAATGTAATTTTTGCTTTAGGCTTTAGGCAATAGGCTTTATGCTTACTGCCTACTGCTTGTTGCCTTTTAAGTAGTTAATTTCAATTATTTTTTCATTCAAAAGTTTCTGATTATCAATATATTTATTTTCAATTTCCAAACTTTGATTCATCAGGATTGACCATTCCAAATAGTTGATTTCGCCTTCGTAAAAAAGTCTGTTTGCTGTATTCAAAATGGTTTCGGCGTTTTTCAAACCTTTGGTTTTGTAGTAATTTTGCTCGTCTGCCAATTTTTGATATTCGCTGAAAATTTGTGAATATTGATTTTTCAGATTTTTCAAACCGATTTGATAATTGTTTTCCGCGATTTCCTGATTGATTTTTTGTCCTTCAATCACCGATTTTTGCGCCGAATTGAAAACCGGAATTCCGATGCCGATTATTCCGCTTTGAAAGCGATGAGATGCGTTGTAATATTTCTCGTCGGCACCCGTTCCTTTTATCGTTGTGGAATTGATTCCCAAACTGAAACTCGGCAAAAGTTTGGATTTTTCGGCAGCAAGTTTCGCATTTTCAATCTGTTTCTGCTGCTCGAGTTGCCTTAAAATCGGGGAATTTTCCGAAACATCCGAAGCGTTTTCCCAAAAAACCGAGTTAAAAAAATCTGAATTTTCGTTTCGGTAGATTTCGCCGTCATTGATTAAATAATTAAATTGATACAGCGAAATATCTCGGTCTTTCAACAGATTTTGCAGTTGAATTTGCGCCGCGCTTCTGTAGTTTTCCGCCGTAGTTTTTTCCAAAATATTGCTCTCGCCTTTTTTCAGGCGGAGTTCGGCGTTTTTGTAATAATCGGCATAAATGCTGTCGGCTTTTTTCAAGAGTTTTTCCTTTTCATCGAGATAATTTAATTGATTGTAAATCAATGAGATTTCTTTTTTCAGAGCCCATTTTTGAACCTCCAAATTCAGTGCGGAATTTTTCCATTCCTCTTCTAAAACTTGTTTTTGGGTGTTGTAAAATTTTGGAAGCCTCAGAGTTTGCTCCACCGAAATTTTATTATCAAAATACGCCGACCCGATTTGCCCGATTTCTCCGGAAATATTCAGCGGATCCACAGTTGCGTAGGATTTTTTTATTTTTTCCCGGTAATTTACATGCAGTTGTCCGCTTTTGATGTTCAAATTATTTTGAATCGCCTTGTTGTAGGCGTTTTCCAAGGAAATTCTCTCTTGTCCCGAAAGGGAGAAAACTCCTAAAATACTTGTGGTTAAAATTATTTTCTTTAAGTTTTTCATTTTTTAAATTTTTTATAAGCCCCCTGTCCCCTCCTCCCCCGACCCCTCCAAAAGAGGGGAGAAAGTGGGGAAAAAGTCCTAATAATTATACTTTTTTTTAATTTTTAATTCAAACTTTGACAAAGTATTAAATCTCAATTTTTTGTGTCGCCCTACGGGCGAAGTGGAGTTTTGTGTTTCCGCAGGTTGCGCTTCGCTTACCTACGGTTATGAAAATCCAGCCCTTCGGGCTGTCGCTGCCATATTGTATTCCGCTTTTTGTAAACTTTGACAAAGTTAATTGGTAGAGTTGAAAAAAATGCCAAAGGCAAAAAAGCAAGAAGCCATTAGCCAACAGCCATCAGCAAAAAATCGGCGGTCTGAAAACGGCACTTAAATGTTGTGTGGTGAAATGGTCGGAATATTGGAAATTCCGTGTTTTTTCTTCTTTAAATTCTTTTTTTTGTTCAAAAGAATATTCATACACTTTCGGCGGAATTT
>JAITMJ010000147.1 GCA_031277475.1 Flavobacteriaceae bacterium
TCTCTTAGATTTTTACACCCTTAAAGATAAACTTTTACCTCCCAAGTTCAAGAGAAAAATATTTTTCTCTTGAACTTTTTTATTATATCGGCATATAACTTTACTAATGGAATATAAGAAATTTTAGTTAAATTTTAGATATTTGCAATAAATAAATTAAATATATTTAATAATTTTTGAATATTTAAGTATGATTTTAACGTAAATAATTTTATAAAGGTTTGAAAATATTTTAAATGTAAAGGCGTTTTACTCAGCAAATGAAAAATCGTATTAAAAAAGAACACAAACCTTTGCTAAATGGAGTGCCGTTGCATTTTCGAAAAATAGGGGTGAAAATATGGTGAACTTTGCGTTAAAAAAAGACGGATTAATATTTTTTTTATGCGTTTGACCTTAGAAAATATCAGTAACTTTGACAAAATTAAATATTCAAAAAACACTAACAAGACAAACGATATGACTTTAGAACAAACTTTAAAATCCGGAAACTATGAATTGATAGATGTTCGCGAACCAATGGAATTAGAAATGGACGGCAATATCAGCGGTGCAAAAAATATTCCTCTCGGCGAAATCGAAAGCAAAACCGAAGAAATCTTAAACATAGATAAACCCGTAATTCTCTTTTGCAGAAGCGGAAACCGAAGCGGAAAAGCATTGGATTTTCTTAATTTGCAAGGCTTGAAAAATGGCTTCAACGGTGGTGGTTTCGCGGAATTAAGTGAAAAATTGAGAACCATTTAGCGAGAACAAAATTTGAATTACAAACGTGTTGTCGAAATCTCAAACCTCAAATTTCAAACTTCAAATTCTCAAAAACTCTGATTATTAGTCGGTGGAAAACTTCTTTCTTTGTATTTCACAGCGTCTTGCAGGATGTTGGCTTTTATTCCGATGAAAAAATCATAGACTTTGTATTGTCCGCCAAAAGGAATCCAATTGAAATTAATCGTAAAACTCCGCTGATCCCGAGAAAATCCGATTCTGGTGTAGGCTAATTCTTTCGTGATGAAATCGTAGTTCGTGCTTCCGTTGATGCTCCAATACGGTGTCAGATTCAAATTTCCGTCTAATCCCAAAGATGCCACTTTTGTTCCTTCCCGCGAAAGCCCTTTTGTGTAGCCGTATTGCGCATTGATACTCAAACTCCAAGGTTGTTGAAAACGCGCGTAATGATCGTCATCAAAATAATATTTTTCATTCCGAATTTCGCCTTTATACTTATATTTTTTTGAAAAATCTTCCTTTTCGCCGAAAATCGCTTCACTTAAAGGATAGGACATTTGAACGTTGAATCCCTGCAAACTGAATTTTCCGAAATTTTCCGTGCGTATTCCGGTGTTGGAACCGGGTTCAAAAACAATTTCATACGGATCCAACGTCAGTTGCGAATTGATGTTCAGTTTGCCCTCGAAAAAAGACGTTTGTCCGCTAAAAGAAAACACAGACCATTTGTATTTTTCGGCGGCGAAATTGTAACTCGTATTGAAATTCAGACTTTCAAAAATCTTCATTTTTTTCACGCCCACAGAATCTTTTTTGGATTTCACTTTCATCTCGATATTGTTGCCGATATTAATTCCAACCGATTGCACCAAGCCCGAACTCGGCGAACCGATAATGCCTCTGTCGAAAATGGAATAGGTTGTCATTTCGCCTCTGTCATTAGAATATTGTCTAAAATATCCAAACTTCGGATCCGAAAAATCCGGCGAATAATTAAAACTGACGGACGGCGTAACCATGTGCCGAACGGCTTCTATTTTAGAATCTTTTTTAAATTTCAACATTCCGTAGAGCGTGGTTTGCAAACTGACGGACGTGGAAAATGTGGAATATCCCGCAATTTTTTTGTTTAAAACATCCTCGGTTCGGTTGGAAATCGGGTTGTAAAATCGGGTCAAGGTTTTTGTGGTGAGCGCATTGTTCACGGTTCCGGAAATCGAAAACGTAAAATATTTCGCAATCGGCGTGTTTGTGCCGATGGAAATATCGTTTTTCAGACCGGTTTGCATTTTGTCCCACATCGCTTTTGTGAAAATTTCGCTTTCGGTGGTGGTTACATAATTGTTGAGGTTCAAGCCTGTATTTACGGTAATATTTTGCAGCAAACCTTCTCGTGTTCCGCCGTTTTTCGGTTTAAAAAGATAAAATTGATTGATGGCGACATTCATTTGCGGAAATCTGAGATCCGCATTTCCGGTGGCAAAATTCTGCGAATACGAAGCATTTCCGGTGATGGAAATCGGGAGCGTCAAAAATCTTTTTGTGATGCTGACGCTGGAATTTTGTTGTGTGTTCAAAGCACTTTTGTCGAAAGCATAATTGTTGTTCACCGTATTGTTGTAAAATTTGCTGCTCGTGATGTCCACCGATGCGGAAAACGTGAAAAACGGATTGGCTTTTGCATCTTGGCTGTGCCGCCACGAAATTCTGTAAGTTGATGATTTTGAATAATTTGAAAGTCCTTTTATCCCGCGAATTGTGGTTCCGATGTCTGCTGCAAAATTTCCGGAATATTTGTAATTTTTTCTGTAATTCATCTCCGGTCGAACGTCCCAACTTCCTTTGGTGTAAAGGTCTGCGAGAATTTTCAAATCAAAATGTTCGCCAATCGGTTGGTAATATCCGAGGCTGTTGAAAAAGAAACCCACATCTTCCCTTTCGCCGAAACTCGGGATTAAAATTCCTGCGGAACGTTTGTCGGAAAACGGCAATATTGCGAATGGCATTATCAACGGAGTCGGCACTTGTTCGATGTACATTTGGATGGGTCCCGTGATCACCTGCGATTTTTCTTTTCCTTTAATTAATTTAATGTTCGGTGCCGAAAGATGATAATCTGCCAAAGAATCTTTTTTCTCGATGAAATAAATATCTGTGGTATAAATTCCACGTTTCATAAAGAACACGGAATCGTTGTATTTTTTGGTTTTTTGTGCCACAATCACGCCCTCGCTTTCCTCCGTTCTCGCGTTGAAAGCAATGGCTTGTCGCGTTTTGTAGTTGTAGGTTACTTGTTCATATTCATAACTTTCTCCCGCTTGCGTAGCCACAGCCGGCGTTGAAATTCTACCCAAAGAATCCAGTTCGCCTCGTGCATAAATCAGGTTTTTGGTGTAGTCAATGGAAATATAATCCGCATCAATTTGCATATCCTGATATTTCACTTGCGCTTTTTTGTTCAGGTGCGTCATCTTTTTTTCGAGGTCGTTTTTGGTAAATTCCGCTTTGGAATACAGGATGTCCGCCAGCGGTTCGTCTTTCGCGGTGATGGTATCGGATTTTGGGATAGAATCGTAGATTTCCGCATTTTCAGGCAATTTTTCAGGATTGTTTTGCGCCGAAAAAAGGTTAAAAATCAGGATTAATAAAACCGATAATATATTTTTAAAGCCGTTGCTCGCCAATTTTCTTAAGAATAAATCGGTTTCAAAATTAAGGTTTTTTGGGGAACTTGGTTGGTGTGGCTTTTGCGGCACAAAGGCGAGCATTTACAGTTAGGAATGTGTGAAATATATAGTATATTTACCACGTAATTATTATGATATTGAAAGTATATTGATTTACTTAAAAGCACGATATGAGACCCAAAGAAATACTTCCGTGGTTACCTAAAGACAAGCGATTAGATAATTTTTATCAAGGAATTGTAAATTTTGTAGAGGATTATGTAGAGGATTCAACAAAGTCTAAAAAGTATGTTTATTCTAAAGAAATATTAGACCCCTGTGTTGGTTATATAAAAATCAATTCATGGGAGATGGCGGTATTGGATACAATGTTATTTCAACGATTGAGAAAAATATCACAATTAGGGTTAGCTTATCTCGTATATCCATCGTTGAATTATAGTCGTTTTGAACATACAATTGGCACACTAGGGCGATTAAATCAGGTGTTGACAAGATTGAAAGAAAATGATATAAGATTAAAAGAAAAAGTAAAAAAGAGAAGGAGTGATATTACCGTCATAGACAGATATGAAATTGCTATTAGAATTGCTGCTTTATTTCACGATGTGGGACATTGTTTATTTAGCCATTTAAGCGAATTTGCAATAAGTGATTTACAAGGTAATGAACAAGATTACACAGATGAAGATTTACAAAATGATCAACCACCACCGGCAGAATATTATCCTTCTGTAAAGACCATAGAAAAGATTTTTAACCGAGAGTTTGCAAGGGATAAAGAAAAATTGAAAATTTTCGAGATATTTTCAATTGCCATATTGGGTACAAAAAAAATTGCTAAATTGATATTTGACAATTTTCCTGAAATTGACGAACACAAGCTTATAAATATCCCTCGTACTTTAAAAAAGATTACAGATAAAAATGGTTTGTTGCACCAATCTGCTCATTTTATTGCGGGATTGCCTGCTAATGACGAGCCTGAAACCGTGTTTTTAGCTCAATTAATGAGTAGCGGATTAGATGTGGATAAACTTGATTATATGAGTAGGGAAGAACATTTCTCCGGTATAAAAATTGAAATGGATTTACAAAGAATTTTTAACAAAATAAATATTTTTCCAAAATCAAAAAGTGAGTTAGCCACTCCATTAAAAAAGTATAGTGATTTTATAAAACATACCTCAAGTGATACACGAAATTATATCTTATTAGGCATCGATAAAGGTGGGCAATTTGCCTATGAAGAATTTTGCGTGGCAAGATTATCTTTATATGAAAAAATATATTTGCATAAGAAAGTTAGGGCGGCAGAATCTTATATGAAAAAGCAAATAAAAGGACTTATTCAAAATGAAAAAAATTATCAACGAGCACACAATTGGTTATACGTACCTGAATCAATTATTGAAAAAAAGATGACTTTTTCAACTTCCGAAATGGTAGTGGAGGATATAGAAATACTCGGGCAAATTACACAGATGGGTACAAAAAAAAATGTTGAGACGCATTCTCTATTTTCAGATATTTTTAAAAGACAAATTCCCGACAGAGCATTTGGTTTTGGACCTTCTAATTCAAAAACAGATAGTCCTATAAATGAAATAGCAATAGACGAGGAAAAAGTAAAAGAATTACAATCTGTTCGTTTATGGGAATTCTTATTATCACAAGAGCAAAGACAATTAGAATTATCTGTAATTGAAGAGGCAAAAAAAATAACAGAAGAAATTAAAGATAAAAATGAATATGATTTTTTACCAAAATCAGAAGAAGATTGGAAAAATATAGAAAAGACATTAGTATTTGACATTCCTAAACCTAATAGAGTTAAACTGGATCCACAAACATTGCATTTTGAAGATATAGGTGCATTAAATACAGTAAACTGGACTATTCCTATTGCCAATATCCATATCTCATATCTATTACACAAAATATTAGCATATGTGTATGTAAATCATAGGTTTGTGCCATTAATAACTTTGGCCTGTGAAAGAATATTTTATAAATATACACTAAATAACAAAGAAGAGCAATTTATTTTTGACCAAACACAAGCAATCTCAAAAGAAAATCAATCAAAGATAAAAAAAATTAAAGATGAACTCGTGGCTGTTGGATTTTATAATACGTGTCCCGAATTGATGCCACTAGATCCGAAATTGACAACAGCAAATGCTGTTGAATTAATAGAGAATGTTGTTAGAAATCTTAGCTATTTGGAATGTTGTGATTCACCTTCAAAATTGGAAGTTGAAGAATTTTTGAAACAATTTGACGAAGATATGCAATTATCAGCTTTGCATCTAATAAGTAATATAAAAGTCCTTTCTCCACAAAAAGAACTGCCAGACATTATCAAAGAAATACGAAATAGTGAAAAAGTTAGAGATAAAGGAGTTGTAGTGCTTCCACTAGGTAATTACTTAAATAGTTCAAGTAATTTTTATAAACATCTAAAGAATACTTTTAATGAACAAAAAATAACATCTTTAAGTTTTGACGATAAAGATTTAAAAGACGAGATAGAGAGAAATGATTACATCTTTCTAATAGATGATAATATCAATTCGGGTATTCAGTGTTTTAATTTTATGATGAGATATTTAGGTTATAGTGATAGTGTTATTGAAAAAGATAACAGAAATAAACTATGGTTAAAGAAATATGATAATAGAACAGAATGTACACATCCTGCATTAGAAATTAGTAAGAAACTCCGAAATAAAAAATTTGAATTTATTTTTGTAACAGGACACGAAACTTCAAAAAATGAATTAAGTCACTATTTGACAAAGTATTGTAAATTGGAACAAGATAATTTTGAAATTACTATCATACATGAAATAAAAAATAATGACAAAATTTTTGATTTAAGTAATTTAACATATTCTAAAATAGACGATAAAAACTATACCATATTTGGAAAATTAAAGATGGATTTTAGAACTTCGGTAACCCCGGAACAGATTGACAAAATAAGTAATAAATTCAGAGAAATTGGTAAACAAGTAGTAAAACAAAAAGGAGTATGTAGAGATTGTGAACAGCCAGAAGAAGACCACGCTTTAGGATACCACAATAGAGAAAATCTTATTGTATTCGTAAATAGCATTCCGACTATGACTTTTACAGCGTTATGGTGTGAAGGTAAATACACCGATAAAAATGGAGATGTCAAAATATGGAAGCCGTTGATAAAAAGAAAATAATAAAAATAAAATGGAACCAGAAATAAAAGAATTTTTAAAAATCTATGGACAAGCATTGAAAGATAATAATGCTACCATATTTGCAGGTGCAGGACTTTCCAAAGCCTCAGGCTTTGTCAATTGGAAGGAGTTAATGCGTGATACTGCTGCAGATTTGGGGTTAGATGTCAATAAAGAAACAGACCTGATAGCCATTGCGCAATATCATATCAATGAAAGGCTTGACAACAGGAGTATTATTAATCAAACAATTATCAACCAATTCGTTAAAGATGCGGAATTAACAGAAAACCACCGTATATTAGCTCGATTGCCCATATCTTCATATTGGACAACTAATTACGATAGTCTAATTGAAATAGTAATCAAAGATGCTGGCAAGACAGCAGATGAAAAGAAAACCTCACAAAACATACTGACAACTTTACCCAAGAGAGATACTATTGTTTATAAAATGCACGGCGACATAGGGCAGCCAAATGAAGCTATAATCGCAAAAGAAGATTATGAAACTTATGGAATAAAAAGAGGTGCTTATTCAATAGTGCTTCAATCAGAGTTGCTGTCAAAAACTTTTTTATTTGTTGGTTTTAGTTTTGATGACCCTAATATAAATTATATTCTTTCTCGCATTAAAAATTTACTCGGAGAAGAATCAAATGCACAAAGAACACATTATTTTTTTGTACAAAAAGAAAAAAACTCTAAAAAAACAAAAAAACAGAAGTTGAAAATAAAAGATTTGAATCGTTATGGAATTAGAGCAATTATTATTAACAAATATGACGAAATTACACCAATACTAAAATTATTGGAGGACTTTTATAAACGCTCAAATATTTTTATATCTGGTGCAGCAGAATATTTTGAAAAAGACAACCAAAATGAAAATCAGCACAAATTGTTTATTCATTCTTTGGCTAAAAGTATTTTGTCAAATAAGCATAAGATTATTACTGGGAAAGGGAAAAAAGTTGGAGATGTTGTTATTGATGGAGCTCTTGATTATATGTTTTCGACAAAATATCGGCATTTTGATGAATACATTAAAATGAGACCCTTTCCTTTGGAATTTGTTAGAGAAGGAATTAGCGAAGAAGAAAAGAAAAAGGAAAAGAAAGAACGTAACACAAAATATCGTGATGAAATGCTTCAAGAAGCAGGAATTGCAGTTTTTGTGTATGGAAATAAAAAAGATGAAGATGGCATAAGTATAAAAAATTCCAATGGTATGGAAGACGAGTTCAATATTGCCGTTGAACGAGGGATTAAGCCTATACCAATCGGAGCAACCGGATTTATGGCAAAACAACTGTGGGATGAAGTTACAAAAAACTTTGACAAATATTATCCATCAAATAAAAACAACAAAAAAAAGATGGAGGAAATCAGAAGTTTAATGCAAGAAATAGGAGATGAAGCGACATTTAAAGAACAAATAAACGAAAAAAATAAGGAATATTTTGAGAAAATTTATGATATTGTAAATGAGATTATTAAAAAATTGAACACAGTTGATTCTTTGTAATATATTCGAGCAACGAAACATAAAACCCAACTGGTCATGCCTTTAGACAAATATCTCTTTAATAAATGGAAAAAGCAACAGCAAAAAGACAGAGAGTTCGCAAATACAAGACATTGCATTACACAATCTGCCTCTGTAAAGACCGAATAGATTTTATAAATAATCTACTTTTTTAAGTGTGATTGAAAAAGAGTATTACCAAAATACGAAAAATAGCAGCCGTAAAATAAATGAATAAAAATATACGAAATTCTAAACCCGAATCAAAAACATAAAAACGGACTGATTTTTTCTTTATCGTAGTTTTTTTTATTTTCTCAACATTTCCGTGTGCGGGATATGGTCTTCCAAATATTTTTTGCCGGTATCTTCAAAACCGAATTCTTTGTAAAATTTCAATAAATAATCCTGTGCGGAAATCCGTACCGCAGACGTTCGGAAACGATTTTCTATAATTTCCAAAGCATATTTCATCAGTTGTCTGCCGATGTTTTTTCCTCGTGCCTGTTGTGTTGTCAAAACCCTTCCGATACACGTTTCATCATATTTTATTCCGCAATCAAAAATTCTGCAATAGGCTAAAACATTTCCTTTTTCGTCTTCCGCCCAAAGATGAATTGCTGTTTGGTCATCATCATCCAAATCGTGATAAGGTTCGTTTTGCTCGACTACAAAAACATCAATCCTCGCTTTGATGATTTCATAAAGTTCATCAACATGGAGTTCATCAAAATTTTTAACTTTCCAATTCATAGGTTTTTTTCGGTTGGTGATTTTTTGCGGTCTGAACTATTCGTTTTTCACAATCAGCAGCCAGTCGTCTTCGAGAAATTTGTAGCCGATATTATAGATAAATCTGTATTCAGAGCCGTTTTTGTAGGATTTAAAATTCGTGAAATAATTGAAATCAAAACCGGCGGCGGAAAGTTTGGTTTTGGTGGTTTTCATTTTCCCGTCTGCAAAATTTTGGGAAATAAGAATCCTGTAATTCTTCCGCAATTTGTTGTGAATATTCCTCATCAGATTGGAAGAATCTTTGTTCAGTTTGTTGTTGTAGGCATTTCTGCAATCGTCATTACAGAATTTTTTATCGGAGCGCCCGATGATTTTTTCGCCACATTCTAAACAATAATTCACAACGGCTTTTTTAATTCTGAAACTAAATTAATAATAAAATTTTAATTTGAAAATGAGATTAAAAAGATACGGGTTAGAATGTTATATCACGAAAGCATGAAAACACGAAACCTGAAACTCACAACTTTTTACTATTTTTGCCGAATAATTCTATAAAAATATGGAGGCGTTTTCAAAAGAAGTTTACTTGAAATGGTATTCGGAAATGACGATGTGGCGAAGATTCGAAGATAAATGCCGATCGCTTTATCTGAAACAAAAAATCAGAGGTTTTTTGCATTTGTACAACGGACAAGAAGCCATTCCCGCGGGTTTTACACACGCGATGGATTTGTCCAAAGACAGTATGATTACGGCGTACAGATGCCACATTCACCCGATGGCAATGGGCGTAGACCCGAGAAGAATTTTGGCGGAACTTTGCGGAAAAGCCACAGGAACTTCCGGAGGATTGGGCGGTTCTATGCACATTTTCAGCAGAGAACATCGCTTTTTCGGAGGACACGGAATCGTGGGCGGACAAATTCCTTTGGGCGCCGGAATCGCTTTTGCCAACAAATATTTCGACAGAAAAGCGGTTTGTATTTGCTTTTTTGGTGATGGTGCCGCGCGACAAGGCTCGCTTCACGAAACGTTCAATATGGCGATGAATTGGAAACTTCCCGTAGTTTTTGTGGTGGAAAATAATCAATATGCGATGGGAACTTCCGTGAAAAGAACCGCCAACCACGAAGATATTTATAAATTGGGATTAGGCTACGAAATGCCTTGTATGCCGGTGGATGCGATGGATCCGGAAAAAGTGGCGGAAGCCGCTTTCGAAGCGATTGAACGCGCAAGACGAGGTGACGGACCTACGTTTATAGAAGCGCGAACTTACCGATATCGCGGACATTCAATGTCTGACGCAGAACCGTACAGAACGAAAGAAGAAGTTGCCGAACACAAAAAAGACGACCCGATTGAACTCATAAAACACAGAATTTTGGAAAACCAATGGGCAACCGAAACGGAATTGGAAGAAATCGACAACCAATCTCGGGATTTTGTGGAAGAATGTGTAGATTTTATGGAACATTCACCGTTTCCTTCGCCGGAAAAAGTTTACGAATACGTTTACGCACAAGAAGATTACCCGTTTTTGGATAAATTGGAAAATTGAGTTGTTTAAAAAGTTCAAAGTTTAAGGTTCAACCCTTCGACTTCGCTCAGGGTGACAATTAATTCAAGGTTCAAGGTTTAAAGTTTGAGATTTGAATTTTATAATATATTGATTATCAAAAAACTTTAAAATCAATTTCCATTAAAAATCACACATAAAAAAACATTTCTATGATGATAAATGAGGCTATTTTATCTCAATATCAAAAACTAAATTATACGCTTTCTCTCGAAAGGGAAAGAGAACTCATCGCCGAATACATCTATTCTACCAATAGTTTGGAAGGAAACCAACTGACTTTGGCGCAAACGAAATCCATCATAGAAAACGGTACAATTTCCGGCAAGAACATTAAAACCAAAGATTTATTGGAGCAAAGAGGAACTTACAAAGCACTGATGTTTATGCTGAACGCCGTGATTTCCAAAGAACCTCTGACGGTTGATTTTATCAAAAAACTGAATTGGCTTTCCATCGGATCGCTTTTTCAAGACGATTATTATTTATCCTACAAACAGCACGGACAAAAATACGGAGATTTTAAAGTAAAAAAAAACAAAATTCAAATCACGTTAAGCGGCGGAGAAAAATTCAATATTGAACCTTTGAGCACGCCGGAAAATGTAGAACTGAATATGAAAACTCTGGTTTCCCAAATCAACAACAGCGAAAAAAATGTGGTGGAGAAAGCCGCTTTTTTAGCACAAGAAATTTGGCTTCATCAGCCTTTTATTGACGGAAACAAACGCACCGCAAGATTGCTCATTAATTTTCTTACGATGAAAGAAGGATCGCCACTTTTTCCATACACCGAAAAAGGAATTTATTTTAATGATATGCTCATCGAGCAGTATGTATCTAAAAAAAGCGGGCTGATTCAAGATTTTATAATCAACGCTTTAGAAACCCAAATACAAAAAATAATTTCCGTTTTTTCTAATGAAAATCAGCAACAAAAAACATTTAAAGGCTACAGATTTATGCTTTGATTACAAGTTTGAAAATTGAAATTGAAAATGATAGCAACAACTCCGAAACCGCCATATTACGCCGTAATTTTTACTTCAATTAAAAAATCCGATGACAAAGATTATGCGGAAATGGCTGAAAAAATGCAAAATCTTGTGCAGAAACAGCAAGGATTTCTCGGTATGGAAAGTGCAAAAAACGAAACAGGCATCACGATTTCCTATTGGAAAAATTTAGAAAGTATCAAACTTTGGAAAGATAACGCCGAACATCTTGTGGCACAAAAATTCGGAAAAGAATTTTGGTACGAAAACTACAAAGTCCGAGTTTGCCTTGTGAAAAGAGATTATGAATTTTAATGTTTGTTTGGCACTTATTTTTAAGAGTCACATCTCGAAAGAAGCAGGCGTTATTACGGACAAATGGACGGGTTATATTCCTTTGCAAGAGGATTATTCCATCACAAAAATCAAGAGTGGTTCCTCGTTTTTTTTGAAGTAAATACATTTGTTCATCAAGTAAAAGCAATGCTTCGAAGTGTATATTTCCGGATGCATGAAGGACACATTGAAAAGTATTTGGATGAATACAGTTTTAGAATTAATCGTTCTATATATGGGCAAACTATTTTTCACAAGCTAATTGAACGGATTTTCTACATAAAATATTGGTTTACAACAAATTAAAATAAGTGTTAAACTTTAAACAAAAAAACTCGCACCAAAAAACCCCTCCAATTTAGATTGAAAGGGTTTTCATTTATGAGTTCTCGTGGTTATTGCAATTAATTTAAAATCTTAAAGGTTTTATTTGAAATTTTTAAGATATAATTTCCTTTTTGGTGTTGGAAAGGCAGTTTGTTTACGCCTTTTCGCAGATTAATTTTCGATTTTGAAATCAGTTTTCCGTCCATAGAATAAAGTTCCGCAGAAAATTCGTTTTCAAATTTTTCTCCGCTGTAAATGATTTCCAACTGATTGTTTCTCACAGGATTAATGATTTGGAACGTTTCCTTTAACACAGAATCTGTTCCGGCAGTAACGCCATAAGTGAATTCGTGTGTAAGGCTTTTAGTACCGGAAGTTACGGTAGTCTTCCAAGTTCCGGTTTGGTCAAAGTAACCTTCCGGAAAAGTCCAACCCCAAGCAGACCAACCATAAAGTGTATCCATCGTATAACTGGCTTGTGCTGCAACGGTATTGTCCGGACGAGTGAGTATTATACTGAAAATTTCGCCCACCGGAATGTCTGTTAAATAGCCATAAACGTAAACCGTTTCTCCGGTGTTGAAATTGTCTTTAAAATTCGTAGTTTCCTGAACGCCGCAACCGTTGTCCAAACTTATTGCTGCGCTGTGCGTCAATACGGCATTAATTTTCGGGTTGAGATACGGTTTTTGGGTTTGCCACCAAGAATCTGTGTCGGAAGGCGAGGTATAGCAAGGTCCGACGAAAGCGGTGTAAGGATCCACGAGTTGGTTGTTGCTGTTGTAAACTTCAAAATGCAAATGCGGTCCTGTAGAATTTCCGGAACTCCCGACAATTCCCAAAAATTCTCCTGCGGCTACGCTGTCGCCGATATTTTTTGTCGTCAGCGAACCTTCTTTCATGTGTCCATACCAAGTTACGCTGCCGTCGGCGTGTTGCAAATAAACGGCGTTCCAAACCAGATTGCTCATTTGGCACCTTCTGTCGTATTGTCCATCCATTTTTGCAACGATGACTCCGGGTGCTGCCGCCACAATTTCCGATTGATTGTTGTCCATTTGATACCAACCGAAAGGAAACGTGTAAATATCAACTCCGGCGTGTCCGTTATAAGTTTTTTGTCCGCAATTATAGTCTCGAATTTGTCCGGTTGCGTCGTGATCCACATAATTAGAAATTCCCCAAATTTCGTTGTAAGGAGTTCCGGCTGCTTTTTTTACAGGCCAAATAAAAAGCGGATGAGCCAGCGTTTTATCCTCCGTAAGTTTTCCTTGTTGCTTTAAAATTGCTCTATTTTCGGCAATCATTTCCTTGATAACAGTACGCTGTTCATCGGTGATGCAATCGGTAGGTTCCACATTGAAACCTTTTCCGACCATCGTTTGCGAAAAACATACTAAATACGAATTTAGCAGTAAAATAGTAATGATTTTTGTTCTCATAAGATTAAATTTTAAATATTTTTTGCAAAGTTGAGCGATTTTTCAATACAAGTCAATCCCCAGAAATAGTGATTTTTCGAGGTGCGAGATTCGAGATACGAGATGCGAGGTTCGGGGTTCGGGGTGCGAGATTCGGGTTTCGGGTTTCGGGTTTCGAGATGCGAGTTTGTCAATCTTTTAATTTTAAAATTTGCAGGGATAAAAATTTATCCCCATTTTTGTATGGTCTTTTGATGAAAAATATAAAATTATGCCTACGTTGTTAAATATTTTCGGTTTGCGTTTTTTCTTTTATTCGGAGGAACATTTGCCTATTCACGTTCACATTGAGAATGCGGATGGAAAAGCGAAAATAAATTTAGTTCCTGAAACGGAAGTTGTTGAAAATAAAAACATTAAACCAAAAGATTTGAAAAAAGCGATTGCGATAATAGAATTATACAAAGATGATTTTATCAGTGCTTGGAAAGAATATCACGGGGAATAATGAAAAATATAAAATGAAACACGCATGACAAAATATTGACACACAAACGAATGATTGTACAAAGTGTTCCATCTGACCGCTGAAAAAATAAAATATAAACAGATGAAAACAATTAAAAGAATTTGGTTTTCCGAGAGCAGAATTTTTATGAAAACAGAGCAAGGCGAAATGTTCAGCAGACCGCTTGAAGCCTTTCCGCTATTGAAAAACGCGAGTGAAACGGAACGCGAGAATTTTGTAATCGGGAAATTTAAAGATGATGTTCGTTGGGAAATTTTGGATGAAGACCTTCACATCAGCAGTTTTTTTGAAGAAAACGAACCGAAAAAAAACGAAATCGGGGAAGTGTTTTCGCGCTATCCGCAAATTAATGTTTCGGCTTTTGCGGCACAAATCGGGATTAATAAAAGTCTTTTGGCAAAATACATTTACGGCATAAAAACCCCGAGCGAAAAACGCAAAAAAGACATCGAAAACGGCTTGCACGAATTTGCCGAAAAACTTTTGCAGGTGCAGTTGGTTTGAGGTTTTTAGAATATTTGATTTTTAAAATAACCGCCACACGAAAGGATTTGTGCGGAAGGTGAAAATTATTACAATTATGATACGAATAGATATTAATGACCCGAATTTAACATTACGAGATAGACCCACCAATTGGGGAACAGGGGTTTGGCTTTATAATGGAGTGCTATTTACGGGTATTGTATATGAGTACTTCCCTAATACTACACAGTTTTCTTCAGAAAGTGAATATGTGGATGGAATTTTAGATGGCAGACAAGTAGAATACTGGCCAAACGGAAAAATAAAAGATGAGTATTTTGAAAAATATGATGGTGTTTATGGTTCGTTTAAAGAATGGAACGAGCAAGGTGTCTTAATAACCCATCAAATATATGACAGTAATGGAAACTTAATAGAGGTTATAATTTAAATGATACGAATAGATGCAGATGACCCCAAATTTATGTGCATTGCCCCCGCACAAATCCTTTTGTGTAGTTTTCTGTTCAATCTGTTTCGGGGGGATTTTTGTGACTTTGGCGACGATTATAATTTGCTTTTTCGATTTTTTGCATACTGATTTTTTAGGGACTTTTGTGACTGATATGACTTTTGTCTTTCTCAAACTTTGACAAAGATTTTCAACTTTGTCAAAGTGTCAAAAACCCGAACCCCGCATCTCACACCCCGAACCTCGCACCTCGCACCCCGAACCCCGCACCCCGAACCTAAAAAAAATCCGTCTCGCGTTTTGTGGCGAGACGAATTTTCTAATAAAAAAGATAACTACAAAATTTTTATTTATTCTTTTATAAATTTAATGGATTGATTATCAACATTTAAAATATAAATTCCTTTCTGAAAACCGGAAACATCCACAGAATTTCCATTGAACATTTTTACCAATTTTCCCGAAATATCGTAAATTCTCCTCCCCCCGACCCCCTCCGAAGGAGGGGGAGTCAGCGTTGTTCCCCCTTTGGGGGAAAGGGGGCTTATGTACAAAATATTTTTCACAGGATTCGGATAAACGGCAATTTTATTTTTTGAAACTTCTGCGGTGCCCATCAAAATCAAGCCGAATTCGTCTGCACCCATATCCGGAATGATGGTGCTTCTGGTTTCTCCGTCAATGTCCGTAGTTGCGCCGCCGGGAATTAATGTTCCCAAATTGTCAAGCGTAGGATTGTCGGCTAAATTCAAATGCAAATTGGAGAAGGAAGTGAACACCGGTAAAATATTTTTGGAATTGGTATTTCCACCGAAACCGGCTTGCAATGCCGCCAAATTTGCTCTCGCCGAACCGATAAATCCGAGATTTTGTGTGGAATAATAATCGTTGTAATCAATATTGCTGAAAATATTGTTGTTTGAATTCACACTATAAATGGCGTAGCGATTGCCTATGGTTTGAGAATTAACGAAAATATTATTTCTCAAATCGAGGGCTCCGACTGCCGTAACGCCCGAACCAATCATCATCGCCGCCGTAATGCCTTCGGGTGCAAATTGATCGAGTCTCATATAGATAGTGTTGTTATAAATTTTATAGCCGGTTCCGGAGTTTACATAAATTCCCCAACCATTATCGCTAAATGCAGTGCCGTCCCAACCGTCTGCAGCGATGTCGAAAATAAAATTGTTGAAAATATTGTTGGTTCCTGTCGTATTACTTGCATTCAGCATAATACCCACAGCCCCGTAAGGACCGTTTTGTTTGATGAACATAATTTGGTTGTTCGTAATAGACACGCCTGTAGTTGGGTTAGTGCCATTGTCCAAAAGCCAAATACCGGCAATCGAAACATTATTGATTTGTGTTAAATCTGCAATGGTATTGTCGGAAATCGTAATATTGGAGTCTATGATACTGGGAGCAACCAACATTCCCATCACGAAATTGCTGTTATGAGTGATATTGTGAATCTCGTTGTTTTTCACTACCGCATTTTTTGTTCCGGGACCAATCCAGAATCCTGTTTTTTGGTTCGTAACAATGCCGGACGGAATATTTCCAACGTTGTTATTTTCCAACAAAACGCCATCAATACCCTCGGTGTAAATGCCCGTACCGGATAAAGCATTTGTGCCTGAAGCGTCTAAATTAGAGTTTTTCACGGTGAAATTGGTGTTGTTCGGATCCGCATTTGCCCGAGCAAAAATTCCCATAAACGCCTTTTGAACAGAAACATTGTCTATCGTTACATCTTTGAAATCTCCCGGTGCTGTGTTTGTACTATTAGTAAGGATAATGGCGGAACTTAATTGAGTGCCATTGATAAATACTGCATTTTTCAAGGTAATATTCGTGTTTCGGACACCTGCGGCAGAAGCCACATGAAGCACTTGCGATGAACTTGTTCCGGTATTGTTAAATGTTAAATTACGCGTAGTTCCGTCTGCGGTGTTCGAGCCGTCTATCGTAACATTACTTCCATTAATCTTTACCAATGCGGCACCTGCTAAATTTCCCGAAATCGTAGCCGTAGTTCCGGCGGTCGGTTTTATGGTAACAGAAGTGTAAGTAGTGCTGTTGTTCAATACTGCCGCCGCAGTTTCCGTAGTATTTCCCGAAACGTTGATTTGGATAACGCCCTGATGTGTTCCCGCATTGATGGCATCAAACGATGCTTTCAAAGTGGTATAGTTCGCTGACGGCGTTCCCGATGACGCAGTCACATTAATTGCCTGTGCAAAATTCATTACAGAGACAATGATTCCTAAAAATGTAAAGATTTTTTTCATTCTTAATAAAAATTTTTCTGCAAAGTTGGGATGTTTTTTAATGCGTGTCAATCCCCAGAAATAGTGATTTTTGGCTGTTGGCTTTTGGCTAATTGCATGTCACGCTGAGCAATGTCATCCTGATCCTGTCGAAGGGCTGTCGCACCCCGAACCTCGCACCTCGCACCTCGAAAAATCACTATTTCTGGGGATTGATTTTTTTAATTTAAACCCTTTACTTTGCAAAATGAAAAAATATATTCTCATATTTTTATCGGTTTTGTGGTGTTCTACGCTGTTTGGGCAAAACAATTCCACAATAGACAGCCTGCAACGGCTCATCAAAAAGTCTAAAAATGATACCAATAAAGTGAATTTGCTTTTTGATTTGATGAGCGAATATTCCAACAACAACCCTAAAAAAAGCAGAGAACTTATAGAGGAAGCCGGAAAATTGAGCCATAATTTAAAATATCAAAAAGGGATTATTCGGTACAATGAAAATATGGGATTTATATATACTCAAAAATCCAAATATGATTCCGCAATATGGCATCTTAACCGAGTGCTTGATTTATATGAAAAAGAAAAAGACTCGCTGAATATCGGATATACGCTGATTAGGATTGGTGAAAGATATAATTATAAAGGAGATTATGAAAACGGACTTCGATATATCACCAATGCAAGAAAAATATTGGATAATCACGATATTCCGCAGATAAAAAAAGCACAGATAGAATTCATGGTTGCCAGTTCTTACAATGGAATGTTGGATTATAAAAATGCTATAGCACACGGCGAAAAAGCAGCAGCCATATACAAAACAACCGATGCGGAATTTAGTTTAATGGCAACACTCAACAATTTGGGAGAATATTATCAAAAAGCGGAAATGTTTTCGGAAGCAGAAAAAACTTATATGGAAGCATTGGCTATCTGCCGAAAATTAGATCGTCCCTTCGAAGAAGTCATTATTAATGAAGGTATGGCAAACCTTATGCTGCTGAAAAATCAGCCTGCAGAAATGAAGAAATATATAGACAGAATATTCGAGATTTTAGCAACACCCGATTTCTCAAATATTTATGATGAAATGTTAGCCCATCAATATCTCGCACAATATTATTATATCACCGGTAATTTAACAAGGGCTAAAGAAGAAGCGGAAAAATCTTTGAAAATGGCTGAAAGCGATAATAATACCGAAGTAAAAATAACCATTCTTGATTTATTAGCCAATATAAGTGCCGCACAACACGATTTCCCGACTTCATTGAAATATTCCGGAGAGGTAGAAAAATTGCGTTCCGGTATTTTCAACGAAAACCTCGCACAAAAAGTCGCCGATATGCGCACCAAATACGACACCGAGAAAAAAGAAATCCAAATAAAATCTCAGCAAACCGAATTAAAACAAAAAACAAAAATCAATACCATTCTCATCATCGCAATAGCATTGTTAATCCTCGTTTTAGCGTTGATATACCGAATGTACAGAAACAGACAAAAATTACAACAAATAAAAATAGCCGAACTCGAAAAAGAAAAACAACTATCTGCCGCACAATCTCTGCTGAAAGGTCAGGAAGAAGAAAGAGGAAGAATAGCCCAAGACCTTCACGACGGACTCGGCGGTTTGCTGAGCGGTGTAAAATTACAATTAGGAGCAATGAAAGGAAATCTCGTATTAACGGAAGAAAACGGTGCACTGTTCAATCGTGCCATCGGAAAATTAGATGAATCGATCTCGGAAATGCGCCGCGTAGCGCACAATATGATGCCGGAAGCATTGTTAAAACTCGGTTTGCAACAAGCCTTGCAAGATTATTGCGAAAACCTCAATATTTTGCAGAAACTCCGCATCAATACAGAATTTCACGGTTTGGAACAAAGAATGGAATCCTCTACGGAAGTCATCATTTACCGAATCATACAAGAATTGCTGAACAACAGCATCAAACATTCCGGTGCTACATCCGTTTTGCTACAAGTGATGAGGCAAGAAAATACGCTTTCCGTAACGGTGGAAGACAATGGCAAAGGTTTCGATGTAGCCGAAACTGACGAAAAATCCGGAATCGGTTTGCAAAATATCCGCAGCCGCGTAAACTATTTGCGCGGAAAAATCGACATCAAATCCGAACCCGGAAAAGGAACCTCGGTTTATATGGAATGTGAGGTGTGAAGGATTAGCGATAAATGATAAATGATGAATGATGAATCATCAAACTTCAATCATCAATTATGAAATTAAATCCATCGAAAATTTAAATAAAACGGAGATACTCATAATTTTTTTTAGTGCAGCGTTGTACAGAAGTGCCGAACTTGTAGCAATTTTTATGCCCACATCCCTCCACCGATTTTCATTAATTTTGAGTATATTTGCAGGCTGAATTTTAAAAAAATTATGAGTCTTTTTAATAAAATCCTTAAAAGTTTTTTGGGCGATAAAAACGCGAACGACTTGAAAGAGGTGAAAACCACAGTCGCTAAAATAAAAGCCGCCGAACCGAACATCACAGAACTTTCGGACGACGGACTTCGGGAAAAAACATTGGAATTCAAAGAAAAAATAAAAGCCGCATCAGCGGAAATCACTTCGCAAATCGAGCAAATAAAAGAGCAAATCGGCAATACATCAAATATTGACGAAAAAGAAGCACTATTCGGAAAAATTGAAACGCTGAAAAAAGAATCCTACGAAGTAGAAGAAAAAGTTTTAATCCAAATTCTGCCCGAAGCATTCGCATTGATAAAAGAAACCGCGAAAAGATTAGTGGAAAACGGCGGTCTGGAAGTGCAGGCAAACGATTACGACAAAGAACTCGCAACTACCAAAGATTTCGTGGAAATTCGCGGCGACAAAGCCTTTTGGAAAAATTCGTGGAACGCCGCCGGAACGCCCATCGTTTGGGATATGATTCATTACGACGTTCAATTTATCGGAGGCGTGGTTTTGCACAGCGGAAAAATTGCGGAAATGGCTACCGGCGAAGGAAAAACATTGGTCGGAACTCTGCCGATTTACCTCAATGCACTTCCCGGAAGAGGCGTTCATGTGGTTACCGTAAACGATTATCTCGCAAAAAGAGACTCCGCGTGGATGGGACCGCTTTATCAATTTCACGGCTTGACAATTGATTGCATTGATAATCATCAACCCAATTCGGACGGAAGAAGAAAAGCCTACAATTCCGACATTACCTACGGAACCAACAACGAATTCGGCTTCGATTATTTGCGGGACAATATGGTGGCTTCGCCAAATGAACTCGTGCAGCGCGAACTCAATTTTGCGATTGTGGACGAGGTAGATTCCGTATTAATCGACGATGCCAGAACACCGCTCATCATTTCAGGACCCGTTCCGCAAGGCGACAGACAAGAGTTTGACGTGCTGAAACCCTCGGTGGACAGAATTGTGGAAATTCAAAAAAGAACCATTTCCGGCGTTCTCGGCGAGGCAAGAAAACTAATCGCCGCAGGAAATACAAAAGACGGCGGTTTTAAACTTTTGCAAGCCTATCGCGGACTTCCGAAAAATAAACATCTGATAAAATTCCTCTCCGAAAGCGGAATCAAAACGCTGCTCCAAAAAACCGAAGCGCAATATATGCAGGACAACAACCGCGATATGCCGCTCGTGGACAAAGACCTTTATTTCACAATCGACGAAAAAAACAATCAAGTGGAACTCACCGATAAAGGCGTGGAATATATGTCGCAAGGAAATTCCGACCCGAACTTTTTTGTGCTTCAAGACATCGGAACCGAAATCGCCGAATTGGAAGCGAAAAATCTTTCCAAAGATGCCGAATTTGAGGCTAAAGAAAAACTTTTTGCAGATTTTGCCGAAAAATCCGAACGCATTCACACGATGAGCCAACTTCTGAAAGCCTACACTTTGTTTGAAAAAGACGATGAATATGTGGTAATGGAAGGCGAAGTGAAAATCGTGGACGAACAAACCGGACGTATTATGGAAGGCAGACGATATTCGGACGGTCTCCATCAAGCCATCGAAGCCAAAGAAAACGTGAAAATTGAAGCGGCTACGCAAACATTTGCCACAATTACGCTTCAAAATTATTTCCGAATGTACAACAAACTTGCGGGAATGACGGGAACTGCCGAAACCGAAGCCGGAGAATTTTGGCAAATTTACAAATTGGATGTGGTCGTGATTCCTACAAACAGATCCATCATTCGGGATGACAGGCACGATTTGGTGTACAAAACCAACCGCGAAAAATACAACGCCGTCATCGAAGAAATCGAGAATTTAACAGAGAAAGGAAGACCCGTTTTGGTGGGAACAACTTCGGTGGAAATCTCGCAATTATTATCCAAAGCATTGCAACTGAGGAAAATTCAGCATCAGGTTTTGAATGCCAAACTTCACAAAAAAGAAGCGGACATCGTAGCGGAAGCGGGAAAATCCAAAGCCGTAACCATCGCTACAAATATGGCGGGAAGAGGAACCGACATCAAACTTCGCGAAGGTGTGAAAGAAGCGGGCGGACTTGCCATCATCGGAACCGAAAGACACGATTCCAGACGCGTGGACAGGCAGCTTCGCGGAAGATCGGGAAGACAAGGAGATCCGGGAAGCTCGCAGTTTTATGTTTCGTTGGAAGATAATTTGATGCGGCTTTTCGGCTCGGAAAGAATTGCAAAAATGATGGACAGATTGGGACACAAGGAAGGCGAAGTGATTCAACATTCGATGATTACGAAATCCATCGAGCGCGCTCAGAAAAAAGTGGAAGAAAACAATTTCGGAATCCGAAAAAGACTTTTGGAATACGACGACGTGATGAACAAACAGCGAGACGTGATTTACAAAAGAAGAAAAAATGCGCTTTTCGGTGACCACTTGAAATACGACATCGCAAATATGATTTACGACGTTTCGTTTTCCATCGTAAATAAAGGAAAAATGACGGGTATTTTCAAAGATTTTGAATACGAAATCATTAAAAATTTCACGATGGAATCGCCGGTTTCCGAAGCCGATTTTAAAAATAAACAAGTTCAGGAACTCACCACTATTTTGTTTGAGGCTGCCCAAGAAGATTATCGAAAAAAATTGGAATTGATGAAAGAAAAAGCCTTTCCGATTATTGAAAACGTTTACAAAACGCAAGGAAAAAATTTCAAAATGATTCAAGTTCCTTTTACCGAAGGACAAAAAACGATGACCATCGTTACCGATTTGGAAAAGGCTTACGAAACGAAATGCCAAACGCTGATTGACGACTACGAAAAGAACATCACGCTCGCCATCATTGATGAAAATTGGAAACTTCACCTTCGGGAAATGGACGATTTGCGGCGTTCGTCTCAAGGTGCGGTTTACGAACAAAAAGATCCGCTCATCATCTACAAGCAAGAATCTTTCCACATTTTCAGCGAAATGATCGACAAAATGAACAAAGAAATCATCTCGTTTTTATACAAAGGCGAAATTCCAAAGTGATTATCATCCGGCAAAATATTTTTGATGCAGTTTTTTATGCGGAAATCCGATTTTCCTAATAATTCTTTTATTGATATAAATTAAATTGATAATCAAATAATTAACAATATTAAAAGATGTTAAAAATAGACATTCACAGTTTTTCATATAAAAAAGGAATTCCGAAAGATGATTCCGGAAATGGCGGCGGATTTTGTTTTGATTGTCGCGGAATTATGAATCCCGGAAGAATTGAAAAATATAAAAAATCAACCGGTGCCGACGCTGACGTTCAGGAATATTTGGAAACGCAAACCGAAATGCCAAAATTTTTAGACCTCATTAAGTGTTTGATTTCCATTAATATAGATAATTATTTGTCCCGAAGTTTTGAAAATTTACAAATCAATTTCGGATGCACCGGCGGGCAACATCGTTCGGTTTATGCGGCGGTAAAAATTGCGAAATTTATTAAAGAAAAATATCCTCAAACCAAAGTGAAAATCACGCACGACGAACAATCTGCTTTAAGCATTGAACCTCGTAACTCGTAAAACTTGTAACTCAAATTATGAAGTCTCTCATTTTTGCGGCAGGAAAAGGAACTCGGCTGAAACCTTTTACAGATCATCATCCGAAAGCACTGGTTTTGGTGAACGGAATTTCATTGATGGAAAGAAACATCAAATATCTTCAAAGTTTCGGAATCAATGATTTCGTAGTTAATGTTCATCATTTCGGCGAACAAATAGTAGAATTTCTGAAAAAAAACAGCAATTTCGGTGCAAAAATTGAAATTTCCAATGAGAAAAACGAACTTTTGGAAACTGGCGGAGGATTGATGTTTGCAAGGAAATTTTTGGATTTTGGGGAAGATTTTTTAGTAATGAATGTCGATATTCTCACAGATTTGAACATTTCGGATTTCGTAAAATTTCATAAAGAAAAAAGAGATTTTGCTACTTTAGCCGTTTCAGACAGAAACAGTTCACGGAAATTGTTTTTTAATGATGAGATGATTTTGCGCGGCTGGATCAATATCTCAACCGGCGAACAACGGCTTGTGGAATTTAATAAAGATTTTAAAGCATTGGCTTTCAGTGGAATACATTGTATAAATCCGAAAATATTCGATAAAATAAAAAGAACCGGAAAATTTTCCATTATGGAAGAATATTTGGATTTGATGTTCACCGAAAAAATCAGAGGCTACAGACATTCTGCTGTTTTGACGGATGTTGGAAAACCGGAATCCGTATTTGAAGCGGAAAAATGTTTTTTGTAAACTTAAAGAAATTCCGAATGAAATTTGTTAATTTTATCTCAAATTTTAGATTACGAACTTCGATTTTGTTCAGCCTGACCATAAAAACTAACCATTCATAAATACAAAAAAATGCTTACCGTTTTATCAGAAAATTTTTCGCTCGTCAATTCATGGATCAATGAACTCCGAAATGTAGAAACACAGACCAACAGAATGGTTTTTCGCAAATCTATGGAACGCATCGGCGAAATTGCGGCTTTTGAAATCAGCAAAAGTTTGGAACAAAAAGAAATTGAAATTATGACACCTTTGGATAAAATTAAAGTGAAAGAAATTGCGGTTCAGCCCGTAATTACCACTATTTTAAGAGCCGGAGTTCCATTGTTTCAAGGAATTTTAAATTATTTTGATAAAGCCGATTGCGGATTTGTGGCGGCTTACCGAAAACACGATGCCAACGATTATTTTTCCATAAAACAAGATTATCTCACTTGTCCGAATATCGAAGGCAGACCGCTGATAGTCGCCGATCCGATGTTGGCGACCGGCGCGAGTTTAATAGAAGCGATTAAAGATTTATTGACCAACGGAAATCCCACGCAAATTCACATTGTTTCGGCGATTGCTTCCAAACAAGGCATCGAAACCATTCAAAACGCTTATCCCGAAGCAAAACTTTGGATTGGTACGGTTGATGAAAAACTGACGGCAAAAGGCTACATCACTCCCGGATTGGGAGATGCCGGAGATTTGTCATACGGCGAAAAACTGCAACGGTAACCCATTTGAAATTTTGAATTAATATTCCACCGCCATCACCAAAACGCTGACTTTATTGTTGTTTCCGGATTTTAAAATTTCCCAAACCGCGGCAGACATTGTATTTCCGGTAGTGAAAACATCGTCCGTCAGTAAAATGTGCTTGTCTGAAACAGTTTCGGTGGCAGAAAACTGATTTTGCGTTTTACCTCTTTCTTCTATTTTGCGTTTTGCCTGTGCTTTGGCGTAGATATTTCTTTTTAAAATAGTGTGATTAATCGGGATTTTCCAATGTTCTGACAGCGTTTCCGCAAAAAGATGAAGCTGATTATAGCCGCGTTTTTTCAATTTTTTCGGATGAAGAGGAATCGTAGCCAGCAAATTCGGTTTTTCAGTTTTAAAGTTGATTTTTTCCACAGTCCATTTTGCCAGAATTTTCCCGATGTTTTCGCGGTTTTCATATTTTAATTGGTGAATAATATCTCGGCTCAAACTTTCGTCTTTTTCAAATTGCATCAGCGCAAAAGCATTTTCCACAGGGAAAAGAAGTTTACAACGTTCTTTCAATAAATTATTTTCATCAAAATCAAAATGCGTAAAATGAATGTTGCCGAAACAGATTTCACAAACCAAATCATCGCTGCCGATAATCCGGTTGCAGCCCATACAACGATTCGGAAAAAAGAAATCCTGCAGAAAATTCATCTTTGAAAAAAAATAATCTTCACGAAATTTAAACATTTTTTCCTAAAGTTAGCATTGTCGTCATAAGTTATTGGGTTTCTGCCGCCTGCTCGCAGGGGTTGGTAGCGTCGCAAACCGACTGATGTGAACATATTAATTACTGATAATGAATACATTATAATATCAGATCATATAATTTATGATATGTTCGTATTTCTGGAACGCTTAAATAATGCCATATTTGAGATTTTTTGATTTTTTTCAAATTAAAGCACTCTCAACCTCTTTTTAAAAACAAACTTTCAGATGGTTGTGAATTCAGGATTAAAATTCATCATTCCCTCTCTTTATTATATTTTTCCAGCGCATCTTTCAAAAGTTCCACGCTTCTTCGCAAATCGTCTTCTTTCAAAACATAAGCGATTCGCACTTGCTTTTTTCCGAGTTCGGGATTGCTGTAAAATCCGCCCATCGGCGCAACCATCACGGTTTCATGGTTGTCGGAATATTTTTCCAAAAGCCACTGTGCGAATTTTTCGGTATCGTCCACAGGAAGTTCCACCGCACAATAAAATGCGCCTTTCGGTTTGGGGCAAACCACGCCCGGAATTTCGTTCAGCAAATCCACCAAGAGATTTCGGCGTTTGGTGTATTCTTCACGAACAGCGCGAATGTAGTTTTCATCGTCAATATGAGCGGCAGTTGCAGCAATTTGTCCCAAAAGAACAGGGCTCAATCGCGCTTGAGCAAAAAGAATTGCAGCATTTCGGATTTTTTTGGAACGCGTCAGCATACACCCGATTCTTGCGCCGCACATCGAATATCTTTTGGATTCGGAATCTATAATAATCACATTTTCAGAGGCTTCTTTAAATTCCAACATCGAAACTTGCTTGTTTCCGTCGTAAACATATTCGCGGTAAACTTCATCGGCGATGATGACGATATCGTGTTTCAACGCGATGTCTGCCAATTTCTGAAGTTCTTCTTGAGTATAAAGATTTCCGGTCGGATTTCCGGGATTGCAAATGATAATCGCCCGCGTTTTTTCGGTAATTTTTTTCTCGAAATCTTCCATCGGCGGAAGTGCAAAACCGGTTTCAATCGAGGATGGAACTGCAACTACATTGATGTTAAACGTTCCCGCAAAACCGTTGTAATTGGCGTAATAAGGTTCCGGAATTATGATTTCGTCGCCGTCGTCGCAAAGTGTGGAAATCGCGAAATTCAATGCTTCCGAACCGCCGTTGGTTACGATGAAATTATCGGTTGATAAATCCGTAAATCCCAGCGAATGATAATAATTTTTCAGAACGGTTCTGTATTCCAAATTTCCTTCCGAAAGCGCATATTCAAAAATTTTGAGATGATTGTTTTTCACTGCATCCAAGGCAGTTTGCGGCGTTTCGATGTCCGGCTGACCGATGTTGAGGTGATAAACTTTTATTCCTTTTTGTTTGGCTTGTGTAGCAAAAGGAACCAATTTTCGAACCGGAGACGCCGGCATTTTCTTCGCTCTTTCCGAGATGTTTGGCATTTTTCTATATTTTTTGTTTTGCAAAAATACGGAAAATTCAACGCTTAAAGTTCAAAGTTCAAGATTTCGACTTTACTCAGGGCGATAAAATCCAATTCCGAAAATTGTATTTTTACAATCGCCGTAAGCATTGTTTCTTTCTAAGTTTGATATCCCACAACCCCGCTATTCACCACCACAATATTCACCGAAAAAAAACAAAACCAAACCCCACCCATAAACGAAAATATTATTTTTTACAGGAATCACTGATTACAATTTCTCCAGCAATATCTTCGCATTGTCCGCATTGGCAGCTTTTTTCAGGAATGCTGCGTAATCTTTGTATTTTTCTTTCGGATATATGCCTTTGTTTATGGTTAATGTTCTGTGAACCAATAGTTTATCGTCTTTTATTTCAAAATTGATTTGATAGGCACCAAACTCGCTGCTGAAATTCATGGGGTTTGGAAGTTCGGAAAATTTAAAACCTGCGGGCGCAGAATATTCTATTTTGTAATCGTCTTGATATGGAAACGCCGTTTCAAACGGAAGTTTTCTTTCTTCACGAGAAGTCAAAAGGGGAGTTCCGCCAAAAGGTATCGCCGGAAAAAACAAGTCGTTTCCTAATTTTTTGGCGAAATCCGAAGTTTTCATTTTTACCGAAAAACCGATTTCCGCATTATCCCGATTGTTACTGAGATTTTCCACCGAAAAATCCGAAACTTTCGTGCGCAAATACCTTTCTTTGACTATATCTTTCAATTCATTATTTTTCAAATAAAGTAAGTTTAAAACCAAATCGTATTGTCCGCCCGTGAAACGAAATTCCGCATCGGAAACCGCGCTTGCATCTTCGTTTAAATTAATGCGAGCCGCGATTTCTTCTTTGCTTTCTTCGGGTTTATAAATCGGCGTGTCTATGATTTCAATACCGTTTTCGTTCACCGCCAAAACATTTCTGTAGCGTGTTCTGTAAGAAATATGATTAAACGCAATTTTCTGGCTCGTATTTTCTAACCAAATATTTCCGGTTTCCGCAGGAATCATTAATATAACGTGATTTCCGCCCATTCTCGGAAAATTTTCATCAAATTTCCACTCGGTTTCATCGCTGTAAATTATGGAATAATAAGACGGAATTCCTGCGGCCGCCAGCAGCGTTCGCATATAATTGGTGAGTGCTTTGCAATCTCCGTAACCTTTTTTGGAAACTTCCGAAGCGGGCATCGGTTTCCAGCCTCCGATTCCGATACTTACCAATACATATCGTGTTTTGTTTTGCATATATTGATAAATGGTTTTCACTTTTTCTTCCGTAGTTCCCTGCAAATTCAGCGAAGCGATTTCCTGCCGGATTTCCGGCGTGATTTCCGAAACCGGAACCAATAAATTCTTGTGAATCCATTTCCCGAAACTGTTCCAATCCGTCAAATTTCCCTGAACTTTTTCCAATGTAAATTTCTCCACAGAAAATTCAACTTTCGGAGCCAAGTATTCCGGATCCGGTGCCAAATCTTCTTTTTTTATCGCCGCAATATTTCCGAGAGTATAAATATTGGTGTTTCCGTTTTCTGTTTTTTGGATTTCGGCAATATCGGTGTTCGTGATTTTATCGTTAATTTTAATGCCCGAAAGATTTACGATTTTGTAAACCGCTTTCTGAACGGATAAATTAAAAGAATCCAACGGAAAAAAATCATCAATAAAAATCGTGTTTGAAGTGTTGGTTTCGTAGGAATATTCTATAGTGAAAGGATAGGAAATCGGCATTGGTTGCAGGAAAAGAACTCTATCGTCCACATACAGTCCGCTGTTTGATGCACTGAAATCTCCGAAATCTTTTTTCGCAAAAGTTTTTTCCAATTTTCCTGCCGCATTGTATTGATTTACTTTTATGTTGCTCGCTTTTGTCGTGGGGTCATAACCAATATGGATGTAGGAAAATTCGTCTCCGGCTTTGTCTAAAACGGTGATGACGAAACGGCGTTTTATCGTCATTTCGTCTATGGATTTTATGGTACATTCTTCAGAATAATCCCGAATTACGGCATTTGCGTTTTGTTTTAAATGTTCCGGAATTTCCGATACCGGATAATTTTGAGCGTTCACAATTTGAACGGCGAATAGAAGGAATAATAGATGTTTCATTTAATGTAACAATTTATCAGTGTAACAATGTAACAATGAATTTTGAACCTTGAACTTTGAATTTTGAACCTTGAACTTTAAACTTTAAATTGTCGTATTTAGCGTTCTTTGTCCCAATTCTTGGTCGAAAAGATAGAGTGCAGACGGATTGTCGGAAACCATTTTTATTTTTGCGAGCATTAATGATGCTGTTGCTTCTTCTTCCACTTGTTCGTTCACAAACCATTGCAAAAAAGTGGCGGTTGCAAAATCGTTTTCGTCGTTGGCATTTTTCAGAATGTTGAAAATACTTTTCGTTACCGATTTTTCGTGTTCTAATGCTTTTTTAAAAACTTCTGCGGCATCCGAAAATTTATGCGGCGGTTTTGGAATTTCGTTGAGGATAATTTCGCTGTCCACATCTGCCAAATAATCGAAAAATTTGTCGGCGTGCAAGAGTTCTTCCTTGCTTTGAACGCGAAAATAGTTGGCAATTCCGTCCAAATCTTTTGCCGAAAACCAAGCCGACATCGAGAGATAATATTGTGCGGCGTATTGTTCTTTGGCAATTTGCTCGTTGATGAGAGCCGCTATTTTTTTACTGATCATTTTATTTATTTTTTTTTATTAGACTTTGAGACAAAAGATTAAATCTCAAAATTCCGGAATTTTTAAATCTTTAATTAAATTTTTTAATTCTTCGCGCCAAATATACTTAAAATAAAAAAGGCGGAAAAAAATTCCACCCTTTTTAATTGTTGTTTGCCGTTTTTATTCGGCTGCTTTTCTTGCACCGGCTTTTGTCGATCTGCTTTGAGCGGCTTCTTTAGATCTTCTTGCCTCTTTCATTTTTTGCCATTTTTCGAACTGCTCGGGAGTAAGAATTTGTTTCATTTCTTCTTCGTGTGCCGCTCTTTTTTCCTGCATATCTGCAGCTTTTCGGTCATGATTGGCTTTCATTGCTTCTTTTCTTTTGTCTTGCAGAGCGCTGATTTTCGCAACTTGATCATCAGACAAACCTAAACTTGCTTTCATTTCTTGAAGTTTAGCATCTCTTTTTTCCTGCATTCTGGCATCACTTTGCGCTGACGCTGATAACGATGCTGCTGCTGTTGCTTTTTCCGTTTGAGCCATTGCGAATGTTCCGCAACCAACTACTAATAGACTTAAAACTAATTTTCTCATTTTTATAAGATTTTAAAATTGTTAATATTTCTTTGATATTCGAATTTCAGCAAAGTTAAAAAATAATTTTATAAAACCTGTTAAAAATTTGTTAAAATTTTGATTTCTGACTTTTTTAACTTTTAACCTGAAATTTATTATTTGCCTCTTGTATTTCCTCCGCGGGTATTGGAATTATTATCCCTCACATTTTCCTTCGGAGTTTGGGTAGTGTTGTTTCTCACATTTCCGTTATTTTCTCTCGGAGTTTGAGTGGTACTGTTGTTTCTAACACCCGAATTGTTGTCTCTTGTCGGAGTTTGAGAGGTATTGTTTCTCACGCCGTTGTTTGTTGTAGAATTTCTAACGCCATTATTTTGAAAACCCGGATTTTGATAGCTGCTTCCGCTTCGCACATTATTATTTTTAAAACCGATATTTTCGCGATAATTGTTGTACCAACCATTGTTTGCGTGATATTGAGTTCTGTCGATTCTGTAAACATTAACATTGATATTTCTGTAATACGGTCTCACACAAATTGCCGGTTTATAATGTTTGATTCTGTAATTATGATAATAAACCACCGGACTGTAGCCGCCGTAATAGGTGTTTTGGAAAATCACGAAAACTTGTGGTCCCAAAATAAATTGCAACGCAAAAAATCTGTCGTAATACCATCTGTCGGGATTATATCTGTAATACATATTCCACGCTGCAAAATCCGCATACATTTGGTTCAGACGAATGATTTGGTCGATTTGCCAAGGCGTTAAATGATGTTTTTTATAAAACTTGTTCCAATTTATTTTTGTGATGCTCTTTCTGTAATCGTTGTAAAAACTGATGTAAACATTATCATTGTAGTAATCCGCCGGATATTCGTAATAATAATCGTCCGAAAAATATTCCGGATTGTCATAATAATATCCGCCGCCGCCATAATCTCCCGGATAATCGGGATAATACTGAGAAAACGAAAATGTGCCTGATACAAGCAGCATTCCCAAAATTATTCTTTTCATTTCAATTCAATTTTAATTTGTTAAAAAAAAGATTTCAACCGCGAAATCCGATTTTTGGATACGGATATGAAAAAAAAGTTAAAATTGAAGTTCGAGGTTTGGATTTCGCTCAGACCGACAAAATTGATGAATTTTTCAATTTATTATTTTAATGAATACGAAGTTCCTTCCCTTCCATCTTTCAGTTCGATGCCGCGTTCCAAGAGTTTGTCGCGGATTTGGTCGGAGAGTTCAAAGTTTTTGGATTTTCGGGCTTGGTTTCTCAATTCGATTAAAATTTGCATCGCTTGGTCGAGTTTTTCATCGTTGTTTTCTTCGATATTTTGAAAGCCGAAAACGCCATAAACAAAAGCATTCATCAGTGTTTTTAATGCGTTAAAATCTTCGAGAGAAATTTGTTCTTTTTCGTCTTTTAATGCAAAAATAAATTTCACGGCTTCAAAAATATGTGCCATCAAAATCGGCGAATTGAAATCGTCTGTCAATGCCTCGAAACATTTGGTTTTCCAATCGGAAAATTTGAAATTTGATTCGAGATTCGGGGTTCGGGGTTCGAGGTTCGGGGTTCGAGATTCGGGATTCGAGGTTCGAGATTCGAGGTTCGAGATTCGAGATTCGAGGTTCGAGATTCGAGAATTATTAATTATTAATTCTTCATTATTAATAATTTTCACGGCTTCCATCAAGCGTTGAAATCCTTTTTCGGCGGCGGTCATCGCTTCGTTGGAAATATCCAAAACACTTCGGTAATGCGCTTGCATAAAGCAAAATCTCACAACGGAAGGATGAAATGCTTTTTCAAAAAAATCGTTTTCGCCGGAGAGCAATTGCATCGGCAAAATATAATTTCCGGTAGATTTGCTCATTCGTTGTCCGTTCATTGTCAGCATATTAGCGTGCATCCAATAGTTTACGGTTTCGTGTCCGTTTCCGGCTTTTCCCTGCGCGATTTCACATTCGTGGTGTGGGAATTTCAAATCCAAACCGCCGCCGTGAATGTCGAATTTTGTTCCCAAATATTTGGTACTCATCACGGTACATTCCAAATGCCAACCCGGAAAACCTTCGCCCCAAGGCGAGTTCCAGCGCATAATGTGTTCGGGCGATGCTTTTTTCCAAAGTGCAAAATCGGCGGGATTTTTCTTTTCGTTTTGTCCGTCTAAATCGCGGGTATTGGCGATGAGTTCTTCGATATTTCTTCGGGAAAGTTCGCCGTAGTTCAGTCCGCGTTTGTTGTATTCTTCGACATCAAAATAAACAGAGCCGCCGTTTTCGTAGGCAAATCCGGAATTGATGAGTTTTTGTGTGAGTTCGATTTGTTCCAAAATATGTCCTGTGGCAGTCGGTTCGATGGTTGGCGGAAGCAGGTTGAAAACGTCCAAAACTTTGTGGAAATCAACGGTATATTTCTGCACGATTTCCATCGGTTCGAGTTTTTCGAGGCGAGATTGCTTCACGAATCTGTCGTTTTCCGCAGTTCCGTCGTCCGTCAAATGTCCGGCATCGGTGATGTTTCGGACGTATCGCACTTTATATCCGAGAAATTTCAGCGTTCTGAAAATAAAATCGAACGAGATAAATGTGCGCACATTTCCCAAATGCACGTTGCTGTAAACGGTGGGTCCGCAGACGTACATCCCGATATTTCCTTCCAAAATCGGTTTAAAGATTTCCTTTTCGGCGGTGAGAGAGTTGTAGATTTTTAAATTCAAGGTTTTGGGTTTAAAGTTCAAAGTTTTAGTTTGCGAAATTAATTAAAAGATTTAAAAATTCAACGCTTCGACAGGCTCAGCGTGACATAAATTCAAAGTTCAAGGTTTTCTTTCTCTTGTGTATTTGCTAAAAACAGTAGTATAAATATCATCAAAATTAAATGCAGTAATACTTTTGTATTCTATTTTAGTCAATGTTTTATCAAAAAATCCGAAAGCGTCAAAATAGCGAATATAAACACTATCAGACATTACACGTTTTATTTCGCCGATGGTAAAAGTATCAATATCAGGATCTTCGCATTTAGCAATTATATTTTGTTTTTTCTTTTGGAATGTTTTCATTATTGAAACCCAATCTGTTAAATCTACTTTTGTTCTTAATGCAATACTTATTTGTTCCCTTTTCAGAATCTTTTCAAAATATTTATCCCTTTTTCTATGATAAATTTTTTTGATATTTTTCATTGGAAGAATAACAAAAGATATTGGAATAAAATCATAAATTTCTTGAACGACAATAAAATTTTCCGAAAAATCGACTATATAACCCCAAACAAGTTCCTGTGTTTCAGGAATATTTTTTACAATACCTACATAATTTTTATGATTGTAGTAATTTGTAATTTTCTGTAACATAATATTAAAATTTATACACTATTGTTTTTATAAATTATCTGAAGTTTCCACGAGTTTTTTCTGTAAAATTAATTAATTCAATTGGTGCGGAAGTTCCGCAAGAATTGCAAATTTCAGACTTTTTTATATTTCAATCTCTTTTTAAATTCCCCCAAAATACCGATTCCGGCGAGGAATATTAAAAGCAAATTGTCTGTGAAAGTTTTATTGAGCCAATCAAAAATCAGCCAAAACATTAATCCGATTGGAAATAAAAATTCTTTTCTGTTCATTTTTTTAGATGTAAGAATTGAGATTTCAATTTTTCAAACCAACCAACGTTCCGATGATTTCCGCCGCCTTTTCCCCGAAATTTTTTTTTTGAACTGCTTGAAATGTGGTTTTTAAGGAGGAATGAATTACATTTTTTAATGTGTTTGACCCGCTATAAAAATTTCAGAGTTCTGATTTTGAGATTAATATAAGAAATTATAAAAAACCTAATTCTCTCATTTTCAAACTAAAAAAACATCCTCTATTTCCGTCATTCTCATCATCACGGAACGTGCGTAAGAGCAGTGCGGATAAACTTTCCAAGCGTTTTCTCGTGCGAATTTCAAGATTTCTTCCACCAAGAGTTTTCCGTTTCCTTGTCCTTCAAATTTCGGATGAACGAGCACGAAAGAAATAATCAGTTTTTTATCTTCCGGAAAAATGGTATAAGTCACTTTTCCGATTTCTTCGGTTTCGTTGCGAAGCGCGATGAACCCGCCGTTTCCCGATTGATAATTTTCAAATTTCATCTGTTTATATTTTATTTAAATCGACTTCCCAAAAATTCTCTCAATGCTGTTTTATATTCAACAAATCGTCCAACGTTTTATACCCTTCGATTCCGTTCATCTCAATATCTTCCGACATCATTTTTGCCTCGGATAACGCCGCTTTAAACAAAGAAATTTTCCGATTTTTCACCTCGCTTTTACGGCGAATAATTCCCGAGCCGATTAAACCGGTCAGCACTTGTTTTGCGTATTTATTTTTTTCGTCGTATTTGATGGTCATTGTTGTCATAACATCAATTTTTAGAGTGTTTTCGGAATATGCAAATGTATAATTTTTTTTCTCGTTGTAAATTCACCCATTAATTTGATTAAAAATTCCATCCAAAAGCATCGCGATAATTCCGATAAAAATCCAGATTTTCAACAGATTAAGTGCTACAAAAACGGGAACTCTTTTGGGGCTCAAAATTAAATAAACGGCAATGGCGATGATGATTAATCCTGCCTCGAAATAGAGATTCATAATGTTGTAAACCTTGCTTTTTTCGATTAAAATTACGGAAATTGCTGCCAAAACCATCAGGAAAAAAATTAAAATCAAGCGCGAAATTCTACTGTCGAAAACATTGGGAATGGTAGAATATCCGAAAAGTTTATCGGCGTTTTTTGTGAGTGCATCTTTCAGAATATCAATGATTAACAAAATTAAAAACAGAAACAAAGCCATCAAAAAAATCTTCATCGAAAATGCGCCGTAATACACCAACATTCCGAAAAACGGATAAAGCGTGAGGGCGACAAAAGTGAGGTTGTTCAGAATTAAAATTTTTGAAATTTTGTGGCTGTAAAACCACATAACGAATTGATAAACAACAAGAAAAATAAAAACCCTTCGCGAAATAAACACCGAAATTCCAAGCGAAATGAGGTTGAGCGAAAGGTAGGCGTAGAGAAAATATTTTTGTTCCAGAAAACTTTGGATTTTGGTGCGCAGCGGTTTTGTGATGCGGTCTTTTTCGCGGTCGTAGAACTGATTGATAATTCCGCCTGCCAAAATGCTGAGAATGGTGCAAAAAATAATGCCGTGAACTTTGAAATCAAAAACAAATTTCCGCAAACTTTCTTCGCGATTAAACAAAAAAAACGTGGAAACATAAAGCGCAAAAGCGAGGATGACTACGGACGTGAACCGCATTCCCAGAAGGAAACCAAGCAGTTGCGAAACTCTGTAGAGAAAGAATTTTTGTGGAGATTTTAGCGATTGGAAATCATCTTTTCCGGACATTTTTTCCGAGATTTTTTTAGAATCTGTAAATCACCTCTTTGTTGAAACTTTTCAGCATTTTTTCGGCCTTTGCATAGTCTTTTGCAAATCCCAAAATATAGCCGCCGCCACCGCTTCCGCAGAGTTTCAGGTAATAAATATTCGTATCCAAGCCTTTTTTCCACGCATTGAAAAGATTTTCGGGAATCATCGGTCGGAAATGTTCGTATGCCCAAACGGAAAGCTTTTTCAAGTTTTTGAAAAACGGGCTCATCTCTTTTTTCAAGAAAGCATCGATGCACGCATTGTTGTAGCGGATAAATTCTTCTTTCAATGTTTTTCGGAAACCTTCGGTTTTCATTTTTTCAAAGAAAATTTGAATCATCGGTCCGGTTTCTCCCGCTGTTCCGGAATCTATCAAGAAAATCGCACCTTTTCCGGCTTCGCTTTTCGGGATGAAAACTTGGTTCACATTTTCTTTATTTTCGATGAAAATCGGGAGTTTCATATAGCAAATCAGCGGGTCTATTCCCGAACTTTTTCCATGAAAATGATTTTCCATTTCGCCAAAAACAGTTCTCAATTTCTTCAAAGTATCTTTGGAAATATTTTCGGGCAGATGTTTTATGTAAGAATATTTTTCAAAAACTGCGGCTACCAACGCTCCGGAACTTCCCACGCCGTAACCTTGCGGAATGTTGGAATCAAAGAAAAGCCCGTGCGAAATATCTTGCCGAAACTGCGAAACGTCAATTTTAAAATCTTCGGGCAGTTCCAAATTCGCCAAATATTGAGAAAATTTTTGCAGGTGCAGATTTGATTTTTTTTCAAACTCCGAATCCAAACCGGAAAATTTGAAAGCACCGTTGTAAAAATTGTATGGCAACGTCAATCCTTGAGAGTTTTCGATGATTCCGTATTCACCGAAAAGGAGAATTTTTGCATAAAACAAAGGGTTCGTCATTTGGTTTTCAACTTTTTACAGTGCAAAAGTACAAAATTTCAAGAATTAGAATATTGATTTGTTTTAAAAATCAGTTCGAACGTATTAAAAGCACGTTCAACAAACGGTTTGTGGTTACATTGCTTCAGAAGATTAGCCCTCGCTTTGTGTAATTTCTTGTTTTAATTCAACCCGTGATTCGCATGAATTTCTAATTTTTTAAATCGTCTAATCCCTCACCCATCCACTTCCTCAAAAAATGCGCTTACTTTTTTCATAAATGCTTGTCCGAATGTCAGTCTTTCTCTTTTGGTTTTTTTGCTTTGAGGAGATTCTGTTTCTTCTTGATTTTCAACGGATTCTGTGTTTTGCTCTTCGAGTTTTATTTCTTCTTCTGCCGGATTTTCGCCTGTGGGTTTTTTGTCGCGAATTTTTAAACTTTCCATCAACAAGCCGATGGCGGTTGCAAATTCGGGATTTTTTAAATATTCGTCTTTATCGTTCGCAACGTATTCATTGGCAAACCCGATTCTGCTGTCGAATCCTGTGATGTAATTCGCCAACTGCCGCAGATTTTTAAGGTTTGAGCCACCGCCCGTCAATACAATTCCGCCGATGAGTTTTTTCTTTTGCTCGAATGCGCCGTAGGCTTTGAGTTCGGTGTTTACCATTTCCAAAATTTCTTCGATGCGCGCGTTAATCACTTTAGCCAAAGTTCTGAGAGAAATTTCGCGGTCTTGTCTTCCGTGCAATCCGGGAATTGTAACAAATGTAGTGTCTTTTTCCAAATCCGGAATCGCCGAACCGAACTTCACTTTTAGTTTCTCGGCATATTTTTCTATAATCGAACAGCCTTCTTTGATATCATTGGTAATGATGCCGCCGCCGTACGGAATGACGCAGGTGTGGCGAATAATATTGTCCTTAAAAATCGCAATATCCGTAGTTCCGCCGCCGATATCCACAATAGCAACGCCGGCTTCTTTTTCTTCTTTCGCGAGAACGGCTTCGGAGGAAGCAAGCGGTTCCAAAGTGAGTGCTTCCATTTCCAAACCTGCCTCTTTCACACAGCGCGCAATATTTCGAATGCTTGCCATTTGCCCGACAACCACATGGAATTTCGCATCCAAGCGTTTTCCGTGCATTCCGACGGGTTCCTGAATTTCGTCTTCGGCATCCACTTTATATTCCTGCGGAAGAACGTGCACGATTTCCTCGCCCGGCAACATCGGAAGTTTTTTCACCTGCTCTTTCAGAACTTCAATATCTTCTTCCGTGATGTAGGTTTCCGGATTTTCGCGCATAATGTAATCCGAATGTTGCAAAGAACGGATGTGTTTTCCGGCAACGCCTACGGTTACTTTCGTAATGGGAATTCCCGAACTTTTTTCCGCTTCCTGCACCGCCGTTTGTATGGAAGTGATGGTTTGCGCAATGTTGGTTACAATTCCTCTGTGAACGCCGAGACTTTTGGATTTTCCCACGCCGAGAACTTCAATTTTGCCGTGAGAATTTCGTCTGCCGACTATGGCGACAATTTTTGTGGTTCCAATGTCTAAACCTACTGAATAGTTTTCCATGCTTTTTTTGTTTAATGAGCCCCCTGTCCCCCGAAGGGGGCAAAATTCCTAATAATTGACATTCTATTTTGCCGTCTTTTGCCACATATTTTTTTAATTTTCTTTCATTTGAATCGGCGAAACCTAACACAAATGAAAAAAAACAAAGTTTTTTTGAAATTTGCCGACGAAACCGAGGTTCGGCGTAGCCAATCCTGCGGATTTCCCCCTTTGGGGGATAGGGGGCTTTTAGTTCAAAATCCAAAAATCCGAAATTTATTTGTTTTATGCTATTTATTTTTTAAACAATTATCAACAATTACTCTGTATTCACCGTTGTTATTATTGACGGTTATTCCATTGAGTAGCAATCTATTCCGATTTGCTCTTCCAAAATTCCAACTGTTCTTCTATATCTTTGATTTTCTGTTCATAAAAATCTTTGATTTCTTTTATTCGGTCTTCATATTGTTCAATCAATTTTTCTGTGGTTTCCTTATTTTCTTGAAGCAAGGTTTCCACATAATAACCGGTTGAGCTGTCATAATTGGTTAGATTCACGGTTTTGGTTCTGCCAATATCGTGAAAAAATTCTTTTGGTGTGGTTTCAAAAGTTTTCATTATTTCATCCAAATATTTTGCCCAAGAATAGGTATCTCCCGACTCTAAACGCTGATAAGCAGAACGTGTAATATTCAGTTTTTCCGCCATATCTTCATGGTTATATCCTTTTTTATGTCTCAGGTGTTTTATCTTTTTTACAATTTCTTTGTTAATCATTTTGCGAGTATTTTAAGACGAAAATAGAATATTTTACCCGAAATATAGTCAATACGTTTATATATCATTGATTATCAATAGCATAAAAAACCCAAATATATCGCTGAAAACCCATTTTTAGGGTTGCAATTCCGAGGGAAAAAGTAAATCTTTGTCCCATCAATTTTTAAACAACAACTTCACTATAAAAATTAAAAACAAAGCGGATGAAGATTGGGTTTTAAAAATGAAACAAATATTCGAATATATGGTTTTGCCGATTTCCAAAAAAACGGATATGCCCGCCAAAGCAGAAAAAATTGGCAGAAAAAGTATGCAACGCTTGAAGTGCGAATTAATTAAAATGTAATTTCAAAATACCCGGATTAAAAAAAACGAGCTTCTCAGATTCGGGTATTTTTTTAACAAAAACAATG
>JAITMJ010000023.1 GCA_031277475.1 Flavobacteriaceae bacterium
GAAAACGGTGCCATATTGCAGTTTGTACCAACGGCAGAAGGATTTTTTAGCTTTAGAGAAAATAGATATATTTACCAATACAAAGACCATTTAGGAAACGTGAGATTATCCTACGCAAATAACAACAATATTCTTGAAATAGTAGATAAAAACGACTACTATCCTTTTGGAATGAACTTTTTGGATTCTAATAATAATTCTAATTTTGGACAAAGTGCTTACCAAAATTATAAATACAACGGCAAAGAATTACAAGAATTTGGTGCTTATGATTACGGCGCACGTTTTTATATGCCGGATGTGGGGAGATGGGGCGTTGTGGATCCGCTGGCAGAAATGGATAGACGCTGGAGTCCTTACCGCTACGCGTACAACAACCCGCTGCGTTTTATAGACCCGGACGGAATGGAAGAAGCCGCAGCAAGTAGCGATAGTGGAGGAAGTGCCGGAACTGCAGGAGAGAATGATAGCAGCCAAATGGATGTGATGATGGGTGGAATGAGTGAGATGATGGAAATGAGAATAAATAATAGTATTAGTCGGTTATCGATCGGGGATAGACCTAATATAATAGCAGATTGGTATAGAAATAAAGAAACTAACAATATTGAATGGTTTGACCGAAGTGATGAAATAGATGGATATGAACATCTTGGCAAAACCTATCAAGAAGGAAATTTATTTTATGGTGCTAATGGAACTGTTTATGATGATTCTAAAGAAGGAGAGGGAAGACCTTATGCAGATGGGGTAACTAAAGAAATTGAGGAGGTAGTTATAGTAAAAATAAATGTATTAAGACAATGGGGGACTGCCATAAGCAAAACGGGAGATGTTATTTCTCTGATAGGATTAGGTCTAACAATTAGCGTAGTAGGTTCGGAAGTTGGAGTGCCTTTAATGTATATTGGAGGTGTAATGAGCGTAGCAGGGGATGGTATGGTACTTGGAAGTTATGCCATCGATGGTAATAAGAAAAAAGTGGTTGACCAAGGTGTTAATATGGCTGTACAACTTCTTGTGCGGAGGTTTACAGGAAGTACTTTAAAAATGAAAACACCCGGGCAAGCACCTCTTGGTAAAGCCGATATAGAAGTGGCTAAGGAAGTAACCGGTCGTGTTGGCGTTGAAGGAGCGAAAATAATAAAATCGACCCGTTAATTTAAGATAATATGGAATTTTTTTTTTTCTTTCCGGTTTGGTTTGGCTTGTGTTCGCGTTTGTAACAGGTATTTTTCTGTATAGGAGGTATAACGATATGGAAGATGAAAGTATGTATGACCAATATGTAGGCATGGGTTTGTGGTCAGTCATAATGATATGGGTATGTCTACCATTCTATTATTATTTAGATAAATTAGTAGGAATAGATTCTCGTTGGTCCATGTCTATAACAATGATAGCCTTTTTAATTTCTGTTTTTTTATACAAAAAATATAGAAAAGAAAGGGAATCTATGTATAAAGAAATTTTTAGTGTGGGGTTGTGGTATATTTCAATTCTTATAGTAACAATATTATTAATTTATGGCTTTCAAAAATTGGGTATTATTCCTACCACTTTCGATAATCAAATATTAAAATAATGGCAAAAATTAATGCAATATTAAGAAGATGCGCTTATATATGTTTGTTTTGTGATATCCTGTATTTTAATAAAAATTTTAAGTTAAATCCGGAAATTACAGATCGCCCTTTTGGATATCCTATCTGGTATTTAGTGGGATTGATAGGGCTCGAAATAGTGTTTTTTCTTATGAAAAAAATCAAAGTAAAAGAGACAGAAATATGGAAACCCATTACAATACTCGGGATAATTATTTATGGTATAATTATATTGGATAATCTCATTTATTTTGTTAGACAAATAATCTCTTAAAATTAGCAATGAAAAGGTTACATTTACCAATACAAATCGAGGAACGAGATTCGCCGATTCCTTTGAAAAAAATAAAAATTAAAGAGGCAAAGACCACTTAGGAAACGTGAGATTATCCTACGCAAACAGCAACAATATTCTTGAAATAGTAGATAAGAATGATTATTATCCCTTTGGAATGAACTTTTTGGATTCTAATAATAATTCTAATTTTGGGCAAAGTGCTTACCAAAACTATAAATACAACGGCAAAGAACTACAAGAATTTGGCGCTTACGACTACGGCGCAAGGTTCTATATGCCGGATATTGGAAGATGGGGTGTGATAGACCAACTAAGCGATATTACACTTGATTCCTACGGGTATGTTTGGAATAATCCTATTAAATACATTGACCCCACAGGAATGGAAGGCGAAGCCGCAAGCGATGACGGCGGCGGCAGTGGCGGCGGAACTGCGGGAGAGAATGATAGTAGCCAAGCGGAGGAGGTTATAGGTGATGGGCTTTTTGGAGGGATGAGAAGAGACTTATTTGGAGGAGAAAGAAGTTATCTTGCAACTTGCCCAAATTGTCCAAACACACCGGAATTTCAACCACTCATTGATGACCCGGATACAGAATATTATTATGATTCTTCAACAAATACCGCTTCAGAAGTAACAAATATACAGGAAGTAGTGATTACGGGGCAGAAGAAAGAAAATGGAAATTTTTTCTCTGACAATTGGTGGGTCGGACCTACCCTTGTCGGATTGGGACAACCTATTGATTATTTGAAACCTGTAGGTGCGTTGGGGTCACCAAAAGGTTCTTCTATTGCATCATGGACATTATCAAAAGCAATTCCAATTGAAAGTTCTACATTTAAAAAAACTACTGAGAAAACCCTTACTAAAGTTGTAGGTAAAAAATTAGCAAAGAAAACTGCTTCAAAAGTTGTTGGGAGAGTATTGGGCAGACTTGTTCCCGGAGTTGGTTGGGTATGGACTGCTTATGATATTTGGGACAATCGTGAAGAGATAGCAGAGTTTATAAGCGAGGTGCAAGAAACAAATGCAGAACACGCATACAGGTCTGATGGTTCTTGGAATACCGAGTGGCATATTTGTTTTGCAGAAGGCACTTTGGTATATAGCAAAGAATCTCTGGTGCCTATTGAAAAAATAAACATTGGAGACAGTGTTTATTCCTACAATCTTGATGCAGAAAAAGTAGAGTTGAGTAAGGTTATAAATGTGTTGAAACAGCAAACAAACGGTATATATGAGTTGTCGGCAGCCAAAGAAAAAGTCTTAGTAACGGCAGAACATCCTTTTTATGTTGAGGGTAAGGGATGGGTAACCGTTAAAGATCTAAAACCAAATGATAAATTGCGAACATCCACCGGAGAGCAGGTGAAAGTGGATACTGTAAAAATGATGGACAAAAAAATTGAAGTTTATAATATTGAAGTGGACGGCAACCACAATTATTTTGTTACAAGCAGTTTTATCCTTGTACACAATAAGAATATTACTGAAGCAAAAGGTACTCCTGACACCAAAGAAAAATTGAAGCAAAATGAATGATGAAATTCTTGAAAAATTAAAAAAGTTTATTATTGAGGAACGTTGGGAGTACGATTTTCCATTAATGAGAGATACCCGAATAGAAAATGATTTGGATATCTATGGAGACGATGCTGATGATTTTATTATTGCATTTGGAAAAGAGTTTAATGTTGATGTAAGTTGGTTTAGAATTGGAGAGTATTTTAATTCAGAAAATAGCCGACCGTTCAATGTAAAAAAGAAAAAAAACCTCACGATTGCGCATTTAGAGAAAGCAGTTATAGCAGGTCGGTTGGATGAGGAAGTGATAAATGGGTGGAAACCTATAACAGAGAAATTAAAGAACTTTATTATCAAAGAGGCTGTTGTTGATAAAGCAGAAGTAACCAGAGAGGCAGGTATAGAAAGTGATTTGGGGATATATGGTGATGATGCCTATGATTTTATTATTGCTTTTGGTAAAGAATTTAAGGTAGATGTATCACATTTTATGGCGGCAGATTATTTCAGTCCTGAAGGAGATTTTATTCTCCCCGCCATTATTAGGGCACTTACTGGAAGAAAAAAGAAAAAGCAAAAAGAACTCACAGTTGGTCATTTGGAAAAGGCTGTAATAGCCGGTCGTTTGGATGAGGAAGTAATAAATAGTCGGTAATGTTCCAAACATGTTGGTTTCCTTTATTCATCAGCATTACAAAAGAAAAAAAACAATAAACTAACCAAAAAAGTGCAGGTTTTTGGTAATGTTCCAAAGTTAGTGATAAGCATTTTTAAACTTGTAAATTATTGAAAATCAGAAACTACAAATTCTAAAGAACTCCAAGAAACCCCCGCTCCCACCCTCATCTTTCGTGTGGTGGTAGCAAAAAAACAAAACCATAGTTATCACTTCACCAAAAGATCACTATCTTTTTGCAAAGAGATCCCCGATGAGTTTTAAAATCATCGGGGATCATTTTTAAAGAGTCCCCCGAACACTTTTTAAGAGATCAGGGGACGTTTTTACGGTTCGTTATTTATGCTTTTCGTACTTCAAAGTGGCAAGCATTTCTTTTAGTTCAATGCCCGGCGTAAAGGCTACTTTGGGCTTTTTTATCAAAGCAGGGTTAA
>JAITMJ010000062.1 GCA_031277475.1 Flavobacteriaceae bacterium
TCAAATGTTATCATCACAGACCTTACGCGAGAAAACGGCGAAAAAATTACCGTAGCCATAAAAGCAGAAAGAAAAGGTAACGCTTTAGAAGTAAACGATATTGCGAGTATTCACGGAAAGTCGGCGGAAAGAACATTATCAGACTTTACAAAAGCCGTAGGCGAGAATGCTACACGCCCCTTGAATGAGATTTTAAAATATGTAAACAAAGAAAAAGCCCTTAATTGGCTAACCAACAGTGCTCCTATGGCTCAAAGTTCCAATCAAGGGGTAAATTCTGTTGCAAATATAATAAATTCTCACGAAAATCCAAAAATTGACGAGGACTTTTTGAGGATGTTCTCTGTATATCACGGTTCGCCATATTCTTTTGATAAATTTTCATCATCGCAAATTGGAACAGGCGAGGGCGCACAAGGTTACGGATATGGACTTTATTTTACCGATTTGGAAGATGTTGCTAAGGATTACGCAAAAAAACTTGCAGACAGAAAATTAGGACTTTTAAACCCAAATTTTGAGCAATCTACTTGGGACAACGCGCCATTAACAGAGGTGTTAAAAAACAACTATGACAAGTTTTTTATTCAATCACTTCATAACAGTAGAAACACTGCAGAATACAGAAATACTGTTAATACAGCATTCAGAGATGTCAGGTTAAAAAAGCCCAATGGTTTTGAGCAACAGCGCAAATGGATAATAGACGCAATAGATAGTGGAAAAATCAAAGTAGCCGAAGTTGAACCCGAAGGAAACCTCTACAAAGTAAAAATTCACGGCGATAAAACCATTGAGGAGTTAAATTTTATTCGGTGGGACAAACCGTTGAAAGCAAGAGAACGACAACGTTTGTCGGAATTGTTGTATAACGAAGTGGTAAAGACACCGGAACATCAAGGCAACGAGGATAATGTAAAAAGAATTATAAACGAGGAGTTTGACGGAAAGTTTAATTTTGGTGAAATTTACGGCTTTATTACGTCATGGCTTGGTGGAAGCAATGTTAATGCAAGCAATTTCCTTCTCCGTTCAGGCATTGATGGCATACAATATCCTACCTATTACCAAAACGACCCATCAGACAAAGACACATACAACTACGTTGTGTTTGATGAAAACGCTATTGAAATCCAAGAACATATCCGCCTTATGGCAACCCCCAACGGCGAGGTTTACGGATTCGTAACCCCCGAAGGAGATATTTACCTCGACCCAGAAAACCTAAATGCAAATACACCAATCCACGAGTTCGGACACCTTTGGAATGATTACGCAAAAAAGAATAATCCCAAACTTTACAACAAAGGCGTAGAACTCATTAAAAACTCAACATATTGGCAAAAAGTAAACGACAATCCTGCATACGCCCACCTTTCTGACGAGCAAAAAGCAGACGAGGCTTTGGCAATGGCTATCGGCGACAAAGGCGAACAAATATATCAAGACCAAAAAACAGGTTTTGTAGCGTGGTTAAGAGATTTATGGAATTGGATTAGAGGAAACAATCCAAATCCCGAAATCCGAAACCTCAATTCAGACCAAATCCAAAACCTCACATTAGAACAATTTGTAAGCGGTGCGGCAACAGACTTATTAAGCGGTGAGCAAATGGCAACGTCCCCGCAGTCGCAATCGTCCCAAAACATAACACGAACACAAAGCAATGTAGAATACGCCAATCAATCCGATTATGACTTTGATGTTTCCGGCATTACCAAAGAAAACGCCCAAGAAATGCAACGCATAAAAACCGTGGCACAAGCAAACGGAACATTTATGCTTGCTCCGAATGGGCAGCCTACGAATTTAAATGAACGGGAGTGGTTGCAGGTGCGGACTAAAAACTTTATAAAATGGTTTGGAGATTGGATAAATAAGCCTATAAATGCAAGTAAGATTGTGGATGAGAACGGTGAGCCGATGAGGGTTTATCACGGAACGGATGAGGCATTTACGGAGTTCGATTTTAGTAATTGGCGTAGAAGTTCCGATGCAAGTGGTAAAGGGTTTTATTTTACACCGAATGAAAAAACAGCGCGTGGCTTTGGTAGGCATATGATGCCGGTATTCTTAAACATCAAAAATCCATTTGTCGGATGGAGTAGTTTAGACGCAGACACGAGAAAAAATTTAGAAAAAAAGGAAGGTGTTTGGGAAGATGCGTTAAGAGAAACCGGATTTGATGGAGATTTAACAAAGAACGATATATTCGCCGCATTCAATCCCGCCCAAATCAAATCAGCCACATCCAACAACGGAAATTTTGACGAGCAGCAAGACGACATCCGCTTTAATGTTTTGCCAAATCAACAATCACCACAAGCGAACCAATCACCGCTCACAGAATCAGACAGAACACAGAACAGCGACATCCGTTTTCAAGCAACGCGTTCCAACAACAATTCAATCTCAAAACTCGAAGCCCAAAGAGTATTAAGTGCAACAAAAACGGGGGGAATCGCTGCCGGATATACCGCATTGCAGGAGACAGATTGGTATAAAAACCTTTCCCGAGCAGAAAAAAATAGAATCACACAAAACAATTTTATGAATGCTGTTATTCAAAATATGCAACAGCAAACACTCATCACCGAAAGAATAAAACCGGAAGTAAGAACAAATACACAACCACCAAAAAAGATAAACCAAATTATTGCAGATGCCGCCAAAAATTTAGGCTCTACATTAATCTACGGAAAAGCAATGCGTAGAAATGCGGCGGGGTCTTATAACCCGTCATTAGCCCTTGTCCGTATAAAAAACGCAGGAGATATAGATACAGTCGCTCACGAACTCGGACATTTTATAGACGATAAATTTGATTTTCTCGGAAATATAAATCCTGCAAACACAGCGAATATAGAAATAGAATTAAAGTGGTTTTCGGACAGAGGCGGAAGTAAACCGTCTGCAAATCTTTCAAAAGAAAAAAAACAAGAATATTTAAAAAGAGAGGGATTGGCAGAATTTATTCGCGCTTATATTGTTAATCCTCAAGCAGCACAACAAAAAGCCCCCAATTTATATCAAGAATTAGAACAGATTTTAGACGACAAAGCCAAAAAAGCACTTAAAGATTTCAGCGATGATTTTATTAGTTTCGCCAATGCTACAAGCGGAGGTATGATAACAGCAAACGTAAATGATTCTACATTAAAAAACAAAACCGAATTTCTCAATTTTAGAAAAAAAACAGATGGCTTCGGATTTTCTTTATGGGACAACATAAATTCCGCTATTTTCGATTCGGCGGCAAAAGCAAACAAGGCATTCGCATATATCAATAAACTTGCGGGAGATAAAAAATTGCTTCCCGAAAAAGATTTTAGATTATTGTATCGTGTTTTTGCAGGGATTAACGGAAAAATAGATACCATACTCAGAAGCGGATTAACGGATGGCAGAAACAACCGATTGTTTACATCCGGTATTGAAAAAGAAATAAACGAAGCAAACACACAATGGAACAAACAACTCGATGATTTTAAGGCAGGAAAACTACATTCATCTGCAACTTTGAATTTAGGAAAACCACAAGAAACTTTAAAAGCGGCAGGAATCAATGAAATTGAAATTACGCTAAAACAATCTATTTTATCAGAAAAACTCGAACAACATGGCTTAACAACTGATGAGTTAAAAAATCTTGCAGATGCTATTCAAAATCCAATACTCGTTTACGAATGGGGAACAAAAGCAAAATCAAATGTTATCATCACAGACCTTACGCGAGAAAACGGCGAAAAAATTACCGTAGCCATAAAAGCAGAAA
>JAITMJ010000076.1 GCA_031277475.1 Flavobacteriaceae bacterium
TCAAATGTTATCATCACAGACCTTACGCGAGAAAACGGCGAAAAAATTACCGTAGCCATAAAAGCAGAAAGAAAAGGTAACGCTTTAGAAGTAAACGATATTGCGAGTATTCACGGAAAATCAGCAGAGCGTTTTTTATCGGATATGGTAAACGCCAAAGAGGGTGGTTTACAAGAAGCGTTAAGATTTGTAGATAAAGAAAAAGCCCTCGACTGGCTTACCATTGACCCTCCCAAGGGGTCAGGCTCCAACAAAGGACTTAATGAAAATACTCCCAATTGGCTCGGAAACCCCACCGAAAGGGGTACGCCAACCAACCCAGAACTACTTTCTATTGCAAATATAATACAAAATTTTGAAAACCCCAAAGTCGGTGAAAAAATGACTATGGAGTGGTTGCTCGGTTCTTTTGATACCACAAGCCCAGAAACAGTTCGGGCTGACAAAGAAGATACTATTCGATTATTGATAGCACAAAGAACAGTAGAATACGCCCAAAAATTTGGAAGAACAGACCAACTTACGGGCATAGGCGGCGGAATAAAAACAGACCTTGATGTTGCACAAGAATTTTTAAATGAATTTAACGAATTACAAAATACAAATCCGGAAAAATATGAGCGTATAACGGAAGCAGCAAGAAGATACAGAGAATACGCAGACGCCGGACTAAAATATGCGGTAGATAAAGGCAGATTATCCGAAGAGGATTATCAGAGAATTAAGAACAACAACGAGTATTATGTTAATTTAGCAAGGGTAAAAGAACTATCTCCAACAGAGGAACAAAACCCAATTTTTAGCAGTGGAGGAAGCGTTACGTCTGTAAGAGACATATTCAAAAAAGCAAAAGGCGGAACAGATGTAATACAAGACCCATTTATATCTTTGCTTATTAACACAGCAAATATTATCAGAGATTCCGACAGAAACGAAGTGATGAGAAGTTTTATAGAGCCATTAAAAAATGTTCGCGAAATGGGAGATGGAGAGCCGATAGAATTTGGTGAAATAGCAAGACCCGCAGGTTCCGGTGAAACAAACGTAAAAACAATATATGTAAACGGAGTAGCAGAAAGATGGCAGTTTTCATCAGATACCATTGATGCTTTTGATGATTTGCAAAGTAAATCCGATGAACTTATATATAAAGTATTCAAATCCCCTGCGGATTTAATCAGATTTACCGTAACACACTTTCCTGTTTTCGCATTGAGAAACGTTACACGAGATACCGCTTCAAGACTGATTCAAAGCAGAACAGACAGTAAATTTAAAGAGATGATACACAACGCAAGCGATGAAGAATTACTTGCATTATATGGAGGCAGTCTGTCTCGCCGCTTCTCCAATGGAAAAAACGATCACCTCATTGAACTTGAAGCAGCGATAAGAAAATTAACAGGAAATAAAAACTCTATTGTTATTAATCCGAGAGCGTTGTGGAAAGGCTATAAAAACTTACTTCAAAAAGGCGAAAATATAAATAGAATAGCGGAATTTAAAGCCGCATACAAAAAGGCAAAAAAAGAGGGTTTAGACGATTATAACGCTCAATTATATGCCGCATTTGAAGCGAGAGATTTAATGGATTTTGCCGTTTCCGGAACCGCGATTAGAGAACTAAACAAATTTATTCCTTTTTTAAATGCCGGAGTTCAGGGCTTGGTAAGAACTAAAAAATCATTCACGGAAAGACCACTTGCTACATTAGCAAAAATAGCAATATACTCCGTTATTCCTCAACTAATTGTGAGAATGATAAACGGCGATGACGAGGACGAAGAATACAACCAATTACCGGATTATCAAAGAGATTTATTTTGGAACATCAAACTCAAAGGAACATCAACTTGGATTAGCATTCCCAAGCCTTATGATGTGGGAATATTTTCATCTTTGGTAGATAGGGCTGTTGATAAAATAAAAGGATATGATAATGCTTTTGACGGACTAATAGGAAGCGCATTAAAAACATTAGTTCCAATAGATGAAAGTAATTTTCTCGGTATGTTTAAACCCATCGTAGAAACTATGACAAACTATGACTTTTTCAGAGAAAATACCATAGTAAACCAATGGGAAGTTGGCAAGATGAGAGAATTAAGAAAAGGAGACAATGACGCATCAAGAATCAGTAAAGGAATTACAGATTTAATCTATAAAACAGGTATGGATATAAATCCTAAAAAATTAGACCACTTCATAAAAGGATATACTTCCTATATGGGCGATTTTATTTTAAGAGCCGGAGACATCGGAAAAGAAGATAGCCGCTTTAAATTTGGAGTATCGCAAACAGGCTTCGCCAAAGAAAGCCCAATATCAAATGCAAAATCCGTAACACAAGCCTACGACCTTGCTGAAAGCACAGGAAACCTGCAACGCAAAGAAATTAAGAAATTAAGAGATGGCATAAAACGCTATTATTTGCTTGAAGATGAAAAAGAAAAAGAACAACTTAGAAAAAAAATATATAACTATTCAAAAGATTTAGTAGAACGTTTAAAAAAAAGAGAGCAAGAAAATAAAAAATAATTTTCTCTCGCGTTACGTTCCTCACACAAACACACAAATTTTTGTAAATATACAGTTATGGCAATTCGCCATTCGCCAAAAGCCATTAGCCATTCACCATACTTTGCCAAATATCCGTTCTCGTTAGAGCGTTTTCGTTAATACTCAATCGCTCTCTTGCGGCTTTGTATTTGTATCTAAATTGTTCGGAATACGGCATTGTGTCTTGTCCGCCCTCTAACAATCGGTATTTGATATAATATTCCAATGCTAATTCGTATTTTTTATCTACATTGATTTGGCATTCTTCTACATCTATGGTTTGGTTGGTTAAAAACTCTATATTTATCCACATATCTTCGAGGTCTGCACTGAACTCAAAATATTCGGGATGTTCTTTTATCCAAGAGTTTTTATGCCTTTCGAGGTCGTTCATAAATTCCAAGACATCGCAGGGAATCGAAAATCGGTTGTTGCATTTTTTACAACAATATTCTGTATCTATGCAACATTCTTTTATCGGCACTGCTTCATTGCATCCCAAGCAGTGGGTTGTTAAATCGCCGCTACAATCTGAAATCAGCGTTCCGTCGCACTGCACGAGATAGCCGAATATTTCTGTCGGAATATTATTATTTCTGACAATCTCTATTTTTTTTCCGTCGCAATTTATCAGATAAGCCCGAACAAAAGCCTGAAATCCCTCCGGCTTATAGACTTTGCAAACGGATGGTATTTGTATGTTCATCGCTTTTAAATGCGTGGCAAACGTGAGGTGAAGATTGTTTAATCCCTCTTTGGCATAGAAATTCACCCAATACCTCTCTGTGTTTCGGAATATGCTTGAAGGTCTTTGTGCTTCAAGGTAAATTCGTTCTACAATATCATATAAACTGCTCATTGCGGTTGGCTTTTAGCGTTTGGCGTTTGGCGTTTCATTTTACCACATTTTCCCCCTTTGGGGGACAGGGGGCTTTGAATTAAGCAAAAACACAAAAACCGAACGCCGTATTATTTTTGCCTCAAAGATAGTATGGAAATAGAAAAAATTGTTTTTGCTAAAAAGCACCTGAGCAATCTCGTGAGATTCACAACGGCATTGCGGCTCACGTCTAAAACCTATATGCACGGAGATTTCAATGCCGCAGGAATATTGTTTGCGCTTACAGACCCTTTTGATGGAAGTATCAACGGCTATCAAAAAAACATTATTGCTTATACATATTTCTCCGAAGAAACGGCTTATGAGATAAGAGAATTTTTTATTGACCTATACAATAATGACGATGCCTTGCTAAAATTCCTAAACAAACGTGTGTCTGAAAGATATTTTTCTCAATACACAAAAAAAAGAAGAGCATTTGGTAATGTGCGAAAATGGACGAGTGCCAAAAAGGGATTCAAATCCGAAGAGGTAATTAATAAAAGCGTTTCCGCAATATTGAACGATAATAATATAAATATTTTTTAAAGCCCAAAAAGCCCCCTGTCCCCCGAATGGGGAAAACTGCTAAAAACTAAATTTTTAAAAACTAAAAAAAACTTTAAACATTAAACCTTAAACCTTAAAAATAAAATGCACCCAGAGAACGCTTAGTATTAGGATTGTTCGCCCCTTTGGGGGAAAGGGGGCTTATAGCAATGAGCAAATCAAGTTACATTATAGAAAAAAACAAAGAAATCAATGCGGCGGTTCAGTTTGCGATAAATGAGCATTTGTTTGTATTGAACTCCGATATTGTTTTGCCCACAAGAAGCGGACAAATTAATGATACCCGATTGTTTGCCACCGTAAAAGCAAGGGATAAAATCTATAACAATATGATTTCAATTATTGATAATCCCGATATAGACCTCGCTATAAGAGATAAATACCAAAAAGAAATTTTGTCGGGATTGAAAAAAACAATGGAAGAATTGGTTTTTAAAATTATCCGCCGACCATTAAGAACTCAAATGCCCGAAACGGATGCAGATGACGAATATAGCGACACGGAAGAAACGTCAGACGACATTATTTCTACAATTTCCGATGCCGTGAAAGCGGCAACGGATTTGGTACTGCTAATCCGAAATAAAATCGCTGTTATTGAAGCACCGGAAGAAGCACAAAAAGCAATTATAGACAATGAAATTATACCGAGTATAGCAGAAAGATATGCGGAAAATTAAGCCCCCTGTCCCCCAAAGGGGGCAAAACCGCTAAAAACTAAAATCTAAATTTTTAAAAACTAAAAAAGCAAATGGTCTCGTCTTTGAGACGAGACCAAAAGCAAGAAGCAATAAGCAATGAGCAAAAACTATCGTAGAAATATTCATTTTGTGGTAAAAGACCATATTCCCGAAAATATTATACAAAAATATAATGAAACAAAGTCTTGGGAATACGGCTATAATATTGATTATGATATGGTTATAATTTCGAGAGACGGAACTATCGGGCAAATACTCAATATCAATAATCTTTTAATTGCATTGCCGGAAATGCCCAAAAAAGGAATACGTTTTGACGGACTTACACGAGATGCTCAACGATGGATAAGATACAAAGTTCCTAATGAACTGAAATACTTTGATAAATATTTCAGTAAAGAGAAAAATATTGAAAGCAAAATCAATGAAATCTACAAGCGATACGAAGATTTTATCGCTGCCGATTTTCATAAAATAAAAAACGGCGATTGGTTGTATATAGACGGCGAGCCGATTTATATTTCCGGCGGATATTATTTTTTTATGCAACATTATTTCTTGCCGGAAGATGGTATATATCCGTATTTCCGTATGCCGCAAAGAGATTATTATATTTGGCTTGAAGCCTGCTTTGCGGATAATCGTTGTGTAGGTTCTCTGTTGCTTAAATCCAGACGGTCGTCTTTTACGGTTACGTCGTCGAGTGAAATTTTGCGAGATGCCATTCGCTACCGAAACTCGTATTTTCCGATAATGGCAGACATTGAAAAACACGCTAAAAGAATTTTTAAAAACTACATCATAAAACCATTTCTCGAATTTCCGAAACACTTACAACCAATGCGTTCGGGAAATATTATTCCGGTAGGTGAATTGAGATTTGAGGCGATAAAAAGGAGATTGACAACCAATTCAAAAGTCAGTGCCGAAGCAGACGGATTAAATACAGAAATCGCACCAACGCCCACAACTACACACGCCTACGATTCCACAAGACCAAGAAAATCTTTTAATGACGAAATCGGAAAAACCGAGATTGATATTGTAGAATGGTGGGCGGTACACAAACGTTGCCACGTCGAGGGTTCAAAAATAAAAGGAAAAGCAATATGCGGTTCAACGGCGAGACCCGCAAATGTAGGCGGAAAAGAATATCAAATGCTCTATGAAAACTCTCAACTTTCAAAAAGAACAAAAACAGGATTCACGCCGACAGGACTTTATTCGATTTTCATTCCCGCAGATTTTGCACAATCCGGCTTTTTTGACCAATGGGGTTATGTGGTTTATGAAAATCCCGACAGCCCGATAAAAAATGAATTTGGAGAAATGATAAATAAAGGTTCAAAACAATTTCTCGACGAAAAAGAAACGGCTTGCAAAGATTTGAAATCTTTAAACTATGAAAAAAGACAAGACCCAAGAGTAGATACAGACGCTTTTCTCGACGAGGACGCTTCTAATATGTATGCCACTACCGGAATGATGAACTTGATTAATTTTCTTAAAGATTATCAATCTACACAAAAATATAAATCTACGGTTTTTAGATTCGACCTCGTTTGGAAAGACGGAAAACAAGACACGGAAATAGAAATGATTCCCGGCGATAAAGGCAGATTTTTGGCTTATGCCCCAAACGGACTTTTGCCGATACCCGTAGAATTTAGAAATAAATGGAACACGATAGACGGAAAGAAATCTCCAAGAAACGGACATCTTGCGGCACTTGGTGTTGATCCTTATTTGGCAAACAGAACTAAATTCGGTTCGGGGTCTATGCAGGGAATGGTCGGAATGACGACAAATAGCAACGAACTTTCAGAAAATCATCAAGATACAACATTTCTATATTATAATTTTAGGGGTGAAACTTTTGAAAACGCCGTAGAAGACGTGATAAAATGTTGCGTTTATTTTTCTATTCCGGTGCTTCCCGAAATCAATAAACCCGAATTGGCAAAAGAACTGAAAAAAAGGGGTTACAGAAAATTTGTGTTAGATAATCCTTTGAAGAAAAAATCCGAACTCACGCCAACGGAAAAGGAATTAGGCGGAATGTATTCTACACCGAGCAACATTCCGACATTGGAACACGCATTAGACACCTACATTAAAACGCAATTTTCCGAAGAAATAAATGAGAACAACATAAAATCGCCTTTTAGTGAATTGAACGAACACGCATCGGAATACACACGGGACGACAGAGGCTCAAAAGATGATGTAGTGGCTTGGCAATATGCAAAATTGGCAACGAGCAAAGAAATGAAAAAGAAAGAACCGATTATCGTAGAAAACACAAATCCCGTTTCTATATTGTCGCTATTGGAGTTTAATTAGCGAATGGCTATTAGCCATTAGCAAAATAAGCAAAAATAAAAAAACTCGATTCCGTATTACTTTTGTCTCGTCTTTTAAACGAGACCATAAGCCAATGAGAAGCAACTTATTTTTATATCCTGACGAACTCGCACCTAATTCCGTAAAGAAAAGCATAGAATACGGACAGCAATTTGCCGCTGCATTTTGGTCGGAGTGGTCGAATAAATTTCACAGCCGAAACAGACAATTTGGGCGAAACAGAAAATATGCTTTGGGTGTTCAAGATATTGACGTGTGCAAAAGCAATATACAGCGAAAGTACATTAAGGCTGAATATCTGCATATAGATTGGAACAACAAACTGAAAGTTCTGCCGCAAATGCTCCGAAATTTTTACAACAGCGTAGATTTTTCAAATTTTTATCCCGTCATCCGAGCGATAGACGATTTTGCCGTTCAAATAAAAGACACCCGAAAAAATGAAAAACTGAAACTCTTTTATTCCAAAGATTTTATTAAGCAAATGGCGGAGATTAACGGCGGACAATCCACAATTCCGTTAGACGAAATCCCGCAATCCAAAGAGCAAATAGAACTCGAAGAGCAGGCGGCAAAACCGCTTCGTGTGGAACGTGGCGAAGAAAAAGCATTGCAACTCATCGCTTTGGAAAATCTTTTTTCGCTCACCCAAAAGGAAGTTCTTAAAGATATGGTAGAAGTGAATATCGGTATTTCATCGGTTAGCACTTGCCCTATTCAAGGAGTTAAGTTGGAATATATAAAGCCGGAAGATTTTATTCACGGACAAAAAAACAATTCATTTTTCACTGACTGCAATCGTTTCGGTGTGATAAAAAAAATATCTCCGGCAATGTTTAAAAATATTGCCAAAGAAAGCGGTATAAAATTCAATGATGAGGAAATAAAAAAAATATTTGGTTATGCCAATTCGGAAAGCATCACGGAAAGCACTACCGTAGATTGTTTGTTTTACACTTTCCGAACTACATTTACAGATGTTTACAAAAAGAAAGTAAACCGAGACACTAAAAAGGTTTCGCTGATAGACAGAACGGAAGATTTGGGAACGGACAAAGAATACAAGCCGAAACATAAGTCGGATATTTCCGAGCCTGTGCTTGATAATTACGATGTTTGGTTTGAGGGAGCGATGTGTTTAGACAGCGAAAACACGATTATTCGGCACAGATTAATGAAAAATTTACCGTCTTATCAAGGAAAAATTATGCCGCCATATATTGTTTGTTCGCCGAGAGCGGTTTCCATAGTGGAAGAAAACATCCCTAAAATAGATTCTTTGCAGGAAGTTTGGTTTAGATTGCTTCACCACAGAAATACGATAAGAGGCAGTATTACGGAAATAGACCCCGATGCAATGGCAAACATAAAACTCGGTGAAGAAGTCCTCGACCCGAAAGAAATTTTGTCTTTATATTTTTCGATGAATCTCGCATTTAGGAGAACGAGAGATGATGACGGCGAACCGATTAACGGAAACCGACCGCTTACCGAAATTCCGACCGGAATACCGAGAGCGATAATAGAACTCACCAATCAATTCGGGAATGAAATTTTAATGTTGTATCAAAGTTTTGGGGCGTATCAATATGAGCAGATAAAGTCAGACCCAAAAACCATTACGGATTACGAGCCTTTTAAATTGTCCGACAATACGGCAATGCGGGATTATACGGATATGCTTCACCTTTGGTCTGTGTTCAATTATCAAGTGGCAAGTTGCAGATTAAACGACGCTTTTGAGTGGAAAAATATCAGAGATAAATTTATTTCTCACATTGGCGCGGATGATATGAGCGTGATGGAACAGTTCCGCAAAGACCGAACCAAACACAATTTTCAAATTTATATCGACTATATTCCCACAAAACAAGAACGTGCGGATTTTATCACTTGGCTGTCTCGACATCAAGAAAGCGGAGAAATAGATGCGGTAGATGCTTATGAACTTTCAAACATTAAAAATCCGAGACAGGCAAGGGCGGAATTGAAACTTCGTTTAGAAGCCAACCGAAAACGGATGCAGGATTTTGAACTTCAAAAAATACAGGAAAATCAAAACCAAAATATTGTTGCCTCAAATGTAGCCTACGAAAACAAGGCAAAACTTTTAGCGCAGGAACATCAGCAAAGAATAGAATTAGAAAAAACAAAATTCGAGTTTAATTCTTTCATTTTACAAAAAGAGGGCGAGATAAAAATTATAGAATCTAACAACAGTAGAGATACAAAAATACAGATAGAGCAATGGCGGCAGGAGTTTCAAGCGCAGCAAACGGCTTTCAAAAAGCAGCAAGACGCGGAATTGCGAAAAGAAATTCAAGATAAATCTTTGCAGGGGCAATCTCAACTTATAAAACAACGAAAAGGATTGATTGATGATGTGAACGAAACCGAGCCGGAAACTTTTTTAGTTTAAGGCAATGGGATTAATCCCATTGTTAAGCAAAAAAAAAATCCGTGGTTTCTATATTATTTTTGTAGCCAAGAACTTTTGAAAATTTATTGTTACACTGATACATTGTTATATTATAAAAAAAAAATTATGGCTATAGACACTCCTATTAACACCCCAACGTTACCAAGAGAAACCGTTACAGACTTTGACCCGCAAGACTACATTGTTCTGTTCAGAAACGGATGTTTCGTTTTTATACCGCACAATTCATTTACAACTGAATTAAAAGATATATTTATCCCTTACACAGGCACCACAACAGACAAACCTGTTACAGGATATATTTCTTTCCGAAAAAATGAGGACACAAATGAAACTATTATAGACGATGAATCAGTAATTTCTAAGGGTGAAATAGAAGGAAACCTCACAAGTATAAAAGGAGATTTGTTAGATGTCGTAAGCAGTAGCGGCAGTGTTATGACAAACATAAAATACGGTGCGGCAAGATTAGTTGGAAACGCATTGCAATTCTATAAAGAACCCGGCGCGCTTCCCGACGAAATAGACATAAATTCCGCAGATACAGAATACAGATCCGATTATATTATAATCAGAAAACAAAATCTTCAATATCCGGTTCTCCTTTTTTATGGAAATAGACCCGGAACCATAGCCACACTCGAAGACTTGGAAGATGCTATCAACGAAATCATAGATAACCCAAGCATTAAAAATAGAATCTTAACCATTGGAAACGTAACATATAGCAACAGCAAAGTAACCATCGGAGTTCATTCGTTAGGAACAAATACTTGGGTCATCAACGGAACAATATATTCCACAAATACACCAACGGTATTAGATGTCCCCGCAAACAGTGCTCAGTCTTTAAATTTAATAGGAAATACCGTTAGGATAGACCTTGTCGTAGCGACACCGGATGGCTTTAAACTATTAGTCGGGACAGAAAACATAAACGCATTAGAGCATCCAATGTTCAACGAAGAAGAATCAATATTTGTTACCAGATTATTCGTAGGTCAAAAACTCGTATCAGGAATTATAAGAATTGGCGAAATTTCATCCACAGAAAAAACCATAACATTAGGATTGCACGATTCAGGAACAAATGCCGTAATGATAGATGGAATTGTCTATCAAAAAAATTCAGGCGACATATTTTCATTTACTCCCGTAACCACAGGAATTAAAAGTTTAATCGTTTACGCTTTGCCAACTACACAAATTTTCTATTTGGCGGAAGGCGAAGAAGGCGAACAGGTAATAGACCCCGAACTTCCGGTCGGTGCATTAATCGTGAGATATATTATTGCAACTCCGGACGGAGTTATTATAAACCCCGAACCAAACTTTAACGATTACAAACTGAAAGCACAAGACGGATGGAGACAAATACCGATAGCAGGAAACACACCAACTTTTATCGGGCTATCCGGCGTAGAATCTTCATTTGAACTTTCAGCGTCTTTAAATGCCTCATCGCCTATTATTGCAGGATTTAAAAAAAGCGAGTTTCAAACCTCCGGAACTCCACCCGAATGGGACGGAAAAATATTTCTTTTGAGAAATATATCGGAAGTAGATATTACCCTTGAAGAAATCACGCCGCCAATAGACAGCGCAAACACATACTATACATTTGAAAGCGGCGTGTCTAAAACATTAAAACCAAACTATTTTTGCATACTCAAATTAAAAGGTGAGGAAATAGTTATTGTATATATTCAAGAGGACACAAGATGGTCTCTTACCGGAAACACCGCCACCACCACAGACTACATTGGAACGAATAACAACGTGGATGTTGTTTTCAAAAGAAATAAAATACTTGCCGGAAAAATACAAGCCGGAACAAAAAGTATAGCGTATGGCGAAAGAGCATTGGAGGCAATATTTTCAGACCCAAATTCACAGGCATTGAGTAACGTAGCCTTTGGAAACGGTGCATTGCGTTATAACACAGGCAATAATAATGTAGCAGTAGGCTACAACGCATTGCGAGGCGTAAGCGGACAATCAATAGGAGATTGGAACGTGGCATATGGATTGGGTGCGTTGCAAAATTTAACAACAGGAACATATAACAAGGCTGTAGGAGGATACGCATTGCAAAAATTAACCACAGGCGGTCGTAATTTAGCATTTGGCTACAGAGCAGGAGGTGAATTGTTGACAGGAAGCGGAAACGTGTTTATTGGACACATGTCAGGATTGACGATTACTTCAGGAAATTATAACATCATTATCGGAGATTCCTGTGATTTAGCATCTGCTAATGCCTCAAGACAAATGAACATCGGCAACACGATTTGGGGCTTGACAATGAACCAGACAGCCACAGCCACCACCGGAAAAATTGGGATAAACTTCAGCACGCCGACCAATGCATTACATGTTTTCAGTCCGACACCAGGAGCGTTAAAATTAGTCGATGGCACACAAGCAGCAGGCTACGTTTTGATGAGCGATGCCAACGGCGTTGGAAAATGGACGAAATTAGAGTATGACGAGCAAATTGAGGCGATAAAAGACGGAAGAGACTATCTCACAACGGAAGTAAACACCGGCGCATTATTCCAATATCCAAGCGGTCAAAAAAAATTGATTTACAGAAAACTTTTTCACGGGACAATAGATAATAACGGCGAATGGAACGTAAAACATCTTGCAGACATTGAACGGCTTGTACACGAGGAATCTTATTTGGTTTTGATTCGTGATCAGTTCACGCATGAATTTATAAAATTAAAACTCGGAGATTCCGGAGATATAGACATGAATTCTGCTGTAGGAAGCACTGATGTAACTTTCATTCAAACAAATAATTTATTAAGCATAAGCAATACGGAAATATCCGTTTCTTGCAGCCAAAAAACATTTATTTCGGGAAATCCATTAACAAAACATCCCGCAAATATGGGTGTGAATGTTTATGTCATTATTGAATACACAAAATCCACCGACTCTTTTATAAATTAAAAAAAATAGAATTATGAATAAAAAAATCGCAATTATTTCAATCAAAGAACTGTTATTTGACAGTCTTTCAAGAATTTTCGGAATCATAGTAACGAACATTAATTCTTATAAAATCACCGAGAACGGATTTATGGAATTGGAACTCACAGACACTTGCACCTATTTAGGTCAAGGTTTGATTACCATTGAAAATCCCGAATACGACCCCGAAGGAGACCCGCAAACGCAGTCGCCACAATACATCGAAGTTATGGGCGAACGGGAGTTGACAAAGAAACAGGAAAGAAAAAAAAGTTACCCGATTGAATTAATCAATCCTTTGGCTGTGGCTTTGGACGCAAAAAGTCAAATCGAAAACGAAACATTTTTCAATGACATTAATGATTTAATGCCGCATGCACTTTTGGCGTTCACACAGCAGGAATGTATGTCAGGCATTGATGGAATCGGGGCTTTCGGAAGCACTGCGCAGGATTGGAAAATATATGTTCCGGAAGAAACCGAAACCGAAGAATGATACTTTTTTTAATTGCATACGCGCTACTGCTGCCGATTACGCTTTTGAATTTCGTGATTGTGGTTTTCACGGCAAAAGACAACGGAAAAGGCTACTTCCGAAGCACGGCCGTGAGTATGGACAAGTTCGGAAACAGGGAATTTAGAACGCTTTGGAACAAAACATTAAGAAAGAAAAACGGTTATCGGTTCGGTGATTTTCGGGAGACAATTTCCAGCGTTCTCGGTAAAAACGAAAGAGACAAAACGCTGACGACCGCAGGAAAAATATTAGTTTGGATTTTAAATAAAATAGATAAAAACCATTGTGAAAAAAGTATCGTGGAATTAGAAAAAAAAACTAATGTTTAAAGTCTAAAAACTAAAAGCAAACAGCAAATTACAATGAAACAATTTATAATAGACAACATCATTTCCATTTTAACCACCATTTTCGGTGGCGGCTCTCTTTATGCGTATTACACGGAAAAAAAGAAAAGAAAAATCGAAGAAAAACAACTCGGTGCGGATGCTTTAAAAACAATGCAAGATGCTTATGACAAGTTCACGGAAGATGCTTTGAGAAGGTATCAAGAAGTAGTGCAGGAAGTAGCGGAATTAAAATTAAAGTTAAAAGAAAATGATAAAGTTTTAGCCGAAGAAAAAGAAGTTTATACGAAACTTCGCAATCTTTTTTATGAAACAAAAACCGAATTGGATAAGTGCAAAAAAAGATTTGATGTCCAAATAAAAAATATGAGTAAAATGCAAAACGAAACGCAAAAAACGCCTTCAAAAACCACACAAATAATCAAAAATCAAAAGCGATGAACAAAGACTTTTTCATAAAAATATCGTCATTAAACTTAATTTTATTAACGTTTGTCGCTTTTGTTTTTTTGACTTCCTGCGGTTCGCGGAAAGTTCAGACCGAAATTGAAAAAGAAAAAATCGAAATTTCTGAAAAGGAAAAAACCGCCGACAAAAAATCGGAGGTAGTAGAAATTTACACAAACCAAGATTTTCGAGAAACAGCCGAAAACAAGGAGGAAATTGCGAAAATAGACACTGAAACCCGAACCGTAACCACTACGGAATATTACGAATCCGGTGCCGTCAAATCCGAAACGAAAACCATCGAAAATATCTCAAAACAAAAAAGCAAAAAGAGCGAAACATCGGCGGAAATCGTCAGCAAAACACAAATCTCTGAAACCGCTAAAACGGAAACCGAAAGCAAAACGGAAACCGCCAAAAGCCAAACACAAGAAATCAAAACCAAAACCAAAGAATCCGAAACAAAAAATCGTTGGCTTTGGCTCGCCATAATTCCGTTTTTGATAATTGCAGGGTGGGCGACTCGGGAGTTTTATAAGGGAAAAACTAATGTTTAAAATATAAAAGCAATCGGCAAAAAGCCAAAAGCCAACAGCAATATTATGATTTACCTTTCAGCAGGACACAGCAACGCAGACTCCGGCGCAGTTGCCAACGGAAACAAAGAAGCAGACATCACCAAACTTTTGCGCGATGAAATAAAGAAACGTCTGAAATCCGTCATTACGGACTACGATTGGGAAACTAACGCGCAACATCAAAACAGAATCAAACCGGGAAGCGGTTCGGTGATTTTTGACATCCATTTGAACGCTGCCGGAACCGCCGCCGCGCGAGGCGTGGAATGTTATGTTAATAAAGCGGATTTCGCCAATAAAAATTCACTTTCCTACCAAATGGCAAAAGTAGTGTGCGAGGAATATTCCCGAATTTTGGGCATTCCGAATCGCGGCGTAAAACCCGAAAACAACTCACAGCACAGCAGAATCGGTATTTTGAATTTGGGCGCGGGAATAGCCGTTTTATGCGAGGTAGATTTCATTACACACCCCGAAGCCGTGAAAAACATTAAAAAAATTCTGAATGAAATTGCGTTTGAAACAGCGGATATTTTGGAGGTTTTTGAAGATTTGAAAATGTGATGAGACAATTCCCGACAAACAAAAATTAAAAAATAACGGAAATGATTATACGAAATTGAAATAGAAATTAAAATTATGGAAAAACAAACATTAGGACAAAAGCGAATAAGAGTAACTTTTAATACAAACAACGATGACAAAGTAGAAAAAATCAAAGAAAAATTTGCCCGATTAATTGATGATTTACAAGCAATCCGCACAGACGAAGTTTCAAAAACTTATGATGAAACACCGGAAACACTTCAAGAAGTCAGCGGCGAAAAATTGCGATTAATCGCAATCGCACAAACCAAAATCGAAGAAGCGACAATGTGGGCTGTGAAAGCCATAAGCCAATAGCCAATAGCAATATGCGAGTACACAATTATTTCATCAACGCAAAAATTGACAGCGACACAGCCTATCCCTTTCAAGACGGAAAAGGATATGTGCTTGCCGAAAATATGCGCATTACAGGAAACGGAGAGGACGGCAGATTTGTGTCCCTCAAGGGCAGTGAACTCGTGTCTGATGAATTTACAGACGACGGCTCTGTGATTATCGGTGCCTACGAGGGCAGAAACAACAAAATGTATTATGCACTCGCACATCCCGATAAAACCTCAAAAATCGTAGAATACGACACCGAAACAAAAACATCAAAATTAATCATTCAAGACAGCCAATATTTGCGTTTCGATTTAATACGTTGGGAAACCGGCACAGAAATTTTTCCGTATAAATATCTTTTAAGCATCAACCAAGTAGGCGATTTGCTGATATTCTCCAACGAAGTATGGCGTTATCCGAGAATGATAAACATAACCAGAGCCGAAGACTACCAAAACGGATTTACCGAAGAAGACATTATTCTCGTAAAAAAACCGCCAAAATTAGCACCGGAAATAGAACTTATTGATGATAGCAACATAGTAGATGAAGAATCATCTAATAAATTTATGTCTTTTGCATACAGGTATAAATATATTGACGGTGATTATTCTGCATTATCATTTTATTCGGACGTAGGGTTTCAAACAGAGATAAATTTTAAAATAAATTCATTAAGACTTAATGAATCTATGGTTAATAAATTTAACAAAATCACTGTTAAAGTAAATTCAGGAAATAAAAACGTAACGGATGTAGAGGTTTACGCACGGGAACACGGAAGCAATACGGTATATTTAATCCGAAACATTAATAAAAAAAGCGACAATATTGCCGATAATAGTGAGATTGATGATATAGATTATTACTTTTCAAATAAATATCCCGTTCTCGAAGAGCAAACTACATTAATGCTTTATTCCAACTGCCCAATGTTTCCGAAAGCACAGGAAAACGTAGGCAACAGAATGTTTTGGGGAAACTTTATTGAGGGCTTTGATTTGATAGATAAAAACGGAAATCCCGTGAAAATAGATTACACGGCTCATAAAATCCAAAATCCAAACGGCAATAAGACGGCAATATCTCTTTTTAGATATTTGGTATCTGTAATTTTTTATAACGATTACAATATTTCTACAACAGCCCTTATTCCCTCAAATAGAAATGATGCAGAAATAGAAACTACATTTTTGGATAGACTTCACAACAATAAAATACGAATAGAATTTCCAAGTGGCTTTAAAGCCCCAGCATTTGCTACAAAAATGAAATTTGCGGTAAAAAGCGATGTTTTAAATTATGAGAATATATACTCTGAATTTGTAACAAAAATAGGGGATATTTTCTATATTTATCTATCAAAAGATAATATAAATAAATTAAAAGTAGGAGATTATTTTCACTTAATTGGAAATAAAATAATCGAATACAAAGAATTTAGAGTAGAAGAAATTAAGCAAATAAAAAAAGAAGAACTTGATATTGGCGAGGAGGGAACATTTGCTATTGTTCACGGATTCAAAGATGTTGATATTTTTAAGAATCCCGGTGGCGATGGTGAAACTTCAAGGGTAACCGCTAAAAGATACGTTAATGAATCAAGCGACCCCAATAGCGGAGAGGAATCAGATTTAACTGATATATGGGGTAAAATAGGCAATACAACATTCGGAACAATTTATCCGAATGATAAAGTAACAGTAACATTTGAATTAAATTTTGAAAGAACCGTAACAAAAGATATAGTATTGGTAGGGGTAGGTGCGCAAGATGGTGAACAATTGGGTTATTTTTCAAAGGAATATTCTTATATATCAGGCGATGAATATGATAATGTTATTGAATTTATATCTAACAATTTAGATAATTCAAACGAAACATTATTCAATTTCGATTATACAAACACTAATCAAATGAATGTTGTAACTAATCAGCAATTTCACAATTGGTTTAGGAATAATCAACCCGGTTTACTTTCAAGGGCGAATACGACAGGAATAAGAATAACTTGTTATTTTAGAATTAAAATTACATTGAGGAGAGGAAATGAGGCTTCTTTTTTAAGAACAAAAAACAAAGAACAAGTTGATAACCAACTCTACTACGAAACCGACAAAACCTATCTCATAGACAACAACGGACAGCCCATTCCCGACAGCACAGACCAAAGCGGAAATCTGCTTTTCGACATCAATTTCTACAACGGCTACTGCTGGGGAAACGGCGTGGAATCCTACAAAATTCGAGACGAGTTCAACGGAAAAGCACTAAACAACAACCTGCGACAAAACGCCTACGACATAAACGGATACAAAGCACGACAAAAGAAAAACGACATCACTTGGTCGGGATTATACAACGAGGAAATGAATATCAACCAACTTTCCACTTTCAATCCCGCACTTGCAAATTGGAAAACCATTACCCAAAAATACGGCGAAATTGGGCGTTTGCTTTCATCAGACAATAATCTCACCGCATACACCACAAACAAAGTAGTATTATTGATGTATGAAAAATCCATCTTATACGATGTTACAGGCACAGACCAAGTCGCATTAAGCAATGACGTTCTCGGAGCCGAATATGTGTTGGACTACGAATACGGCATCGGAAACAATCCCGAAAGCGTAGTTTCCGCACAGAACATTCATTATTTTATCGACCCCGTCCGAAAAAGATTTTTAATAAAATCCGGCAGAGAAATACAAGAAATCAACGGCAGAGGAAGCGGATTTTTCAACGAGGGCATAAAACTCCTTTCCGAACACAAATCTTTTCTGGGGTGCTACAACGACAATTTTGCAGAATACGTCGTAGGTTTCGACCACCTGCACTCCGTTGCTTTTTCGCTTGAAAACAAAGGCTTTACTTCTTACTTTAAAAACAATTTTGAGTATTTAATCGGAATGAACGGACAGTTCTTTACAGCGCATAACGGAACACTATACCAAAACGAAGCAAGCGAAAACGCTGAAAATGCAAACGATTTTGCAGGACAAGGAAAATTTGCCGCCAAAATAAAATTCGTAATCGTTCCCGAACCCGACAAAGACAAGTTTTTTAAAACAATATTCCTGCACACCAATACAGGATGGAACACCGAAATAAAAACCAATCTCAACGCTACAAAATTTTCCGAAAAAACCTACGAAAAAGAGGAAAGTTTTTTCTATACAGACATCTATCGAGACAACACCACCAACAAAAACATCAAAGGCGTAGGAAACATAAAATCCGTTAGCGGCAATACATTGACATTCAATCACAAACTCGGTGTAGAAATAATGAGCGGCGATGTATTAACCGATGAAACAGGAAATCAATCTGTAATAGAAAGCGTATCGGGAAACACTATTATCGTAGAAAATGCAAGCGTATTTTCCATTGGAGATTATACCTATACCCAACCACAAGAAATAAACGGATTCCGACCAAATGGCGGCGTAATGCGCGGACAATGGATGGAAGTAACATTAACCAAAATACCACAGGAAAAAATATACATCAGCGCAGCAACCACAGAAGTCGTAGAAAGCAAATAATCGCTGTTGGCGATTGGCTTTTTGCTTTTTGCTAAAAGCCATAGCAAGTAGCCAAATACACTAAAATATATAATTTTTTTTATATATTTGTAGCGTTTATAACTAAATATACAAAATTTTAAATCAAAGAAAAATGGGAACAGAAGAAGCTGAAGCACAAGACAAGCAAAAAACGGATAGTATTAGAGATTTGGATATGGGGCTTGGGAAAGATACTGATTACCCAACGCGACCCGACAACAGCCTCCGAATTGAAATAGACGAAACAACAGCCTCCGGCATATATTCAAACTTAGCGATTGTTAATCATTCTAAATCTGAAATTATATTAGATTTTATTCAAATGATGCCCGGGGTTCAGCAAGCGAAAGTGAAATCAAGAATCATATTAGCACCAATTCACGCAAAAGAAATCCTTTCGGCACTTACCCAAAACATTGAAAACTACCAAAAACAATTCGGAGAAATAAAATAGCAAATTGCTAATGGCTCTTGGCTTATGGCTGTTTGCTCTCGTCCCAAGACCGAACAAACAAGATGCCTCGAAATACAAGAATAAGAGGATGAACAGTAGCACCTTAATAAAACGAAGGGAGAGATAAAACCCTACTAAAATCTGGGATAGTTTTATTAATGATTGTCGGGAATCGGCCACATCTTGTTTGCTTTTTTTGTCAGGCTGAGACTGTCGAAGCCTTGAACATTGAATTTTGAACCTTAAACAAAAGAAACTTTAAACCTTAAACAAAAAACAAAAAGCCAATCGCTATGAGCCAACAGCCAATAGACAACACATTATTTTGGAAAAGGTATCGAGCCGTAGTATATCCATCGAAGTATATGAAGTTCGACAACAATTTCGGCTACCCTAAATTCACTTTCGACTACGGATTTCATAAAGTAATATTAGACAAAGTCATCAATACCCTAAAAAAAGAGGGATTTAGAAAAGATGAAATCGTAAAAATATGGAGCCACGACACCGGCATCACGTTTTCAGATGCAAAAGAAATTTTATACGACCGCACTAAAAGCATACAACTTTGGGAACTCACGCACCTATTCAGAACATTCGGGTTTAAATTAAGCGTTTCTTATGACGGCAGCAAAAGATATTCCTATTCTGTGGAAGACGACAGAATCATAATGCACTGCCACAAACACCCCACATTCACCGTCAATATGAACATCAATGATTTATACGACTTCGATATAAATTTCATAAGAGACCGCGCAAGAGTACCGCTCACCATAGAAAAAGCATTCAAGCACTTTAAAGACATTCTGTATTACTACTTTTTCAAAGAAGCAGAGATACCACACAGAGACGGACTGCCTTACAACGCAAAAAAAATGAAAGCCGTATTTTTCAATAAATTTTACAACGAAGAATTCTCTCTCGGTGTGTCCATAGCCAAAGAAGAAAAATACAATCGCGCATACCTCAAAAAAACACTTTCAAACACTATACAAGAACCCGAAGAAGAATGGTTGCCGAACATATACGACGACAAAGACGGAATACTATCCTATGGAGACGAAAAATACTATGACGATGACGAATTTGGAGACGAGTGGGAAGCAGACAAACAAAACGAAGAACAACAAATGTTAGAAAGAGAGATAGCCAATAGCCAAAAGCAAGCAGTCTCGTCTCAAAGACGAGACCAACCTCACGTCTCTTACAGAAAATTAAGACCTGCGCCCGAAAAATGCCCAAAATGCGGAAGCGAAGAACGGATAAAACACGGACGGGAAAGCGACGGACGCCAATGTTACAAATGCAAAAAATGCCAAAATAGATATTCGTAAAAGAAATCGTGCGGAAATAATTACCTTTGCAGGATAATTTTTAAATTATGAAAAAAATACTACTATTAGCCGCATTATTTATCACCTCTTTTTTACTATCTCAAACCACATATCAAAATGGATTTTCGGCAGGATTTAAAGCGGGTTATTGTTATGGTGAAATCACAGGCTGTATAGCCCCTGTTTCACCTATCGCCCCATTAGACATAAATCAAACTTATCAATCCGGATATAACAACGGATTTGTCGCCGGACAACAAAGAAAAACCCAAGACACACAAAATACAGGTGGTGCTTATGGACAACTTAAACCAACCGAGCCATATCAACCGCAATATTATGAATCGAATCCGTATAGCGGTATCACACAAAAGCAATTGGATGAAATGCAAAAAGAACTTGATTATAAGGTAAGCGTAATAAGAGAGCGTATTGAAAGTAAAATAGAAAAAGGAAAACAAATTTTAAATGATTGGGAAAATATATATAAGGAACATCGAGGATACATCAATCCTTTATTAGAACAAAATAGTAATAATGATGATATAGTAAAATTAAATATTGAAATTCTAAAAAGCAAACTCGCAAAAATAGAACACCAATATAATCAAGAAAAAGATAAAAAAAATATGTCCGAAAATGGACATTTCTATTCATATATTCAAGATGAATTAAATAAGTATGTGGAGAGACAGAATGAAGTATTTAAGGTAAACGGAGATATATTTAATTTAACTTTATTAGCGGGATTTAGAATGAAATATTTTAATGACGTGAGTAAATTATCAGACGAACAAATACTTGACAAAATAATATACGGAACAGAAAGTACAAAAGAAGAATGGATAGAATTTTGCACAAAAGAACCATACTCCTCTATTTTTAATAACAATACTCATAAATGTTTGGCAGCATACGAGGCAGACTTAACAACATCGGTAGAAAACAAATATATATACGCAGAGAATAATATGACAGGATTAAGTGCGGAACGTCAAGTAGACATAAAAGCAAATCAATTAATGCAACTCTATTCCCAATTGACAGATGACGAAATTAGATTAATAGGAAACGAAAGCCTTAAGCCAATCAATGAAATAATGAAAAAGGGAGGAGATACAACTTTTGAAGTATTAAGCATAATAGCAAAAAGCGAAGAGGTAAAAAAAGAGAAATGCGAAAACAAAATTAATGAACACGAGAAATTAGCCTGCAAAGAAGCATATCTTACAGTTTTTCTTAATTATATTAAAATGAAGTTTCAATATCATTAATGCCATTATAATCGGCACACACTACCTACACAAATGCAAATTCTAAAAATCATCGCCCAAATTATCGGTGTAATCTTTCTTATCATTGCAGGATTATACCTACATTACAAAGTCCGGCACGATAAATATTAAATGTTAAAATTATGTTAAAATAAATACGTAATTAAATAAATTTTATTATATTATCGCGCACGCAGTCCCGCGCACGTTTAAGGATTTGCAGTATAAGTATCTGTTTGCACACGCTCATTTCGCACGGCTCATTCGCAGCGAACAGCCCAAAAACTTCAAAATGTAATAAACGTCTCAAATAAACAACTTTAAAAAATTATTTAATATAATTCTAAATAACAAAAACAATCACAACCAAAACATTAACGGAAACGAACAGAAACAAGCATAAAATCAAACGAAAGAATGAAAACATACACAAATACCGATTTTGAAAAATAATCGAAATTTGCCCCATTAAAAAAAGAATTAAAAAAAGGTCAAGTTACATAACCATAGGTTAAATATACACAGAACGCCCCGAAAAAAAATCGCCTGTCCCTGCGTGGACAATTTACCCCGCCCCTCTGGTTTCTGCCGATTCGTTTTCAAAATTCAAACTCGATTTTATTCCGGCGGTAACAATGCGGCACAAATATTACTGCTATGTTTCACATCATCCACGCCAAACATCTACAACAATAAAGGTATATACACTTTGCACCCCGCGCGTATGGGTGGTAAAAAAAAATATCATCCAACAATCAAGTAGTGTTTTGTATATGGAAACACAACCAATCACAACGTTAATGCGAAATGTATTACAATATATTACAACTACTATCAAATTATTTAAAACATTGATAATTAAATAGTTTAGTTTAAATTGTTTATAATCAAATAGTTATAATCAATTAAAAATCAATGAATTTAACAATAATATATCCGTTTGTAAACGGATATATAGTTTATAATCAATATATTATGAGTTCTAACCCTAACAAAACAGTTATATTTTGGTCAAATTTTCGCTTGGGGAATTTTTGGGGATTTCGGAATTTTGTGTTGTTTATGGGTGTTGTGGGTGTGTTGTTTGATTCTGGGTTGCGGTTATGGTCAGGGTGTGGGTGTTTATAAATAATTTTTTTTTCGTAGTCGTTTGCAAACGGATAATTTTGTTGGGATTGAAAATTTATGTATTGATTATCAAATAACTATACATTTGTATAGCGAGTTGGGTATTGTGGGATTGGGAAAAAGTTGTAGGTTTGTAGTGCTTAAATGTTACTCCCGTTTTTTTGTGTCTATACACGAAAAGGCGTAAAATAGAAATAAAACGGAATAGCGTTTATTCGTGCCGAAAGGCGAAAGTTAGGAGTAACTTTAAGCAGCGAATAAACGCTAATTTTTTTATAAAAATTTATAAAAATGCTTAAAAACTCCAAAAGCGTAATAACTTCCGAAGACAGTAGGGAGTTTGGTTACACGTCAGCGGGACGAGAAGCCGCAATGTCCGAAAAGGCGATTTCAGCCTTGAATACATCGCTAATTAAATCCATTAAAAAAGGTGATGTTTATGTAAATCACATCAGTACATCTCGATCCGGGATGAGCAGAGCATTTTCATTTTATGTTTTGAGTAAAGACGGTTTAATATGTATAAACAGGGAAATAGGTTCTGTTTTAGGTTTAGATTCAGCAAAAAATGGTAGAGGATTAAATGTTGTAGGTTGCGGTATGGATATGGTTTTTGCTACCTTATATTCATTTTTTAAAAACATTGGTTTGAAAAATTACCCACATTTAGCCAATAACTATAAACTTATTTAAAAAATGAATCTAAGAAACTACAAAGATTATTGCTTTTTCACTTATGAAAGTAGCGATTTCGATTATCATATTTTCGATTTAGGAGATGTGGTAATTAACGGTAAAAATGAGATTGGGGTTATAATACAACTTCATCCATTTTTGAATGAAAGTAAATATCCGATTAATTCGGAAGTAAGAACCGATATGTTCGGAAATGAATCATCTTATTATTTAAGACTTGCAAAACAGGATGAAATTAAAAAATATCGTCCGGAATTATTTAATGAAATTTTAACAAATAAAAATCAAAAGAAATGAGAACAATAACAGTGTTTGAAAAAGAAACAGGAGAGAAAGTAACAGAACGTTCGTTTTATGGAGAATATAGGCTTGATGAGTTTGGTAATGAAATCTACATTAATGCGGACGAACAATGCTACGATTGGTTTCACGAGAATTGGGGTGAAGAAGAATATTACTACGAGAAATTAGGATAAACGCAAACTCGCTGCGCTATCGGCAATACGGGCAATTTTTAAAATCAAAAGAAAATGAATTATATCATACTACAAAGAGTAACGGCATCACCTTCTTTTAGAGGTAAATACCTTGCTGATTTAGAAGGTATTAAGTGGTCAGACGACTTCAATGATTCGTTTATATTTACAGAAAAAGAATCGTTAATAAAAGTCAGTGAAAAATTAAGAAATGAGGGAAAAACAATTAAACTCTGTCGTGGTGAATGGATATGCGAGGACGAATGGACGGGGAGAAAAGGACATTACAGATACGATGTATCAAATTTTTAAAAATCAAAAAAAAGAGGCGGCAACCTCGAATAACATTAATAATTAACAGAAATGAAAGCATTACAAAAAATTGCAGAAAAATATTCTGCGATTGACTACAACGAAAATAACTACCACATTGGCGGTGGTTTAGACGGCGCAAAATTCGCCTCAAAAAGACACGAAAACGCTAAATATGACGAGGGCAAATTGACACTCGGTAAAGCGGCTCAAATGTTTAAAAATGCAACCGGACAAGATTTGGATTTTGTAAAAGAAATCATAAACTACGCCGTTCCGAATATGGAGTGGCATCACGCCGGAAAACTGCCAAAATCTTACGGCGGCGGTATGAAAAAAACATACTTTTTAAATAGCGTTGAAATCGTAGAAATTGCTCAAAATTGGCAATCTTATGTTGATAAATTGGCAATATCAAAAGAAAACAAACGCAGGGCTGATGACGAGCGAAAATCACGAGAGCAGGTTAAGCAAGAGTTTTTAAAAGAAAATGCGACAAAAATCGTGCGTGTATCATCTCGTCCGGCGTTATTTTATGAAACCAACAAAGAAATGAGCGGTAAGTTTGGCTGGTTTTCGAGTTATGGAAAATCTTACAATTTGCCCGAATATTACACAGGTTGGCAGTTTGAAAGCGAAGAAAAGTATAACGAATTTAATAAATTATAGTAAAAAAAACCGTGCCGGTCATAGGTCGGCAAACCTCGCGGCACGGCTGAATAACGTTAATAAATTAACATTATGGCAAAGTTAAAATTTATTTATGAATATGAAAAACTTATCGCCGGTATGGAAAATAAATCGGTTCTTACACCGGACGGCGATTATTACAAAGAGGAAACGATAAGAGTTTGGAAGTCTAAAATCGGTATTTTTTCAGATTATCAAAAACATTTAAACAGAAAAATACGGCTTGCAGATATTGATTTTGGGTGGACGGAAAAGTTTCACCTTTATTTGCTTTCGGAAAATTACGCAAAAAACTCAATATCAAACATTAACAGCACTTTAAAAGCGTTTTTGCGGCGAATGTATCGGGCAGGAAAAATGAGATACAACGGCGATGGTATCAGATGTCAGAATGAAATAACGACCGCCGTTTTCAGTGATATTAGCGATTTGCGAAAATTGTATCATCACGATTTTTCAAAAACTGCCGGATATGCAAGAGTGCGAGACGTTTATATTTGTCAGTGCTTTTTGGGGCTTCGAGTTTCCGATATGATGAGTTTTATTTCCGATTTAAAACTGCACACGAAAAACATTAACGATAAAACGTTTTTCGAGATTAAAACACGCAAAACAGGTGAAGTGGTTGTAATTCCTGCCGCCGATGTAGTTTTAGAAATTGCAGAACGCCGGAATTTTGATTTTGGTAAAAGTTTTTCACGCTCATATTACGAAAGGGAAATATCAAAAGTTGTAGCAATAGCGGGCATTGACAAAGATATTTTGTTTCATCGAACAGAGGGCGGAAAAGTGGTTGAGCGTGTCGTGAAATACAGCGATTTGATTTGCACACACACCGCCCGAAGAACATTTGCCACAAACGCCTATCTTTCCGGCTTGAATCCGCTTGATATTATGAAAATTACGGGTCATAAAACATTTAATTCTTTCATTCGATACATCCGTTGCGAAAATATGAACGTGGCTTTAAAAATTTCAGACCACGAATTTTTTAAGACGAGGTTGTGATATTTTTTTTACCTACACTATACGCAAAAATATAAACAATATTATTTTTTGTGTATTTGCTTGAAAATTAATTAAAAAATCCTAAAAAAAAATTTGCCGGAAAGAAAAATAATTATATATTTGTGGCGTACAAAATTCAGTCGGAGCAAAAAAATACGCCCGACAAAGAAGTTAGGGCTTTTTTATTGCTCAACAAAAAATAAATAAATTTGCCTGCCTGTGAGGTAGCGGTAACGCCCTCGAGAACCCGATTGGATTTTGTACAACAGACAGGCATTTAATTTTTTAAAAAATGTACAAATCTAATCAACCCACAACCGCAACAACAATTAATAGCGGCTGTGGAATGTCAGCCCACAACACGGGCGAGAACGCAAGCAACGATACCTTTCTGGTATCGGAGAAAACACAGAAACATTTAAAAATGTTGGTGGTTATTCAAGAACTATACGAAACCGCTTATGAAATGGCAGAATCGTATAATTTTGATGATGAAGCCACAGAGCAAGTTTATGATACCTATTATAAGCCAATACGCAATTTAGAATTAATGCTGATGACCGATATGAACGATTGTATCATTAAAAATTTGGAGGTGTCTTTTGAAAAATATTCTAACCCTAAAATGATTTGAGCGATGGAAAATGAATTAATTAAAATCACAGAGCAAAACGGTAAGCAAGCCGTGAACGCAAGAGAATTACACGCTTTTTTAGGGAGCAAAAGGGATTTTTCAAATTGGATTAAAGACCGTATCAAAAAATACGGATTTATTGAAAATCAAGACTTTGCAGTTTTCGACAATTTTGGCGAAAACCCCACCGGCGGCAGACCACAAAAGGAATACGCACTTACTTTGGATATGGCGAAAGAGTTATCAATGGTTGAGAACAACGACAAAGGAAAAATTGCACGGCAATATTTTATCCAAAAAGATAAAGAATATCGGCAAATCTCAAAACCACTTTCCACGTTGGATATGCTCGAACTCGCCATAAAAGGTATGCGAGAAAATAACCAAGAATTGCAGGAAGTAAAAAAAGACGTTTTGGAACTCAAAGCAAAAGTAACCACAAGACCGGATGAATATACAATCGCAGGTTACGCCACGCTAAACGGAATGCACGTCAATTTAATTCAAGCAAGCAAATTAGGCAGAGCCGCAAAAGCATTGTGCAACAATAAAAATATCACTTTGGGAAAAGTGAGGGATCCTCGATTCGGGGCAGTCTATACCTATCCCGAATTTATTTTAAAAGAAGTTTTTGCTAAACCTGTAAATTAATTTTAGGGGGTGAAATTCCCCCTTTTTTTTAAACCAAAGAAAAATGGAAACACTACAATACATCGGCGGCATTTTGTCCCCCGAAATTATCCAAACCACAATATCGGGCTACACAAACGCATTGATACGCAAAATGGAAACCGGAAAAACATTAACCGACAAAGGAAAGTTATACACGCCATCCACGATACGAACCTATAAAATGTTTTACGACAATCTTTTGAATTTCGAGGAAAAATATCAAACAAAATTCGAGTTAAACCAAATCAATTACAAATTTGGAAAAGAGTTTCAGTTGTTTTTAATCCGGCAGAACCTCACCAAAAACTCAATTTCCACAATATTGAGCAAGTTTAAAGCCGTGATGAAATTAGCATTTATGGACGGACTTTCCTATTGGAACGGCTCCGGATTGAAAACACCGACAGAACGCACCAGCCGAACCTATTTTACACTCTCGGAACTGAACCGATTAAGACAAACAAACTTAACCGACAGCGAGAAAAGAGTGTTAGATACGTTTGTAATTCAATGTTTTACGGGATTAAGGTATAGCACACTTCGTAAGTTTTTAAAAAATCCGTTTTCCTATATCCACGAAACCGAAGGGAAACTTTACCTCGATATTGTCGCCGATAAAACCGATGAGCAAAGCGTTGTCCCTATCGGAGAAACCGTTACCTCAATACTTTCAAAATATCCGTCCGGAAAAATAAAAATATCTACCGAATGGTATTACAGCCGGACGATGAAAACAATCACTCAAAAAGCAGGAATCTCGCAGGATATTGTTGTCCGCAGAACAATAGGCGGAACGATGCAGGAAACGTTTGAAAGCAAATACAAAAAAATATCCTCACACACAGCGAGAATCACGTTTATCACGCTACTAAAACAAACCGATATTTCCGATAAAAAAATTTCCGCAATGACGGGGCAAACCGAATCCCAAATGAACCACTACAACCGAAGCGAAAAGTTTGATATGGTGAAAGACCTAATCGGACACGGATTTTTTGATGTTGTTATTTAGAATGAATATAAATAACGATTGTTTGATAAATATATTTTTGAAATTGATATTTAAACGAATATCTTTGTAGCGTATTAATTAAATAAAATGAAATATTCGGAATTAGAAAGAGCAATTAAGAAAACAACAAATTGCAAATTTTTCAGAAATGGAAGAAGTCATCCTTTATGGATAAACGAAGATACGGGAGACATTTTTGCAATGAGTTATCACGGTAGCCAAGAAGTAAAAAGGGGAACATTAAACGATATTATTAAAAAATCGGGCGTAAAATTGAAATAAAAATTTATAGTTATGAACAAAGTAAAAGCATTTATAGAAATCGGTAAAGACCGAACATACAGCGTCTATATAGATTTGGCAGACAACACCTTAAACTATGGTATTCACGGAAACGGAAATACAGTTGATGAGGCAATAGAAGATTTTAAAAATTCTTACTCCGAAATGAAAGAAATTTATGCAGAAATGAACAAAAAATTTGTAGAGGCTGAATTTGAATATCATTATGATACTGCTTCCTTTTTGGAATATTACACCGCCTATTTTTCGCTTACCGGATTATCTCGTTTGGTAGGTATTCATCACGGGCAATTAAGCCATTACGTTACGGGTAGGAGAACACCGAGCAAAAAAACTGTTGAGAAAATGCAATACAGCATACAAAAATTCGGTAAAGAACTGAATCAAGTTCATTTTATTTGATTAATACACTTGTATAATAACTTGATTTTTCCCCCGATTTCGGGGGATTTTTTTGATGTTAAGGTTTAAATTACTCTATTGAAAGACGATACCGACCTTTGATGTATCGGTTGTAATACTTTCCGAACGATGTCGAACCTTTAAACTCATACCACATTTCAATAGGCAAATCTTTGTAAATGTATGTTTTTCGGTCTGTTTCAATTTCAAAATATCCGGTTTTTCCGTTGCAACTATAAAAACTTGCACCCCTAATCCAAGAACTTTTGCTTGTATCTGCATTGTCCGTAAATTTAAAATCCGCAGAATGTATAATTTTTTCCGCTTGCGAGTAAGACGTAAATGTTTGCGGAATGGTTGAACAATCTGACTTTTGTTCGCAGGAAATTGTTATTATAAAAATAACAATAAGGATGAGATATTTTTTCATTATACTTTAATTCCATTTAAAAAAGCCGTGTAACACACCCGTTACGTGATAAAACTCTGACACAAACTTATCAAAACACGAGCCTAAACCACTTAAAAAGAAATGATTTGATTTTTTGAAAATATCCTCCTTATAATAAATCTTGTTTTTATATCTAATTTTTTCGATAAAATGGTATATTTCAGATTCCGCAGTTTGATATATCCAATTAATACTATTTTCTTTTCCCCACCACTTTCTTTTTATTCTACTCGAATGATTCATTATATTTAATGAGCGTATTTGTTCTTTTTCTATTTTAATAAAACCATCTAAATCATCCCCAACTTTATTGTCCAAAATATCTATATATCGCTCCCTAAACAATGCCATTTTTAATTCCGTAAATTCATCCTCTGTCCACTTATATTTTTTGTTTCTCTGATAATCCATTATGTTACCATCAAAATAAAATGGAATTAAAGACAAAAAATAATCAAAAAAAAATTGAAATAATCTTTCCAAATTGTCTTTTTTTATCTTATATAATTCGTTTCTAAATTCCTTTTTTGCAGTTTCAAAATCAGATTTAAACAGGCGCTCTTTCCATTCTTTAATCAATAATTCAGGATTTGGATATTTATCAGGATTTTGTACAATAGAGTTCAATGATTCAATTACATATACGGAGTTTTTAGAGGCTAAAACAACTTGACGTGCAATTCTTTTTAAAGCCTCATCCTTGTTTTCATCTTTTAATACTCCTTTTATAATACCCATATTTATTTTAATTCCTAAACCACCTTTCCGGCACAAAATCCGCTACTTTTCGCAGTTTTAATATATTCTCATCGGACAAAGATTTTATTTCGCCGGATACTATTTTTTGAAGCGTGTTTTTATTTATGCCCGCCCTTTTTGCCAATTCAGAAACGGAACAATCAAAAACCCTCAATAAAACCTTTATTTTATCCGAAACGGTATAATTATCATTCGCCCTGCAAATCGTATAAAATTCCGACCGGAAATAATCCAAGCCCCACATTTCGCCATCTCCGAAAACCAACCAATTTTTATTTACAGGGTATCTGTCTATAATTTTTTTTATGCTCGAAAGCGTAGGGTCATATTTTCCGTTCATATAATATTTCACCATAACATAATTACTAAATCCGCAGTTTTTAGCAAATTTAGCAACCGGAATATTCAAATATTCAATCAATGCTTTTATTCTGTTTGGAAATTTGTCCACGAGGTTATAAATGAATTTAAACTACTCAAATTTTGGCATTAGGGTTCTTGCGATTTCAAACTCTCTTTCATTATGTTTTGTGGCATAAATTTCCGTGATTTTTTCAGACGAATGCCCAAATATTTTCTGCACAGTTCCTATACTCATCCCCATTTCCTCTTTATCATTCGCCCCTTTATGTTTGAGCCAATACATTCTTTTATTAATTTTTAGAATTTTACAAACGTTATCCCGCCACATATTACCCGCAAAATTTACCGATAATTGACGAGGAGACGGCATATAATCTTTGTCCAAGTTTCCGTAGCGAACACCGCCTTTTCCAAATAAAAAATATTCGGGAACAGACAAATCAAATTTTAATAAATCATCCTTTAAATCATCGGAAAACGGCACTTTCCGCCCCTTTGTTTTTGTTATTCCCTTTGGGAGAATAAAAATATTTTTTTCCAAATCAATCATCGAACATTTTATTTGCCGTATCTCATTTGGACGGATTCCACATTGATATAATATTTTCAGAAATACATTAAAATTGGGGCAAACAGAATTAAAATGATTAATAATCTTTGTCTGCTCATCAGAAGTTATTAAATCAATCACAATCCCATCTTCTTCTAAAAGATAATCAATTCCGTGAGCGGGGCTATTTTTAATTATAAATTCCTTTCTTAAAATCGTAAAAATAGACCTTAACACATTTGAAGCCTTATTATATCTTTTGTTTGACCATTTATTTACCTTTTTTGCTCGTTCCAAAAGTATTTTTATGTGGTAACTGTCAAACTCTTTTATATCAAAATACTGCCACCTCATTGCAATGATTTCGGTTTTTAAAAAACCATAAACAGAAGCATAATCCTGAATAGTTTTTTTTGCGAGTTTTGCTTTCATAATCTCAATCGCAAAATCAAAAGCCTGAATAATATTAAATCCTAAATCTTCCGGCTGCGGCAAAGCGTTCTTTTTCTCTTTTGGCTTCCATCCGTTTTTAATTTCACGTTCCAAAGATTCTTTTAAAACCTCACATCGTAAACGCCTATTTGGGAGGTCTAAATCTACATTAATCCCTTTATAGAACTTTTGGACAATCTTTTGAGTTTCGGTATTATAAACATACACATACCACCTTTCATTTCGGTTTTCCGGCGAATAAATTCGCACTTCAAAATTTTTCATTTCACAAATAAATTTGTGAACACTTGGGGAAGTAAAACGTTAAAAAATTTACTCTTTTTTACTTTTTTAAAAATCAGTAATTTATAAATAATTGATTTTCAATAAATTGAGAGTGTTGTGGAGAATACGGGAATCGAACCCGTCGCCTTTAGACTGCCAGTCTAACGCTCTAGCCAAATGAGCTAATTCCCCAATTATTTTTTAAAGCGGTACAAAAATAAGGATTTAAAATGAATTTAAGAATTGTTACATTGTTACATTAAACCGTCATCCCGATATCAATTCCTTTGATTTTTCGGTAGAGATCGGTGGCATAATTGTCCGTCATTCCCGACACGAAATCCACAACGCCCAAAACTTTCCGGTAATCCGATTCTTCTTCGTAAAGAAATTGTTTAGGCAAAAGTTTCAACGCCATTTTGTCGTAGGATTTTCGCCAATCTTTCGGTTTTAAAATCGGCGGAACAAAATGGTTCAAAAGTTCGTACATCACGTTGTAACCGGCGTTTTCAATTTCTACGACAGCTTTGTGTCCATAGATTTCTTTTATGGAAAAACGCTCGATTTCTTGCAAAGCGGGATTTTCATTTTTGTAAAAATCGAGCAAGGCTTTGTCCAGAGTTCCGTCTAAAATTTTATCGAAATTTTCGGTGTAGATTTCTATGGATTTGTTGATGAGCGCATTGATGACTTTCGCCCGCAAATACGAAATTCTCTCGTTTTCATCGGTCAAAGAAACCAATTTTTGTTCCACTCTTTTCGTGTTTTCATTTTCGGATTTTATGAGTTCAAAAAACAGATTTTCGCAATCCGAAGTGGAAACAATTCCCAATCTGTGGGCATCTTCCATATCAATAATGTTGTAGCAAATATCGTCTGCCGCTTCCACCAACCAAACGAAAGGATGTCTTTTGAAAACTGCGGGATTTGCGGATTCTTCAATCATCGCCGTATGTTTTGCGATGCCGAGAAACGTTTCTTTTTCATTTTGAAAAAATCCGAATTTTTTACGATGAAGAACTCCTTTTTTTTTAGCAACGGCTTCGCACGGATATTTTGCAATACTCGCTAAAGCAGTGAAAGTCAGCTGAATACCACCTTCGTCTTTTCCTTGTTTTTGATGTGTGAGCACGCGAATGGCGTTGGCATTTCCTTCAAAATTCACCAAATCCGCCCATTCTTTTTCACTGAATTTGGGTTTTAAATCGGTTTCGTTTTTTTCAAAATAGCTCGCAATCGCATCTTCGCCGGAATGTCCGAAAGCCGGATTTCCGACATCGTGGCACAAACATGCTGCAGCAACCACATTGCTGAGATTATGCAAATAAAAATTTCGAGAATTTTCGGTGAGTTCCTGTTTAAATTTTTCTGAAATAAATTCTCCGGCGATGCTTCCCAAACTTCTGCCGACAGACGAAACTTCCAAAGAATGTGTCAATCTGTTATGCACAAAAACACTTCCGGGAAGCGGAAAAACTTGCGTTTTATTTTGCAATCTTCGGAATGCCGACGAGAAAATAATGCGATCGAAATCCCGCTGAAAATCCGTTCTGGAAGACTCCGTAGAATCGTGATTTCCCGTTCTGCGATTGGTGAAAATTATGTTTAAATCCATTTTTTATGTAAGATGAATTGTATTTATTTGGAACTTCTGAAACTTAAACCCTAATTTCCATATCATGATTTCTGGCAGGCTAAGATCATCTGAAAGGTTATGATTTGGGATTTATCTCGTCAAAATTATCACAACGTGCCTCAATGTTTCACGCTTTCCGTAGCGGCAACTTCCGTTTCGTTTTTTGGTTGAGATTCTTCTTCCGCAGTTGCGGTTACCGGTTTTTCTACCAATTCCGGATCCCAAGCGCGTTTGCCGAAAATCTCTTCCAAATCTTCGCGGAAAATCACTTCTTTTTCCAAAAGTTTTCCCGCTAAAGCCTCCAATTTATCCCGATTTTCCTGAAGGATTTGAACCGCTCTTTGATATTGATATTCGATAATGTTTTTTATTTCCGCATCTATTTTTGTAGCGGTTTCTTCGGAATATGGTTTTGAAAACGTGAAATCCGCTTGTCCGGAACTGTCGTAATACGAAATATTCCCGATATTTTCGCTCAATCCGTAAATCGTAACCATCGCTTGCGCTTGTTTTGTAACGCGTTCCAAATCCGAAAGCGCGCCGGTGGAAATATTGTTGAAAATCACTTGTTCGGCGGCTCTTCCTCCCAAAGTAGCGCACATTTCGTCGAGCATTTGTTCGGTGGTTGTGAGCGATCGTTCTTCCGGCAAATACCAAGCGGCACCCAAAGATCTTCCGCGTGGAACGATGGTAACTTTCAGCAGCGGAGCAGCGTGTTCCACGAGCCAAGAAACCGTTGCGTGACCGGCTTCATGATAAGCAACTCTCTTTTTTTCCGAAGGTTTTATGGCTTTATTTTTCTTTTCCAAACCGCCGACAATTCTGTCCACCGCATCCAGAAAATCTTGTTTTGTAACCATTTCGTGGTTGTTTCTTGCCGCAATCAAAGCCGCTTCATTGCAAACGTTGGCGATGTCGGCACCGGAAAATCCGGGCGTTTGTTTTGCCAAAAATTCTCTGTCCACAGACGGATCGAGTTTTATTTTTTCGAGATGAACGTCAAAAATCTGTTTTCTTTCGTGAAGTTCGGGCAAATCCACAGAAATCGCGCGGTCAAAACGTCCGGCTCTCATCAGTGCTTTATCCAAAATATCGGCGCGGTTGGTTGCCGCCATCACAATGACGTTTGTATCGGTTCCGAAACCGTCCATTTCCGTAAGCAGTTGATTCAGAGTGTTTTCTCTTTCATCATTTCCGCCTGCAAAACCTCTTCCGCCTCTTGCTCGCCCAATCGCATCAATTTCATCAATAAAAATAATGGACGGCGATTTTGATTTTGCTTGCGCAAACAAATCTCGAACGCGGGAAGCACCGACTCCGACGAACATTTCCACGAAATCCGAACCCGAAAGCGAGAAAAAAGGAACTTTTGCTTCGCCGGCAACGGCTTTTGCGAGCAACGTTTTTCCGGTTCCGGGAGGTCCGACCAAAAGAACGCCTTTCGGAATTTTACCGCCGAGTTTGGTATATTTTTCTGAATTTTTTAAGAAATCCACCACTTCCTGAACTTCCTCTTTTGCGCCTTCCAAACCGGCGACATCTTTGAAAGTAACCGGCACTTTATCTTTTTCGTCGAACAATTTGGCGCGCGATTTCCCGATGGAAAAAATTCCGCCGCCCGGTCCGTTCGGACCTGCCATTCTTCGGAACAAAATAAAATAAAACAGCACGAAAATTCCGCCCCAAATCAAAATCGGAATTATCGCTTTTGAAATCGGATCTTTGCTGCTTTCGGATTCCCTTTTTGTGGTAATGTTTGGATTTTCTTTTCTTATTTTATCAAATTCTTCGGTGAAAGTTTGAATGCTCGCCAATCCCACGAAATAGTCTTCTTTTGGGGAAGTCTTGAATGACGGAAACGGGAGTTTGTTTTCCGGAGCCGGTTTTTTCACGAGTTCGTTTTTGGCGGCTTGCGTTAAAAAAACATCGGCGATTTCATCGTCTTTATAAATGATAATGCTTTCAATTTTTCCCGCTTTCATTTGCTCAAAAAATTCTTCTTCCGTAGCGGATTTTGGTTTTTCACCGCCAAAAAAACCGGGACCAAAAAGAAATAAAATTGCGATAATCATTATCGGGAAAAACCAGTTGAATCCTTTATTTTTCATTTGTTTACTTTAAAATTATTGTTGATTTTTTAATTCGGTTTCAGTTTTCAATTTTTGTAATCTGCGCATCGCCCCAAAGTTCTTCGATGTCGTAGTATTCGCGGATGTGTTTTTGGAAAACGTGCACGACCACGGAAACATAATCCACCAAAATCCACATCGCATTGTCTGCGCCTTCCACGTGCCAAGGTCTTTCTTTGAGTTCGTTTCGCACTTTTTTTTCGATGTTTCCTGCTATTGCCGAAACTTGCGTATTGGAATTTCCACTGCAAATAATAAAAATTTCGGCTACGGAGTTTTCAATTTTCGACAAGTTGAAAATCATAATATCTTCACCTTTTGTGTCCTGAATTGCCTCTACTATTTTGTTGATTAAATTTTCTCTGTCTTTGTTTTTGCTCATTCAAAAATTGATATGGGTTTGCAAATTTATTGTTTTTTTCTTTATTTCGAGCGGTGGATTTTTGAGATGCGGGTTTTAAGGTTTCAGATTGTCTTTATTGCCTCTTTAATTTTTATTTTTTTAAGGAATCGGCGAATCTTAGATTTGCCTCTGTCGTTTTTATTGTTTTTATCGGAATCGGTCTTGTTCTTAAAAACGAGATTTCTCGATTTCTTTTATCTTTGTTCTTTTAGTTTAAAGAAAAATGGCTCTGCTTTTTTCCATCGCCGAATGTGCTTCTACCAACGATGAAATCGAAAAATTCATCGCGAAAAATTCTGAAGAAAAGATTGGTGTTTTTACGGCGAATCAAACGCGAGGTCGCGGACAATACGGCAATTTGTGGGAAAATTTTGAAGATGAAAATCTGGCGTATTCTTTTGGTTTTAAAAGTGATAACGTATTTTCAGATGTGATGCTTAATTTTTATGTTGCCGTGATTTTGAGGAATTTTATCGCAAATTTTACCGCCGATTTTCCAAAAATAAAATGGCCTAACGATATTATTTTAAACCGAAAAAAAGTGTCGGGAATTTTAATTGAGAAAAGAAAAATCGGGAATTTTCATTATTTCATCATCGGAATCGGAATCAATGTTTTGCAGGAAAATTTCGAGCGGTTTCCGAAAGCCGGATCGCTGTTATCACAAACCGGAAAGCGTTTTCGGATTGAAAATGTAGCGGAGCAACTTCACGAATTTTTAAACCGAGAATTATTTAAAACCAAAACAAATTCGGAAATTTTGAGTGAATTTAATGCCAATCTTTTTCTGAAAAATGAAGTTACCACATTCAAAATCAAAGATTTAAAACAGAACGGAATCATCCAAAATGTGGACGAAAACGGATTTTTACACGTGGAATTGGAAAAAGACGGACTGCAAAAATTTTTTCACAAAGAAATCGAATGGCTTTATTGACCGAAGACAAAACACATTAAGAGTCTGTTTAAATTTGAAAATTCCGAATGACAAAAAACAGTAATTCACAAAGTACTACAAGCAAAATCCTGAAAAATTTGTTTGTTGAATGTACTTTCTGTAAAATGGTTCTGCTGTTTCAGGACAGAATCCTAAACTTCAATTTTCCTCGCCCCAAAATTCCTCGCCAAATCTGCAATCGCTCTGACGTGTTCGGGTGTGGTTCCGCAACAGCCGCCGATGATGTTTATCAATCCTTTTTCCAAATATTCGCGAATTTGTTCCGCCATTTGTTCGGGTGTTTCGTCGTATTGTCCGAAAGCATTGGGCAAACCAGCGTTTGGATAAGCGGAAACATAAAAATCGGAATTATTCGCCAAAGTTTCCAAATAAGGCGTGAGTTGTTTTGCGCCGAGCGCACAATTAAAACCGACGCTCAACAAATCCAAATGCGAAATCGAAATCAAAAACGCATCGGCGGTTTGTCCGCTCAAAGTGCGTCCGGAAGCGTCCGTAATGGTTCCCGAAACCATAATCGGAATTTGGATTTTTCGTTCTTCCCGAATTTCGTCAATGGCAAAAAGTGCGGCTTTCGCATTCAGCGTATCGAAAATGGTTTCCACCAAAAGAATATCCGCGCCACCGTCTAAAAGTGCTTCTGCTTGCTGTTTGTAAGCGATTCTCAATTCCTCGAAAGTAACGGCACGAAATGCGGGGTCGTTCACATCCGGCGAAAGCGAAGCGGTTTTGTTGGTTGGTCCCATTGAGCCGGCTACAAATCTTGGTTTTTCGGGATTTTTTTTGGTAAATTCATCGCAGATTTTTCGGGCAATTTTCGCCGATTCAAAGTTCAGTTCATAAACCAAACTTTCCATTTTGTAATCCGCCATTGCAATCGTGGTTCCCGAAAAAGTGTTGGTTTCGATGATGTCTGCGCCCGCTTCCAAATATTTTCTGTGGACTTCTTCGATGGCTTTCGGCTGCGTCAAAGAGAGCAAATCGTTGTTTCCTTTTAGCGGAAATTTCCAATTTTTAAAACGTTCGCCGCGATAATCTTCCTCCGAAAATTTGTAGCGTTGAAGCATGGTTCCCATCGCTCCGTCTAAGATGAGGATTCTTTCCGAAAGGGCTTTGTAAAGTTTTTCCGTATTTTTCAATCTTATAATTGTTTGATACACAATTATTTACCAACGCCGTTTAGATTTCGGATGTATTTTTCGATAGCCATCGTCATAGACGGCGTTTCTTTGGTCGGTGCCATTACATCCACTCGCAATCCGATTTCTTCCGCCGCTTGATTGGTGGAATTTCCGAAAACGCTGATTTTGGTGTCGCCCTGTTTGAAATCTTGAAAATTCGCCATCAAAGAACGAACACCTTGCGGACTGAAAAATACCAGCATATCGTAATCTTTAATTTGAATATCGGAAATATCGGAAAAAACAGTTCTGTACATCACGGCTCTCGTCCAGTCAATACCTGCTTCGTCTAAAATTTTTGAAATTTCGGGGCTGGAAACATCCGAACACGGCACAAGGTATTTTTCGTCCGGATATTTTTTGAAAACGGGCAATATATCTTCAAGATTTTTTTCACCGAAACCAATCTTTCGTTTTCTGTAGACCACATGTTTTTGAAGATAATTGGCGATGGCTTCGGATTGGCAAACATATCGCATGGAACCCGGAACCGGAAAACGCATTTCTTCCGCCAATCGGAAATAATGATCCACCGCATTTTTACTCGTCATAATTACCCCATTATAATGCGAAAGATCGATTTTTTGAGTTCTCAGCTCTTTTGCTTCCACACCTTCCACATGAATAAACGGACGAAAATCTATCCGAATTTTTTCTTTTTTTGCCATTTCCAAATATGGAGAATATTCGTTGGGTGCAGGCTGAGAGACCAATATAGATTTAATTTTCATTCTTTAAAAATTACTAAAAAACAAAAGTTTCCAGAGTGCAAAAAACGGTGCAATTTGGAGGGTGCAAATATACAAAATTTTATAATACCATTTTTCGGGGAGAATTTTGTTCACATTAAAGAGGCTAAAAAACTGTTTAAACACGAAAATTAGGGAAAATGAATAGAAATAAATTTTAAACGCCTCTCTTTTGTCAATTTCAAAATAATAATGAACGATGCACAAAATCATCAGTGCCACAGAAAATCCAAAATAAAATTTGGTGTTCACAAAATAAAAACGGCTCCATTTTCTTGCATTTCCGATGCCGGCATAAAATATATAACTCAATCCGACTTTAAAAAGATAAAATATTGATAAACAAAGAAATGTATATCCGAATTTGTTGAGTTCAAAATCCCCGAAACGAATATCGGTAATGGTTTTCGGAACAATGGGGACATACTGTGAAACCAGAACCGATAAAACCACGCAAAAAACCGTAGAAACGATGAGCCAAGACAGGAAAATATTACTCGCCTCCGAGAATTTTTCCATAAAAAAATCCCAAAACCGGACGCCTCGAAGCAACGAAATAAACATCAGCGAATAGGTGAACATACAAATCAACAAAGTGATAATCACCCAATCATTATGTTCCGCAATTCTTACCAAGTTTTGAAATTTTTGCAAAATTAGTAAATAGACATGAGAATCAAGGCGGCTGTCTTAAAAGTAATTTGACACGTAGATAACGTCGATTGTATGGATAAATTCCGATTTTATATATCTGAATATCAGGCTGTTATAAAAAATAATATTTTCTTTTATCCGCGTAAATCTACAAAATCTGTGTCATCTGCGTACTTTATAAAATTCTTTTTCAATATTCAATTGATCTCATTACCTAATTATTTATTACTTCATTATCAATACCCCAAAAGTTTCAAAACATCTTCCGGTGTTTGTTCTTCGCGGAAAACTTCGTAGGTGAAATTTCCGTTTTCGTCTTTGTCGATTAAAATATGTTTCGGTTGCGGCATCAAACAATGGTGAACACCGCCGTATCCGCCGATGGTTTCTTGATATGCGCCGGTGTGAAAAAATCCGATGTACAAAGGTTTGGTATCGTTGAAAACCGGAAGATAAATCGCATTCGTGTGTTGTTCGGAATTGTAGTAATCGTCTGAATCACAGGTCAATCCACCAAGAAAAACACGCTCGTAAGTATCGTCCCAACGATTGAGCGGAAGCATGATAAAATGTCTGGAAATCGCCCAAGTATCGGGAAGTGTCGTCATAAAAGAAGAATCTATCATATTCCATTTTTCTCTGTCGTTTTGGCGTTTTTGGGAAATGATTTTATACAAATGTCCGCCGCTTTCGCCGACTGTAAAACTGCCAAATTCCGTATAAATATTAGGTTCTTCCACGCCTTCCTCTTCGCAGAATTTTTTTATTTGAAACACAATTTCGTTCACCATATATTGATAATCGTAATCGAAATTCAGCGAAGTTTTTATCGGAAAACCACCGCCGATATTCAAACAATCCACTTCGGGAGCAATTTTTTTCAAACGTGCATACACGCGCAAACATTTGTAGAGTTCGTTCCAATAATATGCGGTGTCTTTAATTCCGGTATTGATGAAAAAATGCAGCATTTTCAGCCTTGCATTCGGATGTTCCGCAATTTTTTGGCTGTAATACGGAATGATGTCGCGATATCCGATTCCCAATCTCGAGGTATAAAATTCAAATTTCGGTTCTTCTTCGGAAGCGATTCGGATTCCGATGTCGAAAGTGCTGTCAATACTTTCGGTGAGTTTATCGAGTTCTCGATAGTTGTCGAGAATCGGGACAATGTTTTCAAAGCCGTTGTTGATGAGTTCTGCAATTTTTGCCAAATAATCGTCGGTTTTAAAACCATTGCAAATCACTTCGATATTTTTATCGAATTTTCCTTCATCGTAAAGCACTTTCACGATGTCCATATCATACGCCGAAGACGTTTCTATGGAAATATCGTTTTTCAAAGCCTCGTCTAAAACAAATTTGAAATGGCTGGATTTTGTGCAATAGCAATATCGGTAATTTTTTTTGTAGTCGTTTTTCTCGAAAGCCTCTTTGAACCACGCTTTTGCGCGCTGAATATTGGTAGAAATTTTCGGGAGATAATTAAATTTCAGTGGTGTTCCGAATTTCTCGACCACTTCCATCAAATTGATGCCGTGAAACTTCAAATTGTTTTCTTCCACCCCGAATTCTTCGGTCGGGAAATAAAGCGTTTGGTCAATGAGTTCGGAATATTTTATTTTCATTTTTGATTTTCCGTTTTAAGAATGCAAAATTGCTAAAAAAGTTTGGTTTTTCGCGAACGGTCGAGAGAAAATTATAGCAATTTTTCGAATACAAAATTCAAGTTGATTTTATAAAGGATTCGGTTTGTCCTTACAAACCGAGATTTCTCAATTTCTTTGATATAAGGATGTCTCTAAAAACCCAATATTCGGACTACTCTTTTTTAAAAGTATCCGAAACTTTTGTTAGAAGTTGAGTTTCTCATTCGTTTTTAAATTATTTTATACAAAAAAAGTTGTCAAAAATATGACAACTTTTTTTGTACGAATAAACCTATTTATTCTTTAATTATTTTTTTGCTTTCGGAAGTGCCGTCTGCAAAGTTAATTTTTACAATATAGATTCCTTTTTCAAGGGATTGAATATCTACGGATGTTGTTGCTTTTACAATTTTTACGGATTTTCCTGATAAATCATAAACCACAACATCTGATACCTTTTTATCAGAAGTGATATTAATGATATCTTTTGTAGGATTCGGATAAACATTTACAGATGATTTTGTAACATCAGAAACCGCCAATACGCTGGTAGCAGAGATGACAATATTATCATAACCACTGTTATTTACCCCCGCAGTTACAACATCAATTTCCGTAGGATAATGACCAAGTTCCTTTTGAAAAGGTCCGTATGTTGTACCATCAATATCCACGGATATCGTTCCTTCTTCTATATTATAAGTTACCTTTACTTTATACCAAGTATTGTTAGCAATGCTTCCGGTTAAGAATTCGCCACTGCCGCTCGTATCAAAATCTGCTTGATCAAAAAGAATTGCGCCATTTACACTATCCAAATAGATATCCCAAATTACATAATAGTTGTCTCCAACCACTTCATAGAACTGTACTTCAGCACCATTATTTCCCGTGTACATATCAAGCTCTGCTACAGCTACCATATTATCCGGATCTGCATTCCCATAATTAAATTCTTTATAGACCCACAGCCCTTGGGTATTAGCCGCAGTACTTGCCATTTGTAATGACTTTCCGTGCGTAGCATCAATATTTGCAATTTTCGCCATATTAGCATTTGCTCCCGGTGTTGCGTCTACTGCCCAGCCTCCTTGGGAATTTAAGTTTCCTACGGTATAACTTTCAAAGTCATCCGTCATAATACTCTGTGAAAATGCACTCGTAGCAAATCCAACAGCCACAATAGAAAATAAAATTTTTCTCATATTTATTAAATTTAAATTATAGGTGCAAAGATAGTTTTTTTATCAGAAATCGTATTCTTTCTAAAAACAAGCATAAAAATTTCTATGAATTTGTCCAACTTTGCATAAAAACGATGAAACCATAATCCGAAACGCGCACAAAAAAGTGAATGATTTGATGGAAAGACGCACACTTTTTAATTTTCAGTTTTTTTCAATTTTTCAATTGTTGAATGGAGCCGATAAAAATCAGCAAATCTCCGGTTTCATATTGTATGGAAATTTCATTTTCGACTGCGATATTCCGAGTTCCGATTCGTGAGGCAAGGGAAAGATTTTCCTTATTTAAAGCCCATTTCAAACCTTTTGTAGTGATGTTTTTTGCATCGGGAAAAGGATAAAGCGAAATGGTTTTTCCTTTTGCGTTTTGGGTTTTAAAATGTTTCGGAATGAAAAAATATTCGGAAAAATCATCATAAAATTTAATGTTTAAATCGTTTTTAAATTTAAAAGCCGCAGAAATATTTCCCAGAAAATGATCCATTTCTTTGCCGCTTCCTCCGAAAACATCTACTTCCCGAAATCCTTTATTTAAGATGATTTCCAAAGATTTTTCAAAATCGGTTTTATCTTGATTGGGCGTTTGGATGATTTCAAAATCGGCATTTTGTTTCGCTTTTAAAAGCAATTTCTCCGACTGCGAATCAAAATCTCCGGAAACGAAATCCAATTTTTTCATCGGAAATTTTTGGGATTTTAAATACCGAAAAGCCCCGTCTGTGCAAGCAATCAGCGCATAATTTTCCAAATCGGGAAAGTTTTTCGGCGGCGTTCCGTTGATGAACAGAAGAACTTTTGAGGCTTCGTGAACTTCGTTCGCAGACTTTTCGTCTGTGCTCAGCCTGACAACGTTTCGGGATGCGAGTATCGGGGTTCGAGTTTCGGGTTTAGGTGTCATTTTAATTCTTCTTTTGAAAATTTCTTAAAAATTTGGTAAAGCATCCATATAAAAAGCAAAATCAGATATCCCAAAAAGAAACGATATTCTCCGGATGCCGGAAAAAAAATAAATTTCAAATAAATATTCAGCAATAAAAAAATCGTGAAAATTTTAGCCCAAATATTTTTGCTGAAATAAAAACAAATTCCCGAAAATAATAGACCCGAGAGCGTAATTTTCTTAAAATTAATGATGTTTTTTAGAATGATTTCAATATACTCTTTCATTGTGAAATCGGGAGATTCTTGAGAAAGTATAGGTCTTCTTTTTATAAAACTGTCATAGAAAACATCGTCCCAACCGGGATAATTATAAATTTTCAAAACCGCCATATAAATTCCTCCGGAAATTATTAAAAATATCATCGGCTTCCAATCTATCTTTTTGGTTTTGAATAAATTATATAAAAAATAAATCCCGAAATAACTCAAAACGAAAACAATATAATCGGGTCTTGCCAAAATCAAACCCAGCAAAGCGAGAAATTGAAAAAACAGCGGAGATTTTTTTATGACCGAAAATATAAATAAAAACATAAAAAACAGGGCGAGCATATCTGGTGAAGCGATGGTGGAAAGATATCGAAACGGCGGGAAAATCAAGATACAAATGGAAAATAATGCTGCCACAAAATTTCGCTTTGGGAAAATTTCGGAAAAAATCAGAAACAATAAAATTCCCGATAAAAAATAGGTGAAAATATTTGGAAGTAAAACGGATAGCGGCGGAGAAAATCCCGATTTATAAAACATAAAAATCAGAAAATTATAGGCGGGTTTTATTTTGTAATAGGGCAATTGCTCATAAAAAGCAGAGGGAGATTCGTAGAATTTTGAAGTGGCTTTATTATCAAATATTTTTCCCTGAATTTTTTGAAAAGCCTTTTCCGGTGCTTCCTTTTCTATGGAAGAATAGGTTTTTTGATGAATTTTTTCGATGTTTCCGCGATATTCGGTTTCAAAAAGACAGCCCAAATATCCGGGCATATCCCAATCGTATTCACGGTTTTGAAAATTGAAATACGAAAAAATCGCTGTAAATATTATGATAACGGAAAAATTAAAAACCTTGTTGTTCATCATTATTTTTTTTATTTAATATTTATTGATCGATATTCTACACACCCAACTTTCTTTTCGTCCTTATTGAAAAATCATTGATTTGCCTTTGTGAAACTTAAAAAAAATATTTCCATTGTCATAAATCATTGCGTTCGTTGCGTTTTAAACTTTTTTTTAACGCTAAGCACGCAAAAAGTTTTTTAATTTTTTATCCTTTTTTGAGTTTCGCAAAGATTCATCTTTGATGAATTGCAAAAAACATAAAGCAACTAATCTTCTACTCCATTTGCGATTCTTTTTATTCCGTTTTTGAATAGTTTTGAATTAAAATTCAATAACATTCCAAGTTTATATTTTCCCAATTTTAAGTAGTTTAGCGTTTGCGCCGAATGAAACTTTGTGAGTTCCTCCGTTGCCTTAACCTCTACAACTACTTTATTCTCAATCAATAAGTCAATTCTGAATGCGTTTTCTACCTTTAAATTCTCATAAATTATCGGAAGATTTTTCTGTCTTTCTACATGCAAACCTCTGTTTTTCAATTCATATTCTAAACATTGCTCATATACGGTTTCATACAAACCCATTCCTAATTTTCTGTGAATTTTTAAACCTGCATCGACTATTATTTTTGATATTTCGTTTTCAGTCATTTTAAATTATTTTTAATTTTTACTAATATTCATTGATCGATATTCTACACACCCAACTTTCTTTTCGTCCTTATTGAAAAATCATTGATTTGCCTTTGTGAAACTTAAAAAAAATATATTTTCATTGTTATAAATCATTGCGTTCGTTGCGTTTAAACATTTTTTTAACACTAAGAACGCAAAAGGTTTTTTAATTTTTTATCATTCTTAAGTTTCGCAAAGATTCATCTTTGATGAATTGCAAAAAACATAAAGCGACTATACTATTTGTAAAAGGGATTAGGTCAATTTTCTTTTCTTGCTTTTTCTTCCGGATTCCAATATTCTTCGGTTTCACCATTGATTTTTGAAACAAATCTCGCCAGCACAAAGAGATAATCGGAAAGCCTATTGAGATATTTTATCAATTCGGGACGAATGTTTTCGGTGTCGTTCAAAAAAACCAAACTGCGTTCCGCACGTCGACAAACGGTTCTGGCAACGTGCAAAAAAGTCGCCGCTTTTCCGCCGCCCGGAAGTATGAAAAATTGCAATGGGTCCAATTTTTCTTCCATTAAATCGATATATTTTTCCAATTCGGAAATTTCCTCTTCGGAAATGGTGATTGGAAGCCTGGGTTTTCCGTTTGCCAAAAGCAATTTATCTTGTGGTGTTGCCGCTTCGGAACCTGCGGTAAACAAATCAAATTGTATTTTTTTGAGTTGTTTTAAAACGTTCTCATCATCAATATGAGCCTTCGCAACTCCGATAAAAGAATTGAGTTCATCAATGTTTCCGTAACTTTCCACTCTTGCGCTCGCTTTGGAAATTCGAGTTCCGCCGTAAAGTCCCGTTTCGCCTTTATCGCCGGTTTTTGTATATATTTTCATAATGCTAAATTAAGAATAATAGAATCAAAAGCAAAGACATGAGAATTTGAAAATGTGCCGATTCATAAATAATTGATAATCACTGATTTTTTTGATTTTTAACAATTCGTAATTTTGCAACCCAAAACTCAAAAATGAAATCCGTAGAAATACTTACCGAAGACCATTATCCGATTTCCGCACATTTGTTTGAACCCGAAAATTCCAACGGAAAAATACTTTTAATCAATTCGGCGACAGGTGTGAAACAACAAATTTATTTTTCGTTTGCCCATTTTTTTTCGGAAAAAGGTTTTACGGTAATCACTTATGATTACAGAGGAATCGGGGAATCAAAGCCGAAAAAATTAAAAAAATTCAAAGCCGATATGCGGATTTGGGGGCGCCTTGATTTTAAAGCAATGACGAATTTTATTAAAGAAAATTATCCCAATTTTCGAAAATATTGCCTCGGACATTCTATCGGTGCTCTGATTTTGGGGATGAATGAAGATTCCAAAATATTTGAAAAATTCATATTTGCAGCTACACAAAAGGCGTACATCGGAAATCTTCGCCTGAAAACCAAACTGGAAGGCATCTTCGGTTTTGGAATTTTATTGCCTTTGTTCAATTTGCTTTTAGGATATTTTCCGGCAGAATGGTTTGGTTTGGGTGAAAATCTTCCGAAAGGCTGTGCCCGTGATTGGCGAACTTTAATTTTAAATAAAAAATCCACCAACAAACTTTTAGAATCTGTTCCTGATTTTTCTAAAACACTTACGCAAAATGTTTTGATTTTAAATATGGAAGATGATCCTTGGGTTACACAAAAAGGCATCGAAACGTTGCTGAAAGAAACTTATCCCAATTTGAAACCCGAAATCCGAGAAGTAAAAATTTCCGAATCGGAACACGGCAAAATCGGACACATTAATTTTTTTCGCCGCTACAACCAAAATTTGTGGAATATTTTGATTGAGGTCTTAAGTTAAAGAATAGAGTGTCTAATAGATACAACGTTCTAATTAAAAATCAGCGATAATCTGTATCAGCCAATTTTCAAACCAAACAGATTTCCAAAAAGTTAGTAGCACTTCAGGTCAAACGCACTAAAAAATGTTAATCCATCGTCTTTTTTTACGCTAAAGGTTCGCCATACTTTTATCCAAATTTTTCGAAAACGCAAAGGCATTTTATTTAGCAAGGGCTTGTGTTCTCTTAATACGTTT
>JAITMJ010000103.1 GCA_031277475.1 Flavobacteriaceae bacterium
CATAATTGCCACTTTTTATACCGTAAAGATACAAAATCCGGCAAAAATAACCAAATATTTTTCAACTTATTTTATTGATTCTGAGTAGTTTATGTGGTTTTTAAGGATTGACTAATTAAACAAGGAACAAAAGAATGGAAAAATGCTGTAGAAAAAATTAGAAATAGTAAAAAATCTAATTTTCTCACGGAAACAGCAGCGGATGCAAAAAAATTATTAGAAGAAGCCAAAGGAAAGATGAATAGATATAAAAATTATACAGATAAGCTATACAAAAAAGGATATGAAGTCCATAATAATAAAAATCAAAGAGAGATAAAAGTTGGAAATAATAAACAACATATAAAATGGAAAGATGGAAAGTCTTCAGGGCATATATTTTATAAAAAACCGAATTAATGCAAACTAATATAAAACATTCTGTGTATAAAGAGTATTTTGAGAAAGATACAGAAAAAATAGATTTATTATCTATCGAGGATGCCTCAAAATTTTGGATATCGAATATTGACGATAGGGAAGATAATTTTTATAAATTGTTAGATAAAAACCCCATAATAAAAAATTCGATACATATTGGTCATTGGTTGGAGTATTATGATAATCACAATCAATCAGGACTTATTAACTTTCTTCATTCCAAGACAAGTTGGTCTTTGGATAGTATTGTTTTTTTTTGTATTAATAAAAAAACTGTTATAAAAACAGACTATGAAACATTTCTAAAAAATGTTTTCAGTTTCTTAGAAGTGTATGATGATTGTCCATTGTTGGTCTATCAAAATATAAATTGCAATGAGTTTATTTATTTTGCTCCATTAGGAAACATTTATTATTCCCCGCTGCCGCACGAATCCTTTCGTGTGGCGGTAAAAAAAACAAAAATAAAAAGTATCTTTACAAGAAATAGAAGTTCTTTAAAATAATTGCCATAAAATCTGCGAGTTCTGGCACACCTTCCAATTGGATGATTGCATGATAAACCAACCCACAGAACAACTGCCTTACCAAACTTATTGGGTGCACCCCGACCATTTAGGTAGCAGTAGTGTAATTACTAATTCTACAGGAAATGCCACGAATTGGTACGAATATATGCCGTTTGGTGAAATGCTGATGGAACAGACGAGTGGGGATTATGATAATGTGTATAAATACAATGGAAAAGAGTTAGACGAATCTACAGGTTTGTATTACTACGGTGCGAGGTACTACGACCCGAGAACTTCAATATGGCTTTCTGTGGATCCTTTGGCGGAGAAATATCCGAATGTGGGGGCGTATGTGTACACGATGAATAATCCGGTGATGCTGATTGATCCGGATGGACTTGCACCAACAGACATTATAATACGAGGTAAAAATAATTCTAGTGTTACCGTAAAAACTAATCTTATTGATATTGATGTAAATGCAAGTGGTTTGGGTATTGATTTTGGAGGAAACTACACGTTGGGAGGAAATGACATCTTAACTACGGCGTTAGATATTGCAGGTATTTTTGATCCTTCGGGCGTTGCAGATGCTTTAAGTGCCGGAATCCAATGGAATGATGGAGATTACTTTGGATCAATTATAAGCGGTTTAGGTATTGTTGAAGGGATAGGAGATGCCGCAAAACTTGCAAAACTTCCGAAATATCTAAAAACTATTGAGAAAGCAATTGATGGTGTTAAAGATGCTAAAACACTGAAAAAATTAACCCCTGAAAAAATAAAAAATTTAGAAGAAGCCGCCGAAAAAGGCATACCTAAATCACAATTAGGTCCTTCTGGTAAACCAAAAGTTCATACTGCATCGAAATCAAATAATAAACAGGCTAATGATGCCGCGAGAAATAATAAAAAATCAAATACAGCACCTGTGAAACATTCAAGTGATAAAGGACAAAAAACACATTATCATTCTACAAGAGATGGAAAAAAATTGAAAGGTAAAGATAATGTGCATTATGAAAATAGATCTACAAAAAGAAACTAAAATGATGTATAGAAATGTATGGATTGCATTGGTTGATATACAAGCAAAAGAAGGTAAAAAATTCAATGATTTGATTGAGTTAGATGGTGAAACTTCCGAAGAATATCTTGGGGCTTGGGGAAATATATTAGTTATAAGTGATAGAATAAATGAAGTTCCATATATAATAGAAAAGGGATTAGATGAATTAGATATGAAAGTAAGATTTATTCAAACAATAGAAAATGTTGGATATTTAGTAGAATATGATGAAATTAGTAAAGAGGTAATTGAAGATGTTAATTGGCTATTATCAACAGAATATGTTTTCAAGATAAGTGATAAACTTTTCACTTATTTGGAATAGGTTTCCTTTAACCATCAGCATTACAAAAGAAAAAAATAAAAATGTATCTTTACAAGAAATAGAAGTTCTTTAAAATAAAATACACCCCGACCACTTGGGAAGCAGCAGCACGATTACCAACCAAAACGGTACCGCCACAAATTGGTACGAATATATGCCGTTTGGTGAAATGCTGATGGAACAAACAAGCGGAGATTATGATAATGTGTATAAATACAACGGTAAGGAATTGGATGAAAGCACGGGATTATACTATTACGGAGCGAGATACTACGACCCAAGGACAAGTATTTGGTTGTCTGTGGATCCGCTGGCGGAGAAATACCCGAATATAGGGGCGTATGTTTATACGATGAATAATCCGATAAAATTTGTGGATCCAACAGGAATGGAGGGAGTAAGCACTCACGTCACTAAAAATAAAGATGGAACCTATACTGTAGTTGGAGGCAATGCAAATGATGGGGACAGGACTATTTATGTTGTTAATGGCAACGGAAAAAGAACAGGAGAAGTTATTGGACAGTCTTTAACAACGCACTCTTTCTTTGATGATAATGGAAAGGCTGTTAAAGGGACAATAATAAATCCAAGGGACACAAGCGGCATTGATTTCCTAAACAATGAAATTATTGGAAATAAGGATTTAGGATTAGCAGAGTATGTAGCAAATGGTTATGGGGGGCAAACATATGATTTCAAAAAAAGAGGAGGTGAGAAACAAACGAATTTATACAGAGGGATGTTGTTTCGAGGGGTTGATGGTATTTCAGAGGGTACTAATGGCACCACTACTTTTGCATCTGCACGAGATATAGGAAATGTGGCGGCAGGTTATGTTGCCGGAAGTAATGGTTTGACTTGGGCACAGGCGAGAATGGGATTTGATGGATTGGAGTCTTGGCAAAAGGGGCGTTTAAGAATAGAGGCACAGCCTACTCAACAAGCCCAAAGAATGGGCTATACAGCGGGCATACAAAACTATGCAAAAACACATCCCTTTAAATATTCAATTAATCCGCCGAACTCTCCTTTTCCACCAAGATAATTATAAATTTTGTTTGATATGAAAAAATTATTTAAGATTATAATCATTCCCATATCTTTTATTGTTTTGCTATTGGGCTACTTAGACCAACGAAGAGCCTTTTATCTCTTGTCAAATGACCAATATATCACTATTTGGAAGAGATTGAATGATGTCTGCTACATAGTACCCGGAAAATATTATGGTATTACGGCACCTGATAATTATGTTAAAACAAGTAATGGCAATTATCTTGATGTTATTTATTTTGATAATAAGATTATTGTAAAAGGGTTACTCGAATGTGAAACTATAGGTTCTTCAAAGAACAATAAGATTTATAATTATATGGACAATAAACAAAAAAATGATAGTTTGTTCCTTAAAGGAGGATGGGGTAGAAGCGATGCTTACGATTACAAGATAAATGTTATTCAGATATTTGTTTCCATAAGAGAGCCGTATGCCACGGATAGATACGGGAAGAAATTATAACAAAAACACATCCCTTTAAATATTCAATTAATCCGCCGAACTCTCCTTTTCCACCGAGATAATCAATTCGTATGAGAAAAATTTTAATCATCTTTGGAGTTTTTATTCTCTTGTGTTTTGGTATAGAGCAGAAAAGACATTTTTATGCTTTATCAGATGATAAATATGTTACGGTTTGGAAAAGATGGGGAGATATCTGCTACATAATACCCGGAAAATATTATGGAATTACCGTGCCGGATAATTATGTTAAAACAAGTAATGTTAGTTATGTTGGTATTATTTACTACGATGGTAAAATTATTGTGGATGGGGGTGCTGAATGCCAATTTATAAATTCTTCCCCAAATAATATGATTTATAATTATAAGGATAATGAGCAAGAAAATGATAGTTTATTTACAGAAAAAAGAGGATATTATTACTATTACAAGAAAAACTTTAACGTGATAACAGTGGATATCAGATATCCATACGCCACAGATAGATATGGGAAGAAATTATAGGTAATGCTGGTAATGTTCCAAACCCATTGGTTTACTTTATTCATCGGCATTACAAAAGAAAAAACAAAACCGTATCTTTACAGAAAATAGAAGTGGTAATGTTCCAAAGTTAGTGATAAGCATTTTTAAATTCGTAAATTATTGTAAATCAACATCAATAAATATCGTTCAACAAAAAACAAGAGCAGGCAATCCTTGCTCTTGCTTATTTTTAAACCAAAAAACAAAAGATATGGAAGTCAAAAATTATTCGTGTTCCTGATGTGTTGGTAGAAATATTCTTTATAAAATGTATATTTGTTAGAACAAAATGTTTAATCTCGGCTTTCATATAAACCCTTTAAAGTACCGCCCTCCGGGCGGCATCCCCACCCACGGTTTTGAATTTACCGGAAGTTCCGAACTTACTGCACTTGCCAACGCCCTAAAAACCGAGGCAAACCAACTTGCCGCCGCCGCAGGAAACCCGCCGATAGATTGGGGAAGCCAAAGCGCCGGAAATGCGGGCAATACATTAGAAACAGAACAAATGTGCAGCGAAGCCGTGCTGAAACAAGTAGAAATATTTAAAAACGAGAATAACCAAATATGCGTAGATAAGTTGATGAATGGCTATATAATTGCCCTAAACAACGGCAAAGTTTGCGAGTTTTGGCACGCGTTCCAATTAGACAATTGCATGATAAACCAACCCACGGAACAGTTGAAATACCAAACTTACTGGGTACATCCCGACCATTTGGGAAGTTCTTCTACCATTACCAACCAAAACGGCGCCGCCACCAATTGGTACGAATACATGCCTTTTGGAGAAATGTTGATGGAACTAACAAGCGGTGATTATGATAATGTTTACAAATACAACGGAAAAGAATTGGACGAAAGTACGGGGCTTTACTATTACGGGGCAAGGTATTATGACCCGAGGACGAGTATTTGGTTGAGTGTGGATCCGCTGGCGGAGAAATATCCTAATGTGGGGGCGTATGTGTATACGATGAATAATCCTATAATTTTCATAGACCCGACAGGGATGGCTACGGAAGATACGAAAAAACCGAATGATTGGGTTTATAACTTTAAAACTAATAGCATTTACTGGAATGATAAAGCAACAAGTCAGGCAACAGCCGGAGGAAATGAAACCTATTTAGGAAAATCAGGCACTTATACAACGCAAGACGGTTCAACAACTGCATTGTATTCTAACGGCTCTTATACCAATAATTTTTTATTGGGAGAATTGGGAATAATGAACAATTTAGACCCTTTAATACAAGCAGGAGAAAATGGACCAATGATGAGTTATATGGCTTTCGGTGTTCCAAGTGATGGTTCTTATATTAGAGCAACTCCCAACTCAAATTCACCGGAATATGCGATGTCCACTCCTTCAGGACAATTAGCTGTTGCCGGATTGTATGGTTTACAAGGTGGAACAGCGGGAATAACAACGGAATTTGCTTTAGGAAAACTTGGATTATCTTCGGGACTTTCTTGGTCAACAACAGGATTTAGTGCAAGCGATGGATTGGGAGGATTAGGAGTACAAACTTCTTTTTCATCAGGTGGAATTTCTATGGGACAAGCCGCAAGTATGATTCCTACAAATTTTTCTTATGTTGGCGGTTTAAACAAAGGTGAAGGTTTTAAATTTATTGATCCAGCAACAAAAGGAAGTAGTAGTATACTATTGGAATATGGAAATCCTGCTTCAAGGGATGTGCTACATAGTGGTCCATATATTAAAATTAATCAGAGTGGTTCTTATATAGAAAGAATACCATTACAGGGGAATCCGGTTTTAAATATAGGAAGGTAATGAAGACGGAAAGAAAAATATTTAAATATGTATTATGGAATACAATTGAAGATTATACTATGTTAATGCATCTTTTGCCCGATATTTATAATGATATTAACGAAAGATATGATGATAATTTAACTGTTGCCAAAAAAGTATTATTATTTTATTTGGAAAATGGTTATGTTACTTTTTTTTATGAGAGTTGGAAAAATCCGAATAATTATACAGAAATTCCAAAAGACAAAGCACTAAAATTATTAATGGAAACATCATCTTGGGAAAATCCCGATAAAAATCATCAATGGATTACGGTAAGTGCGACAAAAAAAGGAGAAGAATTATATTACAGCGGACAAATCGAAAATAACGATTTTATACTCCCCCACATATTGTAAAGGCTATGCGTAAAGCAAAAATACCCACAAGTCAGCCATTAATTCCAGATAAAGCAACAAAATCTAAAGATAAAGTGTTTTTAACGAGAGATAAAAAGCATACTGTTCAAGATGCAAAAAATGATGCAAACCACGAAGGACAGCCTCATTGGGAAGCCGGACCAACAAAAAAAGACCCTAATCGTCCAGATGGTTTAAATAGGAGCGGTAGTAATAATAAACCACAGATAGGAAAACCCAAAACCAAAGTTCATTATGGACAGTAGATTGGAGTTTTTAAAAAGGTTAAGAATAGGTAAACTGAAATCTGAACATTATAAAAGTCTTTTTGCAGATTTCAATGGAGCTATATTTATTAATTTAGAATACAGCGAAAATATATTGAATAATATCAACTGTACAATAAGTCAAGACGAAATGATTGAATCTGCGGATAGTTTCTTGAAATCAGAATTATTAACAAATGTCTATATGGGAACCGATGATACATCAAAATCATATATCTTTACCGATGATTATGAATATTGCGGAATGTTCCTTGTATATACTAAAGAGGCAATAAAAAAATCATTAAAGATAGCTAGACAAGATAGTAACCATACGTTTATACTTGATTTTAATAAAGAATTTTTTATTCGAATAAACTATTATGACCAGTCACACCACGATTACCCTTTAAAATATGATATTAGCCTAAGAAGTAGAGGTAAAGGGTAATATTTCAAACATATTGCCCCGCCGCACGAATCTTTCGTGTGGCGGTAAGAAAATAAAAAAATAAAAATGTATCTTTACAAGAAATAGAAGTTCTTTAAAATAAAATACACCCCGACCATTTGGGTAGCAGCAGCACGATTACCAACCAAAACGGCACCGCCACCAATTGGTACGAATATATGCCGTTTGGCGAAATGCTGATGGAACAAACTTCCGGAGATTACGATAATGTGTATAAATACAACGGAAAGGAATTGGATGAAAGTACGGGGCTTTACTATTACGGAGCGAGGTATTATGATCCGAGGACGAGTATTTGGTTGAGTGTGGATCCGCTGGCGGAACAAACACCAGCCTATAATCCTTACGCTTATACTTTCAATAATCCGATGAGATTTATAGACCCGACAGGGATGATGGGGGAAGATAGCAAAGGAAGTCCTCCGAAATGGTGGACTAAAATTACTAATTGGTTTAGTAACCTTTTGGGTGGTGATGAAAAAGGTGCTCAAATAAAGACTGTTCTACCCGGCGCAGAAGTGAGTAAAAAAAATAGAGTATTTGTAGGTCATGTTGTTTATTTGGGAAACGGAGAGGCTTACGAAGAAGGCTTTAAGCAGTCTGAGCAAACAATGATAAATAACGCCTTTAGTGAAGCGAATAAAACATTTATTCCTATCGCAAAAGGAATCATTAATGTCGGAGAATTTACCGGAGCAAGTCCATTGGCAAGGCTTTTTGGTAGAGCAGAAGATCCGGATTATTATGAAAAGTACAATAATTTATTAAATGAAGATGCAGGATTGACCGGTGATTTAATAGCTGCTCCTTTTGTTCTTGTGGGAGAAAGCGGATTAGAAAATATTGCTGTTAAGACGGTAGGTAAGAGCATGAACCAGCTTAATAAACTGGTGAAAATAGGAAAAGCACCCAAATCAATCTTAAGGTTTGATTTAGGGAAAGTTAAAGGTGAGATAAATCATGTTCATTTTGACAATGGAGCTGCTCTAAATATTGACGGTACATGGAAACATGGTAGCAAAGTGCTAACAAACAAAGAAATTAAATTCCTACAAGAAAATGGATGGACAATACCTAAGTAAAAAGGAACAATATAAAAAGTTCTTGTCAGATTGGGTTGATAATTCAATTAGGAATAAATCATGGAAAAAATATCAAGACTTACATATAGATGAAATTGATACCGAATTTAGACAGAAGGTAAATTGGATTAAAGGTTCATTTTTTATTTATGAAATTATCCTTAGTTTGATTAAACCTGATTTGTATAGATGTCTTTTAGTAATTCCCTTATCTTATTCTGATACAGAGACTGATATTAAGCAATTAACATGGGATAAAATAAAGACATTATTTGATTTAACCCCACCTTCATTTTATCTTTTTCCTAATGGTGAAGAAAATTATGAAGAAACAATTAAAGAGTTGATTTTTTTAGAAAGTCTAAGTAATGACTACTCTTATAAAGTCTTTTTTAAACAGGATGAAGAATTTAAGGGAGAATATAGCAGAAGTATTTACATAATTAGTTGGTAATGGTAATGTGGTCATGTTCCAAACGTGTTGGTTTCCTTTATTCATCAGCATTACAAAAGAAAAAAAATAAAAATGTATCTTTACAAGAAATAGAAGTTCTTTAAAATAACCAACCAAAATGGTGCCGCCACAAATTGGTACGAATATATGCCGTTTGGCGAAATGCTGATGGAACAAACAAGCGGTGATTATGATAATGTGTATAAATACAACGGTAAGGAATTGGATGAAAGCACAGGACTTTATTATTATGGTGCAAGGTATTATGATCCGAGAACGAGTATTTGGTTAAGTGTGGATCCGCTAAAAGAAAAGTATCCGAACTTCTCGCCGTATGTTTATACAGCAAATAATCCGGTGATGCTGATTGATCCGGATGGAAGAGAGGTTTGGCCCCCAGAGAATGGATATGAGGGGCAAACGTGGAAAGATAATGATGGTGATTTTGTTTATAAAGGTGGAACTTGGTATATGGATAATGGTAAATTCATGGGTTTTTTATGTGGAGATTGCAGATATGCTTCTTTGGGAAATGTAAATCCAACACCTGGCTATGACGGGAAAACAATGTTACCTTCGTCAAATTATGATTATAATTATGAAGTGATGCCAGGAAAAGAGGCAGATGATTTAAATTATTGGAAAAATGGAGAAGATGGGACGATGGCTTCAAGAATCTTTGAAACCATAGGACGAGATGCGGTAGCCAAGGATAATGAAAAAACTACAGTAGAAGTTACGACTACGGTTCTTTTAACCCCTAGGGGTGGTGGAGGAAGAATGTCTAATAAATTAAAACCTAATCCTGAAGCAGTTGGTTCCCACACTACTTTTAAAAGAAATAATAACGGTGATATTTATAAGTATGAAACTTATGAGAAAACCGAAAGTGGACATTTCAATCCCACCAAGAGATATGATGGAGGACAGCCTAATGGAAGCCCTGGTAGTCCGCATGTAAATAAACAAACAGGTGAAGATATTCCTACTCCACACGTTCAAGGAAAAAAAATACAGGGAGGGGTTAGACCTGCAAAGGAGTGGGAAATACCAAAGCAAAATAAAAAGTAAATATGGAAATCATAAAATGGATTGAAGATTGGTTCGCTTCTCATTGTGATGGTGATTGGGAGCATTCGTATGGAATCAAAATAAAAACCATAGATAACCCTGGTTGGCATATAGAAATAGATTTAGAAGACACTCCTCTTGAGAACTTATCAATTGATTATTCATTGACCGAATTTTCCGAAACGGATTGGTATGGATATTCGGTTAAAGATGGTAAATTTAAAGCTTCTGGGGATATAACAAAATTGTCGTATTTACTTGAGATTTTTAGAAATATGGTAATGTTCCAAAGTTAGTGATAAGCATTTTAAATTCGTAAATTACTGTAAATCAGCATCAATAAATATCGTTCAACAAAAAACAAGAGCAAGTAATCCTTGCTCTTGCTTACTTTTCAAGCCAAAAAACAAAAGATATGGAAGTCAAAAATACTCGTGTTCCGGATGTGTTGGTAGAAATATTCTGGTAATGTTCCAATAGTGATACCGAATTTTAAATTCGTAAATTATTGTAAATCAACATCAATAAATATCGTTCAACAAAAAACAAGAGCAGACAATCCCTGCTCTTGCTTATTTTTGTGAAAAATTTCACCCCTAAATGTTTGATAATCATTTTTCGTGTATCAAAGTTAGTGATACAAAAATCTGTCCGCATTGCTATTCTGCAAAAATCATTAAAAACGGACATACAAAAACCCGCAAACAGCAGTTTTATTGCAAAAACTGTAACAAAAGATTTTTAGATTTTTACACCCACAACGCCTACAAACCAAACATCAACGAAAAAATCATTCAATTTACCAAAGAAGGTCTGGGCATTCGTTCCACAGCCAGAGTGCTTAAAATTTCCGCAACCACGCTGCTTTCAAGAATCATAAAAATCGCTAAAGACATTCCACGTCCGGTTTTATCATCCGGAAAATCTTATGAACTCGACGAAATCCGCTTTTTTGTAAAGCAAAAGAAACGCACATTTTGGCTCGCTTATGCCATTGATAGAGAAACCCGGCAAGTCGCAAATTTCTACATTGGCAGGCGAACCAACAGAACTTTAAGAGCCGTTGTAAAAACTTTGATAAATTCAAAACCTTTAAAAATTTTCACAGATAAATTAAGAAATTATCAATACCTCATTCCCGAAAAACTCCACTCCACAAAACGATTTTCCACCAACCGCATCGAAAGAAAAAACCTCAACATCCGAACTCATTTAAAAAGATTTTCCCGAAGAACAATCTGTTTCAGCAAAAGCATTGTGATGATTTTCGCCGTTTTGAAAATCTATTTTTGGGTGTAGATTTTGACATCAAAACACAAACCTCTCCATCGCCGTATCTAATTTGGTATTAATCACTTTCGCAAAGGAATACAACCCGATACAAAAGTACAACAAGCGGTTCAACAATCTATTAATTTGCTTGCGTTTGGATTCGTTGTATTATCTTTGTTGAAATTCTAAACACCCTTTCAGAGTTTCAAACTCTGAAAGGGTTGAAACCACGGACAAATATGAATACTTTTTACAATAAATTATTCGCGTTGATGTTAGTCGGTTGTCAATCCAATAGTGATAAGCACGGCTATAATGAACTCGCGAATCCCAATCAATCAGATTATTTTACGGTTTCGGATTACAATACAGACAATCCGGAAATTAAAAATATTTTCAGACCAAAAGTTTCAACCGTAAAAACGGAACTCGACACTTCTTTACTGTTTGACACTTGGGTAAACGCGAATGATACTAAAGCACCTCACGCTACTTTCGACCTAACAAAAAAATCATTCTTTGTGGTGGATTACGATGGAGACGGGAACATGCCGTACGAACTTAACGGCGATAAAATCAAGATTTATTACAACGATTTTATTCAAGAGGGAAAAATAGTTTCGATAGATAAAGACACTTTGAAAATATTGTGGAAAGATGTTGACGAAGTCAGCGATTATATGAGATGGAAATATTGAATACAGAAAACGAAATGTGTTTTACTCAATAAAAAAATCATCATTTTTGTCATTTGAGCCTCCTTTTGCAAAATTTTTCTCGACCAAATTTTTCTTTAAAAATTTTCGCAGATTCGGAGAGTTAAAGGCGATAGATTTTTTTTACGAATTATGATAGAACCCTAAACATAGAACCTTAAACCTTGAATTGATAGCAAATGAGCAGTATTTTTACAAAAATCGTAAACGGCGAAATTCCTTCGTATAAAATTGCGGAAGACGAAAAACATTTTTCGTTTTTGGATGTGATGCCTTTGGCGGAAGGACATACATTGGTGATTCCGAAAAAGGAAACCGATTTTATTTTCGATTTGGAACATGAAGATTTCAAAAATTTGTGGAGTTTTGCACAAAAAGTCGCGAAAAAATTGCAGAAAACTTATCCGGAAAAGAGAATTGCCGTTGCGGTAGTCGGTTTGGAAGTTCCGCACGCGCACATTCATTTGGTTCCGATTTCCAATATCGGCGATTTGAATTTTCAAAACGAAAGACTAAAATTTTCTACGGAAGAATACCTTGAAATTCGAGATAAAATTTTGGGGTAGTTTTGCTTTTGGCTCTTGAATTTACACTCAATTTTTCATTAATAAATAAAGGCACTATTAATTAAGGCGTTATTAATTCCTGAATTTTTACGAACTTTGCACGCGTTTGTCACGTTGAACCTGTCGAAACGTCAGATTTTTAAAAACAAAATATGTAAGATTTCGACAGGCTCAATCTGACATATTTTGTCACACTGATTCTTCGACAGGCTCAGAATGACAAGTCGAAGTGTCTTGAAAAACGAGAAAGTGTTAAACTTTGAACTTTAAACAAAAAAACATAACTATAAATTGTATGAACGAATGTTCCTTTTGCGGAAGAAAAAAAAATGAAGTTCAGATGTTGATTTCCGGACAGAGCGGTTTTATTTGCGAAAACTGCATCGAACAGGCTCATGGCATGTTGAAAGACAGCACGAAAAACGCCGGATATTCGCCGATAGAAAATGTGAGCGAAATCAAAAAACCCAAAGAAATTAAAAAATTTCTCGACCAATATGTTATCGGGCAAGATCAGGCGAAAAAGCAACTTTCCATCGCGGTTTACAATCATTATAAAAGATTGCTCCACGCTCGAGACGAAAATCGAGAAGTAGAAATAGAAAAATCCAACATCATTATGATCGGCGAAACCGGAACCGGAAAAACGCTGCTCGCCAAAACCATCGCCAAAGAATTGAACGTTCCGTTTTGCATTGTGGATGCTACGATTCTCACGGAAGCAGGCTACGTCGGCGAAGATGTGGAAAGCATTCTTTCGAGGTTGCTGATGGTGGCGGATTACAATGTGGAAAAAGCCGAAAAAGGAATTGTTTTCATTGATGAAATTGATAAAATTGCGAGAAAATCCGACAATCCCAGCATTACGAGGGATGTTTCCGGCGAGGGCGTTCAACAAGGTTTGTTGAAACTTTTGGAAGGCAGCATCGTGAATGTTCCGCCGCAAGGAGGCAGAAAACACCCCGACCAAAAATACATTCAGGTGAATACGCAAAATATTTTGTTCATCGCCGGCGGTGCTTTTGACGGCATCAAGCAAATTATAGAAAAAAGATTGAACAAACACGCCATCGGTTTTCGCACTGAAAAACACGATAATATAGGCGAAGATGAAGATGTTTTAAAACAAATCAATGCTATGGATTTGCGAAGTTTCGGTTTGATTCCCGAACTTTTGGGAAGATTTCCGGTGATTACCTATTTAGACCAACTGACGAAAGAAGCGATGATAAGAATTATGAAAGAACCGAAAAATTCAATCATCAATCAATTTGTTGAACTTTTCCGAATGGATGGTATAAAATTGGTGTTCACAGATGCCGCCGTTGAAAAAATTGTGGATGAAACCGTAGAAAAAGGATTAGGCGCGAGAGGATTGCGCGGAACCACCGAAAAAGTGCTTGAAAACTATATGTTTTCAATAGGCGAAGAAAAGGAAATAACATTGACGTAAGAAAAAAAATGCAGAAAAATTAAATAAATGTTGTATTTAATAATAAAAAAGTTATACCTTTGCACGGAAAAGATTATTGGCAAATTATAAACACAACTCTAAATACTTAAAACAATGAGAAAAAAATTATTAATCGCCTCTTTGTTGACCATTGGTTATTTTGCCCAAGCCCAAGAAACAGTAATGCTTCACGTAGAAAATATTAAATTCTTTGTGAGCAAAAATACATTGGTATCAAACTATGGCGGTTTCCAAACGAAAGCAGGAGCATCTCAAGACCCGAAGACAGAGATAGACGGTATCGTAGAAAATCATGGAAATATAATGATTGTCGGCAATAGAACCACGGATGTTTTTCGAACATTAAAGAGTGATGGCACTGAAGTACCGGTTTTGGTTGCGGATTCGGAAATTGGTTTCTTGAACAAGTTGAATGATCCCCTTAATTATGATGACCAGCCCAATGTTCCTTCCGTAAATCCTAATTTTACTTATGGACAACTATACATTACCGGTATTCCGCAAGATCGAATCACCGGAATTGTAGGACAGGAACATGCAGCTCCTAATCACGGTGTTTTTCAACAAATGGGAATGCCTTTTAATGAGAAGCCGGTAAGGACTTTGGAAGATGAATTAGAAAGAACATTCCCCTTCTCCGGAGAAAGAAACCAAAACTCTATTGCTCATTGGGATAACAGAGAAGTAGTTTTCAAACATTTAACCTCCTTAGGCTCACAAAGTTTTGGTTCATCAGCCGAATCTTACGCATATTGGATATTGGGCAGAGGTCCCGGCGCTACGAGTTCCACAGGAACGATTAATTTTAATACTGTTAAAATCATGAGAGGACAACCGTTCTCTGATGTTGACAAAGTACCTTCATCAGGTCTCGGTTCGGAAACACCGGGATATCTTCCTCCCCTGACGTTGCAAGATGCCGGATGTGGAGATATTTCTCCATGCATTAGTGGTGATCCCATTGATTTCGGACCGGACGGTAACGGTATAAATGACTATAATGAGGCATATAACACCTATCTTCAAGATGCTCTTGCTGTAACTTCAGGTGAAGTGTGGACAGGAAATTACGGTAGAAATATCTACCAATTCGGAAATCCATTTTTGACTAATTTAGATATATCTTCCATTTCGGTGGATGAATATCCCACAATAGATTCAGATGATGATGGAATACCTGACAGTGCTGATACAGATGATGATAATGATAACATACCTGACAATACAGATACTGATACGCCTAATGCTATGGATGTAGTAGATAATATGGCTTTAGCAGATATTTGGGGCATAAGACTATCGCCAAGAAATGTTTATTATAAGTTATCTACAGGAGGAGGTACTACTTACAGTAACATAAAAGTAGTCATGTTTGATACGTCCGGAGGAATTGATAAAACTGTTTCCGCAGGGGACGTGGATGATTTGATGATCAGACCTTTTGATACTTTTGTTATTAAATTGAGAAACAATAGTCAAGTAAATCCAAGAGATTTCAACTTTACAAAACTCAGAAGATTTAACTATTTTCCCAGATCAAATGGAACTGCTTACAACGTTACGGCTAATAAAGGCGCTGCCAACGGCACATTAAAACAGTTGGGCGTGATTGGTTTAGATGCTGATGGAAAAGAAATTGCAAGAACTTATTATGTAGTTTCTCCCCGTGCAACCACAAGCCATCCGCCGGCAGATGCCAAACCAATACAAGCTGCCGCCGCTTCCACAAATATTTTGGGAACTTATGAAGAGGCGCCGGGAGGAGGTTATAATATGGATTATTACGGTAAATACTGGCTCTACATCAATGAAGCCAACGAAAATGATTTTCAGGGGAAAAATATAAAAATGGTAAATTTTGCTTCGTTTGCTATTAAATCCTACAAATTTGAAATCAGAGAAGACGCGGTTTTGGTACCAAACGGAACACACGCATTATCAACCGGAATTGGTTTTTATTATAAAGCCTCAAATGGAACTGTGAAGCCCGCAAAACAAGGAGATATAATTTCGTCAACTGCCTCCGTGTACGATTTGTTTTACGGAGACCCGAATGGTGCTACTTTATCAGACGGAACAGATGTAATACCATCAAGAACGATAGTGGTTTACAATCCGGAAACCACACACCATATCGTAATATTCGACCCCAACTGGAAAAAAGCAGATATTGAGGTTTTTGATATGAGCGGAAAATTGATTATTTCCGATAAAAATGTCAGTACCTCCACAAATTATATAATAAAATTGAATAACTCTGTTAAGAGTTCATATATCGTAAAAATAGTATCCGATAACGGTGAAATCGTAAACACAAAAATATTGACCCGATAAAAAAGCATAAAATGATGATAAATAAACATAAATTACCATATCGGTTATTATCGAAATTCTTATTTGTTTTCCTTTTCATTACAGGAATTTTTGCAAGAGCACAATTCGCTTGTGATGGTGTAAATTGGTGTGTGGACCCTGAGAATCCGACTGGAGAGTGTATGCCGTGTGCACCGCCCTGCCCTGTACCTCCTTGCGATAGTGGAGGTGTAGGAGGAACCACAATCGGAGCACAAACCGTACCCATAGACATGTATGTTTGGATATTGGCAATCGTTTTGATAACGTTCGCAGTATTATATGCCGGAAAATATAGAAAGACTATAAAAGCATAAAACTTTTAAATTATATAATAACTCTCTGTTTAAATCGGGGAGTTTTTTTATATTTACATCATGAAAAAAATCATAACATTCACATTAATCGGAATTTTTATCAATTCATATTCACAGTTTAAAATAGATATTGAAGCCCCCGAAGATTTCACGGCAAAAGAAGTTTACATCTATACGTTGGACGGCTCCAAAGATGTTTTTAATTTAAAACAAAACAAAAAAGGAAATTCTTGGAACATCAATATCGCAAAACCATACACCGGAATGATGAAAGCCTACTTTCCGGAAACGGGATCTTCCGCAAGTTTTATCTCCGTCAACCAAGATGTAAAGTTTAGTTTAATTATAAAAAACGATAAAATTTATGATGTTGATATTCAGGACAAAGCGAATAAAGTGATGAACGCCGCTCAAGATATTCTGCAAAAAAAAGAATATATTTTGCCCGTACTTTATCAAATCGGCGAATATTATAAGAATGATTCGGAATTCGGAAATGCTTTAAATAAGGAGATAAAAAACCTGACAACCAACAATCCCGACATCGCAGAATATCCTTTTATTGAATACTACGTCAATAATTATGACAAATATCTCGGCAAAAACGAAAAGAAAAACAGCACGGAAGATTTGTCGAATTTCATCATAAAATCCAATGAATGGTTGGAAACTTCCGCTTTGATGAGACCAATATTAATCGCCCATCTCAATTCCGGACCCGCCGAAAAAGTAACCCAAAGAGTGGATGCGCTTTTATCCGATGCCGACATCGAAACTTCGCGTGGACAAAACGTGCTTTCGGAACTCGTGGAAATTTTTAACGCCTACGGAATGGAAGATTTAAAAAACAAATATCTCGCCCAAGCCGACAACCTGAAATGCACCATCAATGAAAAATTATCAAGCACCATTAAAAATTATAAAAACACGGAAATCGGAGCAAAACTTCAAAATTATAAATTCATAAATCCGTCTAACACAAAAGCAAAAGATGTGTATGGCGTGAAAGCAGATAAAAAAATCATTATGTTTTGGGCTTCCACTTGCTCGCACTGTGAAAAAGAAATCCCCGAACTTTTGGAAAAATATTCCGATATGAAAAAACAAAATATCGAAATCATCGGTTTTTCTTTGGATACGGACAAAACTTCTTACGAAAACAAAAGAAAAGATTTGCCGTGGATTGTCGATTCCGAACTTCAAGGTTGGTATTCCACATATTCGGATATGTACAATGTTCACGCAACGCCGTCTTATTTTATTTTGGATGCCGATAACACCATTTTAGATATTCCCATTCATGCAAGTAATGTTTTGGAATTTTTAAAACTCAAGTAAATTTTATTATCAGCATAAGTAAATATCTAATACTTTGTATCATTGGAAACGACTTCGGAGACCTAACGAAGTGGTTCGGCGGAGCCAAACGGAGGCGTTAAGAAAATTAAAAATTAATCCGTCAAAAAATTTTCACTGTTTGAGTGGCGGCAAAACTTTAACTTATGAAATCCCATCTATCTTTCCGCCCGAGTTTTGAAAATTTTAGGATTAAGTTTTAATTTTTAGCCGAGTTTCCAAGTCTTGAACTTTTGGTTCTTTTGTTTCAAGACAAAAGAACAAAATACAGAAAATCAATAGATTATAATCGTAGTTGCAAGTTTATTACATCAATGTGGATATTCAAATAAATTTTTGTAAAAATCCGAAATATCACTATCTTTGCACCACCAAAAAAATGGCGAGGTAGCTCAGATGGTTAGAGCGCAGGATTCATAACCCTGAGGTCACGGGTTCAATTCCCGTCTTCGCTACAAAATTTAAAAATCGGATCGTTCCGATTTTTTTTCATTCGGAATTTATCTTGTTTCTTGTCTTTCCGTATTTTCTTACCTTTGTTGTCGGCAATTATTGTAAACTTATAAAAAATGACAACATCCGAAAAAATCGCTTTGCTCCGCGAAAAAATGAAACAAAACAACATAGACGCATTCATCGTGTTTTCCGCAGATCCGCATCTCAGCGAATATCTCCCTTTGGAATGGCAGGAAAGAAAATGGATTTCAGGATTCACGGGCTCTGCAGGATTTGTGGCGATTTCCCAAAACAACGCCGGACTTTGGACAGACGGACGATATTTTATGCAAGCCGCCGAAGAACTGAAAAATTCGGGAATCGAACTGATGAAAATGGGCGAAGAAAAAACACCGGATTATATCGATTGGATCATCTCCGAAATTCCGTCCGGCGGAACAGTAGCCGTAAACGCTTTGGCAACATCTAATGCAGAGTGGGAACTGCTTTCGGAAAAATTAAATTCAAAAAATATCACGTTGGCGGATGTTCCGTTATTAAAAGAAATCTGGAATCCGAGACCGGCGCCTTCCAAAAACCCGATTTTCACACATCCTGTAGAAAGAGCAGGAAAATCCGTAACCGAAAAACTTGCCGACATTCGCCAAAAAATGGAAGATAAAGACACCGATGTTCACATTGTTTCGAGTTTGGACGATGTGGCGTGGACGCTGAATTTAAGAGGCAGCGACGTGAATTGTAACCCTGTTTTTCTGGCATATTTAATCATCACTAAAAATGATGCGATTCTTTTTACGGATTTGGAAAAATTAAATCCCGAAGCACGAAAACAATTAGACGATGCTTTCGTGAAAATGATGCCTTACGAAGAATTTTTTAATGATTTAAAAACCATTAAAAACGAAAAAATATTGATTTCACCAAATAGCAATCAATTGATTTTTGAAACATTAAAGTCTGACAATCAATTTGTTAAAGCAGCCGTTCCGGGAAATCTGATGAAGGCTCAAAAAAACGAAACCGAGTTGGAAGGTTGCCGAATTGCGATGGCGAAAGATGGCGTTGCGATGGTGAAATTTTTGTATTGGCTCGTTCACAACGTTGGAAAAGAACCGATGACGGAATATTCCATCGGCGAAAAACTGAGAAATTTCCGCGCCGAACAGAAAAATTTTGTAGGAGAAAGTTTCACGAGCATCGTCGGATACAAGGAAAACGGAGCGATTATACACTATTCCGCACCGAAAAACGGGAGCAAAGAAGTTTCCGCCGAAGCCACAATTTTAATAGATTCGGGCGGACAATACCTTGAAGGAACTACCGATATCACCAGAACTTTGGCGTTGGGAAAAGACGTTTCCGAAGAATTTAAAACAAATTATACTTTGGTTTTGCAAGGGATGATTCGCCTTTCGATGGTGAAATTTCCGAAAGGAACGCGCGGCGTTCAGTTGGATGCTTTTGCTCGAATGCCGCTTTGGAACGTCGGAAAAGATTATAATCACGGAACCGGACACGGCGTTGGAAGTTTTATGAACGTTCACGAGGGACCGCAAAATATCCGAAAAGAACTCAATCCGCAAGAATTGCTTCCCGGAATGATTTGTTCCAATGAACCCGGATTCTACCTCGATTACGGCTACGGAATCCGCCTCGAAAATTTGATTGCCGTAAAAGAATTTCGGAAAACGGATTTCGGTTGGTTTTATGAATTTGAAACGCTGACGTTTTGTCCATTTTCAAAAGAATTAATCGTAAAAAATTTGTTAAGCGAAAAAGAAATCCGTTGGCTGAACGATTATCACAAAAAATGCGAAGAAAAAATCGCTCCACATTTGGAAGGCGACGTGAAAACTTGGTTTTTGAAGCAGATTGAGGAAATATAAATGGAAAAAATTTTGTTTGAAAAAAGAATTTGCGAAATTTTGGACTCTATTCCGAGTTCGGTTTTGATGGCTCCACCGGACAAAAATAATCCTAATAAAGAGAATATTCCAAAAATTAAAAGACCGTAATAATTTGAAAGCCAATAAATTAACGCCGAGGCAAAAAGGAAAACAAATAAAGAAACGAACGGGCGAAAGTTTTTTCGTCGATTTTTCTCTTTTTCCATTCCACCGTCAGACCATTCGTCCGCTTTCTCATTTTTCTCAAAAAGCCAAACTACATAATGTTTTATTCTATTGTGTATTAAGGAAAAACACCAATTTTATAAGGTCTGTTTCTCGGTTTAATTTTATGTTGTTTTTCTTTATAAAATCTTTGATTTCATCTTTATTTTCGGGGAAAAAGTTTAAAAGTTCTTTGGTGTTTTTCGGAATTCTTATAATGTCTTTTTCGGTTTTGATGAAATAAATCAGCGGTTGGTTTTCAAATTTCGGAGGAATTCCCGGAATCAAGTGATTTGGCGGAGGAATCGGCGGTTTGAATTTTACGGTCAGTTTTTTCAAAAGCCGATTTTTACCGCTTACCAACTGAAAAAAATATCCGGTAAATTCGTCGTAAGTATTTATCAAAACCAGCGTTTCATGGGAATCTTCAAAAGTGAATTTCGACCATTCATTATCACCTATGATTCCTATTTCTTTCGGGGCTTCGTAAACATCATCGCCGTTTAAAAGTTCAATTTTATCTGCAAAAACATTGTAACGAATCGGCACAACATAGGAAGTATTTCCCAATTTTGCCGGAAGAAAATCCGTGTTATAATACGGCGAACCTTCAAGATCGGAGTAGGTTAGGGTGGTTTCTTCACCGGCATTAATTTTTTGCAAATTTCTCATACTGAAATCTATCATAGTGGCTAAATAGTCCGGTCCCGTCGCAATTTGTGCATGAGTTTGTATTCCGGCAATCACAGTTATTGCAATGATAAAATTCTGTTTCATTAAGATAAACTTTAAATATTCATACAAAAGTAATAATAATAATCGGTAAATGAATGCAGGATTTACATTCCTCTGCAAATTATGCAGATGTTTTAAAATTGAAAACGATAATAGATTCTATTTCAGCGAAATACATTTCCGATTTCCCGATTTCCGAAGTGTCGAATTTTAAATTGGGCGAACTTCAAACCGATTACAACGCTTTTGTAAAAGCACTTCAAGACGAGGAATTGTTTACGCGGTTGCAACCTTACGCTCCGAAAAATATCGCCGCCGTTCAAAGCATTTCCGAATACAAAAACCGAATTTCCATGCTTTGCCAACAATTAAAAATAGTGTTTGTATCTTGTGGTTGAGTTTGTTTAGGTACTTGTTCTTTAGCTTCTCTACCAATAAGTCTGTTGCCAATTTTAACATATTCATCAAAAAGATTACGTTTGCTATCATTGACCATACCAAAGGTTTGCATATATCGAAGCAATTCTAATAGTAACTTTCCAACGATAATGTCATCTTCGTTCGAAACAATAGCTTCTAAATTTTTACCTTTAGACATTCCATATTTTGAGTATAAATCGATTCCGGTTTTCTCAAAAACAAAAGTTTGATAAGTCGCATTAGTAAAATTAAGTACATAGCCTTCGGAATTAAGAAGACTACTAATTTTTCGTTTTTTCTATATAATCAAGTGTTGCCATATTTCTTATCTCTCAATTATTTTCCTTTCCTCCTCCGTTATATTATAAAGTTGATACACCACCTCATCAATCTTCCCCTCAATATGTTCAACTTTTCAACTGAAGCGGTGCTCGTATTTTTACTGCCAACCAATGGTTGAAAACCATTTACAGCCCAGCCCAATGGCAACGCCTTGGGATTATAAATCGTCAATTTTATTCATGCGCTCTGAAAGGGCAATACAAATTTCCAAAACGAAATTTTTCTTGATAAAATGTAATATACTTTACAAAAGATAGTTCCCGCAGAAGCAAAAGCCGAAAACATACAGACAAAAAGTTTTAACGATACATTTAAATAATTATATTTGCACACGTTTAAAAATTATAAACATAGTGAAACCAATATTATTAATTTTCGCATTGCTTTTCTCGGCAACTTCTTTTGCGCAACACAAATTTTTAGACGTTCCAAAGTTGAGCGACAAAGATGTGGCAAGCACAAAATCCGAAATAGAACCGGACGCTCCTGCGGAAGTTTTGTACAGATCTTACCACTATCGAATGGATTATGAAGACGGAAATATGTATAAAGACGTGATTGACCGCGTGAAAATTTATAATAAAGATAATGCAGACGATTTTCTGAATATCGAAGTGATGACTTATGATGACGGCTACAACAACAGAGAGGTTTTAAGCGATTTGAAAGCCGTAACCTACAATATGGAAAACGGAAAAGTAACGGCTACAAAAGTGGACAAAAATTCCAAATACAAATCTGTGGAAGACAAAAACTACATCGTCAATAAATTTGGTTTTTTAAACGTGAAAGACGGTTCCGTAGTCGAATATTCTTACAGCATAAAATCACCGTTTTGGGAAGCAACGCCGAGAGTTTTCGTGGAGGATGAAATCCCGATAAGATATTTTGAATTTGTATTTGATACGCCGATAGTTATAGGATATACCATTGATTACAGAGGAACCCTTGTTCCAAAATACAGAGACGTAAAAGAATCGAGAATGTATGGATTTGATTATCAAACTTATCGCTACGGATACGAAAATCTTCAGGCTTTCAAAAAAGAACTTTTTGTCCGAAATAATAATGATCACAAAACTTCAATAAAAGCAGGTCTAAATTCCGTAACGAGAAAAGAAGGTATAACAAAATATGCCGTTACTTGGAACGATGTCAGAAAAACCATATACAACCACGATGATTTCGGGTATCAACTGAAAAAAACACATCTCGTGAAAAATATGCTTCCCGGAGAAATTACCAATATTCAAAATATACAAGAAAAAGCCGCCGCCATTTTGAAATTCGTGCAAAACAATTATGTTTACAACGAAAAAGATTTCGTGATTACGGATAAAGGCGTGAAAAATCTTATTGACACCAAAACCGGAACATCATCGGAAATCAATTTGCTGCTGATTATGCTACTGAGAAATGCGGGTATTGATGCCAATCCTGTGGCTTTATCAACGGCAGATAGAGGAATGCTTCTCACCTACAGTCCGTCTCTCAATCAATTTAATTACGTCATCGCTGCGTTTGAAGACGGCGGAAAAACGTATCTTTTAGACGGAACTTCAAAATTTACGAAAATCAATCTACTGCCGCCGAAAGTCTATAATTATGTCGGAATTTTAATGCCGGAAAAAAAAGATTCAAAACAAATTGAAATCACCTATCCCGACCTCAGCGAAACTTTTTTGACCATTGATGCCAAAATGAACGCAGACCGAAGTTTTGAAGGACACTTTTCCGACCGCGATACGAATCTTTACGCTTTAATGGTTGCAGAAGAATACCACGAAAACAAGGAAGAATTTCAAAAAACATACAAAGACCGATATTTGTTTTCGTTTGGCGATTTGCAATCCGGGCAAAAAGAAACCGGCGATTTTGAAACGAGTTTTGATTTCGATTCCGATACATTTTCAGATGAAATCGGCAATAAAATCGCGTTCAATCCGCTGCTTTTTTTGTACAGAGCAAACCATGATTATTCCCAAACCGAAGAAAGAAGATCGCCGTTGGAATTTGTATCCAGAAACAGAAAAGTTAAAAAAGCAACCATCACACTTCCCGAAGGTTACGCTTTTGAAAATGTTCCGAAATCCAAAAAATTCCGAACCGAAGAAAGCGAAATCCAATATTCTTACATCGTAACGCAGAAAGACAATAAACTCACTGTAGAAACAGCCGTAACCATAGATGCCGTAGTTTTTCCGGAAACCTATTATCCGTTGTTCAAAGAAATGTTTGACAACATCACGCAAATGGAAGCGCAAGTGGTAACGGCGGTGAAAAAATGAGATAATCAAATAAACGCTTATGAAACACCCATGACAAAAATTTGACCCACAAATCCGAAGGATTCGCCGACACCATTAAAAAAATAAAAATACAGGAGGCAAAACCGAAGGTTTCGCCGATTCCATTGAAAAAAAATAAAAATACATGAGGCACAGGGAGCTTATAAAATATAAACAGATGAAAAAAACACATAATTTATTGATATTCATAATATTATTAATAATATTCAAATCGCTGTTTTTTTTAACCAAACACATTCAAGAAGACGCATTCATCACTTGGCGGGTTGCTAAAAACATTGTAGATTTCGGTGTTTACGGATTCAACGGAGATGTGAAAATTTCTGCCTCCACCACACATTTGTATGTATTGATTAGTGTGATTTTCAGGCTTTTATTTTCCGATAATTTCATTTATCCGCTGCTGATTTTCAACAGTATTTTGTTCACCTTCGGAACAAAACACATCGCAGATTTATTATTAAACAGCGACAAATCCAAAATATGGTTCATCCTTTTCATCAATTTTTTGCCGCCGGCGCTGAAAATTTCTACCATCGGAATGGAATTCGGAATGTTGTTTTTTTTCTACGCCTGCTTTTTGAAATACGCGATGGTGAAAAGGAAAACGTGGGCGTTTTTCATTTTCCCGATTTTGATTTCATGGACGAGATTGGATTCCGCACTTTTTCTGTCCGTCGCTTTTATTTATGATTTCATAAAACACAAAAAACCGAATTATGTCTTTATTTTTTCAGGAATTGTAAGTGCCGCCAGCCTCATCGGCTTCAATTATTTTTACTTCGGAGAAATCGTGAACAATACCATTACCGCTAAAAAAATTGCTTATGAAGAAGACAAAACATTGGCAGATCATTTCATAAAAATGATTTACAATACCAACTTCTACTCTATGGTAAAAATTCCGAAGACTATCGCCCGCATCAATCTGTTTTTCATACTTTCGGTGGCACTGTCCATATTTGCTTTTTTCAAAATAAAACACGTTTTGAGCAAAATCCAATTTTTTATTCTATGCACAATTTATACTTACGCGTGGAGCAGAATTTTCATTTTCGGCTTTGCCAACAGTTGGTTCGATTGGTACTATTGGATTCCGCAAATATTTATGTTCGTCCCCGTAATCTTATGGTTCACCGAAAAAATCACGCTACAAAAAACATTAATTTATATTCTTCTGTTTTGCTTGCCGATGACGCTTTACCAAACGGTGCACTCCATTGCAAGCGGAAACGGAAATTGGAATTACAGCAGAAAAGTGGGAATGTATATAGACAGCCTCGAGCCGAATAAAAATAAAACCATCTATTTGGAAGCCGCCGGCTATATTTCTTATTTTTCCAAACTGAAAGTGATAGATTATGTAGGATTGGTGGACAAAAGAGTAACCGAAGAATTTAAAAAAGACCCCAAAAATGTAGATGAAAACATTTTGAAAAGTTTAAAACCCGATTATATTTTAGACTTTGATCATCCGATGTTTAACGGAAGAATTGATTCCGCAACCCAAAATCAATATCAATTAATAAAAACCTTTCGGATTTCCGATGTTGCCCAATCAAACAACGGCATGTTAGACAAAACCTATAAACTGAAACCTTCCGGAAAAGATTATTATCTATATAAAAGAATTAAAAACTGAAAAATTCTTAACTTCCAAGCCTTGCATCAAAGTTCCTTCCGCAATCTCGCCACCGGAATATTCAGTTGTTCCCGATATTTTGCCACGGTTCTTCGAGCAATGTTGTAGCCTTTTTCTTTCAGCACAGAAACGAGCGCATCGTCCGTCAAAGGTTTTCTTTTATTTTCTTTGCTAATGGCTTCTCGCAGATAGTTTTTGATTTCTTTCGTAGAAATTTCTTCGCCTTCATCATTCGTCATCGAATCGGAAAACAGATTTTTCAGGTAAACAATTCCGTTCGGCGTATCGGCGTATTTGCTTTTCACCACGCGAGAAATTGTGGAAATATCAAAACCCGTAATATCTGCAATATCTTTTAAAATCATTGGTTTCAAAGATTTTTCATCGCCCGAAATGAAATAATCTTTTTGAAGTTTTGCAATCGCCGAAATGGTCTGAATTAAAGTATTTTGCCGCTGATTGATGGCTTCGATATACCATTTTGCGGCATCTAATTTTTGTTTGATGAAAAGTGCCGCTTGCTTGTGTTCCGCAGAATTTTTATCGTGAGAATAGGTGGAAAGAATATTTTTGTATTCTTCGGAAATGCGGAGTGCAGGCGCGTTTTTGCTGTTTAAAGACGGGATTACGTCGTAGTTTCCTTTTTTGTTTTCTTTAATTTGAATTAAAAAATCCGGAATAATTTCTTGATTGATGGTGATGGTTTGCGTATCAAAATTTCCGCCCATTTTCGGCGAAAGATGAGAGATTTCTTCCAAAGCATTTTTCAAATCACTTTCCGAGATTTCATATTTTTGGAGAATCTTGTGGTAATGTTTGCTTGTGAGCGCATCAAATTGATCTCTCAAAATATTCGCCGCCAAAATTACGGCTTTGTCCGAACTGATTTTTTTCTCGATTTGAAGCAACAGACATTCTTGCAAATTTCGCGCTCCAACGCCGGTCGGGTCTAATTTTTGGATATAATTTTCCAGAATTTCGTTCACTTTTTCCGGCGAAGTATAAATGCCTTGCGAAAACGCCAAATCATCGACTATAGATTTCACGTCTCGCCGCAAATATCCGTCTGTATCGAGGTTTCCGATGATGTATTCCGCAATTTTCAAATCTTCGTCTCCAATGTTCGCCAGATGAATTTGCTCGATTAAATAATGGTACAGAGATTTTCCTTCGGTTAAAAAATTTTCGTTGTTAAATTCTTCATCGTCTGCGGAATAGTTGTTTGAAGCGGTTTTATATCTCGGTTCGTCGTCAAAAAGATATTCATCCACATCGAAATCGGTTTCTATACTTTCGTTTTCTTCGTCCCGAAAATCTTCTTCCGAAGCAAAATTTTCTTCTTCTTCATCTTTTTTCGCGATTTCCAACGCCGGATTTTCCTCCAATTCCCGCTCCAATTCTTCCTCAAATTCCAAAGTATGAAGTTGAATGAGTTTCATCAATTGAATTTGTTGAGGCGCAAGCCTTTGTCCGAGTTTGAGTTGTAAATTTTGTTTCAGCATTTTTTTCTTCCGACCGATTAAAAACACCGCTAAATTAGGGATTTTTTCTTTAAAAGAGGCAATCCGGACTGAAAAACAAAATCTTTGTCGAAGTCAATATATTTTCCGATCCTTCATCAGATTGTTGGTTCAGCTGTTATTTCCCGTTAAACGCCGACATTGTGTTATTAATTCCCGCAAAAACGAAAGACAGCGCGGCTTTGGAAAATTGTTCGATTCTTTCGGGTAGTTTTTCGGTTTCTTCCAAAGTCCATTTTCCGAGAACGTAGTCGATTTGTTTTCCTTCGGAAAAATCTGCGGAAATCCCGAAACGCAATCGTGCATAATTTTGAGTTTCAAGAACTTGCCCGATGTTTTTCAATCCGTTGTGTCCGGCATCGGAACCTTTGGCTTTCAATCTCAATGTTCCGAAAGGAAGCACTAAATCATCGGCGATAATTAAAATATTTTCGAGCGGAATATGTTCTTTCGTCATCCAAAATTTCACGGCATTTCCCGAAAGATTCATATAAGTATCGGGTTTCAGGATGAAAACTTTTTTGCCTTTGTGTTTTCCTTCGGCGAGCCAACCGAAATTCGCCGTTTGAAAAGGAACTTCCAACGTTTCCGCAATTTTTTCGGCAATTTTAAACCCGACATTATGCCGGGTTTCTTTATATTCTTCGCCTTTATTGCCTAAACCGACGATAAGGAATTTCATTTTTTTTAGTTTTTTATTGGTATTCAATGGTTGCTGTTGATCCATTGGAAGCAACTACTTTTATTGGGTAGCCGTCTGCATCATAAGTGTAGGTAGCCGTTGCTGTTTGGTTATCACCAAATGTAACGACATTCATTTTTCCATGATTATTATCAGAAAATCCTACTACCGAACCAAGCTCATAATTTGAACTGACAATATTAAACACTTCAGGAAGGGTACTGTTGGGGTTTATGTGATTATCATATTCACTGAACGTACTTGTAATGATAATCGGTTGAATGGTGATTGGCGGCACATCAATAGTTACTGTTGACACCCATTTAGAAATATTGTTACCTGTATAATTTATATCGTGTTGTAAAGTATCTATACCATCCGGCTGTAAAGGATAGATTCTTTGGCAGAATATTTTTGTAATCTTATTACCCGTATAGGTCGGAGTAATAGTTGTTGTATAAGTATCTCCCGAATCTTCTTCGGTGGAAGTTCCCGTAGCCAAAGCAAATTTTCCGTTGTTGTACGAAATGGTAAGGTCAGTAGTTGTTGCCCACACAACATCATTATCACGAATTACAATTCTATTGATTTGATCATTAGCATCATAAAATACATCATATGTAAAGGAGGTATCGTTAAATTCATCATTTGATTCTACATGTGTCAATTTGTCTGATGAATAAGTATAAATAGCCGTACCTGTATAGCCGTCCTCGTCTATGGATGTAACGGATTTCAAATGTTTTGTTACCGGAGGAATCGGCGGATCTATATCCGGAAAATCGCCGTATTCCATTCCGAAAAGCATATCATCGTTAAAATCTCTTTTGGAATCGCAGGAAGTGGTTATTATTAATGCCCCTAAAATAAAACCGAGGGCTAAAAATATCTTTTTCATTTTTAATGATTTTTAATATGCAAATATAACTTTTTTTAATTTGAAAGTTGAAAATTTGAAAAAAAAGCAACATGAAAAAGGCGGAAAGTCTATCAAGTACAAGATATCATTATTAAACATTTCGTCCGTTGTTTGTTTAACAAAGAGAAGGCTGTTAATCACAGCCCTCAAATTTCGTTTGCTGAAATCTTGAATTAAAATTCAAAATTATTCAGGATTGTTTTATCTTTGTTGAAATTTTAAATATTCTTTTAAACATGTACTTTCGGTAATCCGACGGAAGTTCGGAAAATATCAAAAGTCCTGAAAAGAAAGTTTTTTCAATAATCCAAAATCTAAAATCTAACATTTTTTTTGAACATTCTCCTCCCCATATTTTATCTCCCGCCGATTTCGTGGTTTTCCGTATTTTTGAACCCGGATTTTGAAATTATTTTGGAACAGTTCGAACATTTTCCCAAGCAAACCTATAGAAACAGAGCCGATATTTACGGGGCAAACGGAAAACTTTCGCTCACCATTCCGATAAAACACAACGGCGAAAGGTATATGAAAAACATCAGCGTTTCCGATGCCGAAAATTGGCGAAAACAGCATTGGAAATCCATAAAAACAGCATATCAAAGTTCGCCTTTTTTTGAATATTATGAAGACCGTTTGCTGAACATTTTTGAAAACGAAGAACCTTCATTAATGCAATTTAATTTAAACGCTTTGAAAACCGTTTTAAATATTTTAAAAACAGAAAAAAATTATAGTTTTAGTTCAGAATATTCTGATTTTCAACAAGATTTGGATTTTAGGAACCAATTTTCCGCTAAAAATCCGCCCGCGTACAATTTGGAAAAATACCGGCAAACATTTTCGGACAGATTCGGATTTATTGAAAATCTTTCTATTTTAGACCTCGTGTGTAACAAAGGTCCCGAAAGTTTGACCTATTTAAAATCAATAAAATAAATGTTATTAATAATGAAAAAGTTTTTGATTGCAGCCGCATTTCTCGCGGCTTTTGAAGTTTATTTCGCACAAGAAAATCCTACACAAGACAAGGATTTGATAACTTGGTATCACAAAGATTTTGCGACTACGAATGTTTACGGCGTGAACACAGAAAACGCCTACAAATTTTTAGAATCTAAAGGTTTAAAACCTCAAACCGTAATAGTCGGTGTTTTGGACAGCGGCGTGGAAGTGGATCATCCGGCGTTGATAAAAAATATGTGGAAGAATCCCAAAGAAATCGCCGGCAACGGAAAAGATGATGATAAAAACGGATATATTGACGATGTTCACGGCTGGAATTTTCTCGGTGGAAAAGGCGGCGACACGGATGTGGACAATATGGAAGTTACGCGAATGGTGAGAAAATACAAACCGATTTTCGAGGGCGAAGATTCTGCTAAAAATAAAGAGAACCAAGCCAAAATGCCGGAAGAATTCGAGATGTATATGAAATCCAAAGATGTTTTCGCCGAAAAAAGTGCCGAAGCCAAACAAGGTTACGAGCAAATTATGATGATTAGCAATATGATTCCTGGAATGATAAAACTTTTGGACGGCAAAAACCTGACCGCCGAAACTTTATCATCCATAAAACCGACAACTCCGGAAGAAATGATGTCGGTTCAAATTTTACAGCAAATTTCCCAAGACCCCGAACTTTTGGGAAAATCTGCGGAAGAAGTAGAAAAATATATGAGCGGGCAAATGAAAGAAGCCTTGGATTATTATGAACCTCAAGCCACGAAAAGTTACAGTTTGGATTTTGATCCGCGCGCTGAAATCGTGGGCGATAATTATGACGATTATTCCGAAAAATACTACGGAAACAATCATTACGAAGGTCCCGACGCGATGCACGGAACGCACGTTTCCGGAATTATTGCCGGACTTCCGCAAGGTGATGAAATCCAATACGGCGTTGCTTCGCGCGTTGCAAAAATTATGACGGTGCGCGCAGTTCCGGACGGCGACGAAAGAGATAAAGACGTGGCAAATGCTGTTCGATATGCGGTGGACAACGGCGCAAAAATCTTGAATATGAGTTTCGGAAAACAGGTTTCTCCGGGGAAAAATTATGTTTGGGATGCGTTCAAATATGCTCAAGATAAAGGTGTTCTTTTGGTGAAAGCCGCCGGAAACGATAATGAAGATTTGGCGGAACACGTCTATTTTCCTACGAATTTTAAAAACGTAACCGATGAAAAACCTTTTATCAACAATATGATTGTAGTCGGTGCAAGCACGAATAACAACGAAAAATTGAGAGCAAGTTTTTCCAATTACAACAAAAAATTGGTGAATGTTTTCGCACCCGGAACTCAAATTTATTCTTCGGTTCCGGACGCAAAATACGAATATTCTCAGGGAACATCAATGGCTTCGCCCGTAGTTGCCGGTGCTGCCGCTGTTCTTTTGGCTTATATGCCGAGTTTGAAACCGGAACAAATTATAGAATCTTTGGTAAAAACCGCGAATACATCTTCCGTAGCAGATTCTAACAATAGTACTTTCGATACGTTTTCCGAATCCGGCGGCGTGATTGATGTGCAAAAAGCAGCGGAATATGCTTACGACAATTTCTATAAAAATGCGAAAAAGAAATAACAGCAATTTATAAAATTAAAAATCCGCTTCGGAAAGAGGCGGATTTTTTTAGGAATATTAGTTGAAAATTTTTATCAAAGTTGATTCTTGATTCTTTATTTTTGCACTATGGAACTCATTCACCGCAATCTTCTCATCGGGATTCACGATGCGCTAAACGAAACTTTTTTTGAAAAAAATAAATACGCCGATAAAGTAATCGAAAGACTTTTGAAAGCGAATAAAAAATGGGGAAGCCACGATAGGGCAGTGGTATCCGAAATTTTTTACGACATCATTCGTTGGAAAAAACGCCTCGAATACTACATCGGCGAAGGTGCGAAACCTGCGAATATTTACAAAATGATTCTCGCATATTTGATATGGAGCAAAACGCATTACAAAAAATTTGATGAATTTGACGGCATAAAAACCGCCGATATTCTGAAAAAATTGGCAAAAAATAAATTCCCGACCAAAGCCATCGAACATTCTATTCCCGATTGGCTGGCGGAAATTTTGGAAAAAGAACTCGGCGAAAATTGGGAAAAAGAAATGCTCGCTTTGAATGAACAAGCACCGACCGTTCTTCGTGCCAACACTTTGAAAACTTCGGTTAAAGAATTGATTTCCAAATTAAAAGACGAAAATATAAATTCATTTTCGGTTAAAAATCATCCTGATGCCGTTCAGTTGGAAGAAAAGAAAAATGTGTTTTTGTCGGCGGCTTTTAAAAACGGTTGGTTTGAAGTTCAAGATGCGAGTTCCCAAAAAATCGGGGAATTTTTAGACGTGAAAGAAGGAATGCGCGTGGTGGATGCCTGCGCCGGAGCCGGCGGAAAAACTTTGCATTTGGCGGCTTTAATGAAAAATAAAGGACAAATCATCGCGCTCGATATTTTTGAATGGAAACTTGCCGAACTGAAACGGCGCGCGAAAAGAGCAGATGCTCACAACATCGAAACGCGGCTGATTTCCGATAATAAAATCATCAAACGCCTTCACGAAAAAGCAGACCGACTTTTGATAGATGCGCCTTGTTCCGGACTTGGTGTTTTGAAAAGAAATCCCGACAGCAAATGGAAAATTGATGAAAATTTTATCGAAAGAATCCGAACCGAACAGCAACAAATTCTTCAAGATTATTCCAAAATTCTGAAAAAAGGCGGAAAAATGGTTTATGCCACTTGCTCTGTTCTTCCTTCGGAAAACGAAAAACAAATCGAACTTTTTTTGAAAAACAATGCTGATTTTAAACTCATTAAAGAAAAAAAAATATTGCCGAGCGAAGGTTTTGACGGATTTTATATGGCGATGCTGGAAAGAAAAATTTAATTTGGAAAGTCTTAATTTCCGCAATCATAAAAAAAACTCCCCGCAAAAATTTCGAGGAGTTTTATTTTTGTATGTTATTAAATTTCACTTAAAATCCTCATCTTTTGCATTATTCACATCGTAGGAATTTATTTTGATTTGCATTTCCATTCCCATTTGGCTTATCGTGATTGCAAAAGGGAATTTCACACCGCTAACTTCTTGATAATCCGAATAATAAACCGGAATTCGCATATCGCCTTGCGGACCTTTTTCTGTGGAAGATTCTCCCGTTTTCAAACCGGTTTCCACGCTGTAATAATAGGTTTTGTATTTGGAAACAACGGCGTAGGAATCTTCATCGTTTATTTTTTCGATGCCGCCCAATTTGTAATCGGTATCGTTGAACGCCAATTCCTCAAAAAGTTCTTTATTAAACGTTCTTTTCGCAATATCGTCTGCATCCATTTCCTCTCTTTGTCCCATGCCTTCGCTGTAGCCGGAAATTCCGTCAAACACATCTTTTCCCATCGTTTGCCCCATCATTTGCATCATTTGAACCTCTTTTCCGCCGGTTGCTCTAATCATTTTCACGTCTATATTCATTCCTTGAATTTGCATACTTCCGCTCGCGGCGTAGGAAGTGATTTTGTTCACCGCCGCTTTTCCGCCGATGGCATTGATGTATTTTTCGGCAACGGAAGTCACGGAAACGCTCGCGTCAATTTTTTGGGCAACGGGTTTGGCAACAGGATTGGCTTCTTTATCAAAATATTTCACGGGATAACCCAATTTTTCTAATTCTTCACCGATTTCCGAACTTTTTCCCGCTACAAAAATTCGCGATTGATTCGGCAAAATATAGGCTTTCGCCGCCGCGGAAACATCGGCTTTGGAAACTTTATCAATGGATTTTAAATAATCGGTGTAAAAATTTTCCGGCAGATTTTTAACTTTTTGATCTACGGCAAATTTTGCGATCGTTTCCGGTTTTTCCAAAGACATAATGAAAGTTCCTTCCAATTTGGCTTTCGCATTCGCCAATTCCTCGTCGGTAATGTTTTCGATGGCTTTCAATTCGTTCATAAATTCGGTTACGGCTTTTGCGGTAACTTCGTTTCTCACGCTGGCTCCGGATGTAAATTTAGGAGAATATTTGTCGGAACTTATCGAGGAATACGCGCCGTAGGTGAAGCCGTTTTTCTCTCTCAAATTCATAAACAATCTGGAATCTGCGCCGCCGCCCAGAATATAATTGGTAATGCTCGCCGCAAAATATTTGGGATCGTTCATTTTTAAATTCGTCAGATTTCCGACATTTATCACAGATTGAACGGCATCCGGAACATCCACAATATTGATTTCGGTTTTGGAAACATTCACCGCCGATTCGAGGGAGAAAAATTGAGTTCCGGATTTTTTCCAAGTGTTAAAATGTTTCTCCACCAAAGATTTTGCGTCATTAAATTTCACATCGCCGACTATGACCAAATACGCATTTTCCGGCGAATAATATTTTCCGTAAAAATTTTGAACGTCTGCCAAAGTGATTTTGTTGATGCTCGCTTCGGTTACAAATTCGCCTCTGGAAGTATTTTTTCCGTAAGCCAACGCTTGGGAAACTCTGTCGGCAATGGATTCCGCACTTTTTTCGTCAATTTTCAAAGCCTCGATGGTTCTGTCTTTTTCGTCTTGAATTTCCTTTTCATCGAATTTCGGATTTGAAATGGCATCAGCCATCAATCCCAAAACTTCGGGAAAATATTTGGAAAGCGTATTGGCAAAGGCTCCGTTTGCGGAAAAATTGAGATTTGCACCGAGGAAATCTACTTTTTTATTAAATTCATCTTTGCTCATAGTCGCCGTTCCGTTTCCGAGTTGGCTTGACATAATTTCACCGACACCAACTATATTTCCTTCGTAAACAGGCGGTCTGTCGATAGAAAGTGTAGCGTTCACTCTCGGAAGTTTGTTGTTTTCCACGACCATTACGGTCAGTCCGTTTTTCAGTTGAAACGATTGCGGTTTTGCGATATTAATTTGCGGTGTTGCTCCCGGTTTCGGCATTTCGTCAATATTGATTTGCGCCGAGAACATTCCCGAAATCATCAATGTTGCGATGTAAATAAACTGCTTTTTCATTGTTTTTTTTGTTGTATTAATGTAAATAATAATTCAATAATTCCGTTGCTTGTAGCATTACTTCTTCTCCTGCACATAATTGATAATCACCCTTTGATTGCTGTTCAGATATTTTTTGGCGGCATTTCTCAAATCTTCTCGGGAAACGGATTTGTAAATATCAATTTCTTGGTTGATTAAATTCGTGTTGCCCAACAAAACATGGGCATTCGCCAATGAATGAGCAATTCCCTGAATGCTGGAATTTTGATTAACAAATTGATTTTCAAATTGATTTTGAAGTTTTTGATAATCTTCTTCGGAAATCAAATCGGTTTGAAGTTTTTTAATTTCTACGTCAATGTCTGCTTGCAAAATGTCTTTCGTGGTAGCACCCATCGGAATTGCTAAAAATGCAAAAACTCCGGCTTCTTCCAATCCCATATTGAAAGCCATCACTTCTAGTGCTTTTTTCTCTTTGTCCACCAATTTTTTATACAAAACCGAAGATTTTCCGTCGCTTAAATATGAAGAAATCATATCCAATGCGTAGGAATCTTTTTCTTTGTTAGACGGCGTTCTGTAAGCAAAAACATAAGCCGGAAGTTTAATGTTGGCATCGGTTGCCGTAACTTCTTTTTCTTGGGTAATCGGTGCGTCTTGCGGAAATTTTTTAGGCGAAATATTGGATTTCGGAATGTTTGCATAGTATTCTTCAATCCATTTTTTGGTTTCGTCTGTTTTGATATCGCCGGCTACTACGAGTGTTGCGTTGTTCGGAGCGTAGAATTTTTTATAAAAATCCTTAAATTCATCCAGCGTTGCGGCGTTCAAATCGTCCATAGAACCGATGGTAGTCCAATGATAAGGATGATTGGTAAAAAGATTGTTTTGAACCGCAGTAAATAGATTTCCGTAAGGTTGATTGTCCATTCTCAATCTTTTTTCTTCTTTCACGACTTCCCTTTGCGTGTCCACACCAATTTGGTTGATTTCCGCGTGCCTCATTCTTTCGGCTTCCATCCAAAGCCCGAGTTGCTGGTTGTTTGAGGGAAAAGTTTCGTAGTAATAAGTTCTGTCGTTGGTCGTATTCGCATTGTTTTGTCCGCCGTTTGAAGCAACGATTTTCATCCATTCTCCTCTTTTGATGTTGGGCGTTCCTTCAAAAAGGAGATGTTCAAAAAAGTGCGCCATTCCCGATCTTCCTGCGGTTTCGTCTTTTGCGCCGACGTGATACATAACGCCAACCGTAACCACCGGTGCCGAATTGTCTTGATGAAGAATCACATGCAATCCGTTCGGCAAGTTGTATTCTTCAAATTTAATTTGTTGTGCATTCAGCATTAATCCAAAGAAAAATACTGCCGCAACCATGAAAAATCTCTGTTTCATAAATGTTGTATAATTTTATTATTTTGCTTGTAAAGATATGGATTTTTGTGAAAGAATCAAGAATTGTAATAGCGTGATAATTTGCTATTTTTGAAAATGCAACTTAAAATTTTTTAGTTGAATAATATTACTATTTTTGATGCAAACAATTCAACTTTTCTATGAAATTAATCGGTCCGTTTAAACAAATCATCACGCTCGACCATCTTCCGATTCGTGGGAAAATTTCCGATGAAGACTTGGAAATTATCACCGCCGGCGGAATTTTAATTCGGGATAAAAAAATATTGAAAGTCGGACATTTTGAAACTTTAAAGTCCGAAAATCCCGATGCGGAAATTGAAAACATAAAAGGTGAAAAAATCGCACTTCCGGCATTTGTGGATTCGCACACGCATATTTGTTTCGGCGGAAACAGAGCCGGAGATTTTGCGATGAGAAACGCCGGAAAATCTTACCTCGAAATTGCGGAAAACGGCGGCGGAATTTGGAGTTCCGTTTTGCACACGCGAAAGGCTTCGGAAGAAGAATTATTGAAAACTTTGTTGGAAAGAATTGATTTTCAAATGTCTTTGGGAATTGCCGCCATCGAAATAAAAAGCGGTTACGGTTTGGATTTGGAAAACGAATTGAAAATGCTGCGAATCATTAAAAAAGCACAAGAAAAAACATCGGTAACACTAATCCCGACTTGCCTTTCCGCACATCTGAAACCCAAAGATTTCAAAGGGAATCATGAAGATTATTTGAACTTTATTTTAAGCGAAATTCTCCCGAAAGTGAAAGAAGAAAATTTGGCAAAACGCGTGGATATTTTCATCGAAAAATCCGCATTTCAGCCCGAAGAAAGCAAAAATTTTCTGCTTAGAGCCAAAGATTTAGGTTTTGAAATCACCGTTCACGCCGATCAATTCACGCCCGGAAGTTCGAGAATTGCAGTGGAAGTCGGAGCGATTTCTGCCGATCATTTGGAAGCGATTTCCGATGAAGATATTGATTTTTTGGCAAAATCCGAAACGGCAGCAACCGCGCTTCCCGGCGCGAGTTTGGGTTTGGGCGAACCTTTCGCTCCGGCAAGAAAATTGTTGAATTCCGGTGCCATTTTAGCGATTGCAAGCGATTGGAATCCGGGTTCCGCGCCGATGGGAAATCTCATCGCTCAAGCCTCTGTTTTGGCGACTTATCAAAAACTTTCCACCGCCGAAGTTTTGGCAGCAATCACGTTTCGAGCCGCAAAAGCGCTGAATCTTCAAGACAGAGGAATTTTAAAACCCGAAATGAAAGCCGATTTCGCAGTTTTCAACACCGATAATTTTCAAGATATTCTTTACAAACAAGGAAGTTTGAAAGCGGAATTTGTTTATATCAACGGCATTTTAACTTATTGATAATTAATATTTTAAAGGGTTAAGGGGATGAAGGAAAGAATTTAAAGATTTCTAATCCGAATCCACGCTGCCGCAAAAATTCCGGCGGTTTCCGTTCGTAATCTTTGGTTTCCAAAAGACACGGCTTTTATTCCGTTTTCTGCTAAAAATAAAATTTCTTTTTCGGAAAAATCACCTTCCGGTCCGATTAAAAACGTGATGTTTTCCAATTTTGGAATGTCCGACAAATTCTGCCTTTCCAAATTTTTATGACAATGGGCAACAAAAGTATTTTCGGAATTAATATTTTTAATAAAATCCGAAAGTTTGGTTAAATTATTTATTTTAGGAAAATAAAATCTCAAACTTTGTTTGGATGCCGCAACAGATTGTTTTACAATGCGTTCGATATTAATGTTTTTGCGTTCCGATTTTTCGGTTTGCAGAAATGTGATTTCGGAAACGCCCAATTCCACAGCCTTTTCTACAAAAAATTCGGTTCTGTCCATATTTTTTGTCGGCGCGATGGCAATATGAAGTTTTGGTGAAAAATCCGGTAAATTTTCCTGAATCTCAGCCTCATCAATAATCACTGTTTTTCCTTTGAAGACGAGATTTCCTTTAGCGAGATTTCCTTTTCCGTCCGTTACGAAAATTTCTTCACCTTCACGCATTCTGAGAACTTTTGTGATGTGCTGCTGCTCATCATCATTTAATTTTATTTCCGGAAAAATCTGTCCGTAGAAAAGTTTCATTTTTACAAGAGTTAAAAAATCAAAACAAAAATATTAATTTACTAATGTAACAACTAATTAAAAACTTGTAATCCAAACCAATTCTTTAAAGTTGTTTAAATCTTCTAAATTTATTTTTCAAAGTCTAATTTAAAATCCTTTCCAAAACCAAATTCACTTCGTCCACGCTGTTCACGCCGTCTTTTCGCATCAGAAGTTGATTGTTTTTTTCTTTTAAAACCGCATCTTTCGGATTGGCGGTGAGATAATGAATGATGTGTTTAAACTTCTCGCTTTGATAAAATTTATCCTGCGGATTTCCGGGGAAATAGCCCAGAAAAACGCCGTTCTTCACCACTATTTTTTCAAAACCGATTTCGGCGGCGAGCCATTTTAATTCTACGGATTTTAAAAGATTTTTCGCTTCTTTCGGCAATGTTCCGAATCGATCTTCGAGTTCTTCCCGAAATTTTTGCAACCCGATTTTATCCTGAATATCAGCGAGTTTCTGATAAAGCAAAAGCCGTTCTTCGGTAGAATTCACATAAAAATCCGGCAACATCAATTCCATATCCGTATCAATATTCACGTCTTTCGCCGGCAAAATCAGTTTGTTGCGGTCTTCCTCGTTTTCAAAAAGATGTTCAAAATTTTCATCATCTCTCAATTCTTCCAATGCTTCCTGCATCAATTTTTGGTAAGTTTCAAAACCCATTTCGTTGATAAAACCGCTTTGTTCGGCACCCAACAAATCTCCCGCGCCGCGAATTTCCAAATCTTTCATCGCAATTTGAAAACCGCTTCCCAAATCCGAAAATTGTTCAATCGCTTCCAAGCGTTTTCTCGCGTCCGGCGTTATCAAATCAAAAGGCGGCGTAATCAAGTAGCAAAACGCTTTTCTGTTGCTTCGCCCGACCCGACCGCGCATTTGGTGCAGGTCTGCCATTCCGAATTTTTGAGCATCATTAATAAAAATCGTGTTCGCATTTGGAATATCCACGCCGCTTTCCACGATGGTGGTAGAAACCAAAACATCGAATTTTTCGTCCATAAAATCCAAAATATTTTGTTCCAATTGTTTGCCGTCCATTTGTCCGTGTCCCGTAATCACTCGCGCATCGGGAACCAATCTTTGAATCAATCCGGCGATATCTTTCAGATTTTCAATTCGGTTGTTGATGAAAAAAACTTGTCCGTCTCGCTGAATTTCATACGAAATCGCATCTCGAATGATTTCTTCATTAAAACCGATAATTTGCGTTTCCACCGGTTGGCGATTTGGCGGCGGTGTTTTGATGACGGACAAATCTCTGGCAGCCATCAGCGAAAATTGCAGCGTTCGCGGAATCGGAGTTGCCGTCAGCGTCAAAGTATCCACGTTGGTTTTCAGCGTTTTCAATTTATCTTTCACAGAAACCCCGAATTTATGTTCTTCGTCGATGATTAAAAGTCCCAAATTCTTGAATTTCACGCCATTTCCCGTCAGTTGATGCGTTCCGATGACGATGTCTATCTTTCCGTTTTTCAAACCTTCCAGCGTTTCGGATTTTTGTTTCGCCGTTCTGAAGCGGTTTAAATAAGAAATTTCCACCGGAAAATCCTTTAATCTTTCCTTAAAACTTCGGTAATGTTGAAACGCCAAAACGGTGGTCGGAACCAAAATCGCCACTTGTTTTCCGTCTGTCGCCGCTTTGAAAGCCGCACGAACAGCCACTTCCGTTTTCCCGAAACCGACATCGCCGCAAATCAATCTGTCCATCGCGTTTTCAGATTCCATATCTTTTTTCACATCCAAAGTTGCTTTTTCCTGATCCGGCGTATCTTCATAAATGAAACTCGCTTCCAATTCGTTTTGCAGATAAGAATCCGGCGAAAATTCAAAACCTTTTGCCGTTTTTCGTTGGGCGTAAAGTTTTATTAAATCGAAAGCAATTTGTTTCACCCTCGATTTTGTTTTTTGTTTTAAAGATTTCCAAGCGGGCGAACCGAGTTTGCTCAGCACGATTTCCTTGCCTTCCGGCGCGTTGTATTTTGAAATTTTGTGCAGCGAATGAATGGAAACATACAGCAAATCGCCGTTTTTGTACACCAATTTGAAACATTCCTGAATTTTTCCGGCGTTGTTCACTTTCACCAAACCCATAAATTTTCCGATGCCGTAATCGATGTGAACGATGTAATCGCCGATTTTCAGTGCCATTAAATCTTTCAGCGTCAGTTGTTCGGATTTTGCAAAATTGTTTTTGGCTCGATATTTTTGAAATCTGTCGAAAATTTGATGATCGGTATAAACGGAAATCTTTTTTTCGAGGTCTGTGAAACCTTCGTGAAGTTCGGAAACAAAGGATTTAAACGGAATTTCGCTTTTTAATTCTTCAAAAATATTTTCGAGGCGATCTTTTTGTTTTTGGGATGAAAACGAAATCCACACGTCAAAATTTTGCAGGTGTTTTTCTTTCAAATCTTCGATGAGCATTTCAAAATTTTTATGAAAAACCGGCTGTGGAATTTGCGATTGGCGAATAGTCTCGTCTTGAGACGAGAGCGAATGGCGAATGGCGAATGGCTGTTGGCTTTTTGCTTCTTGCTTTTCATTTTTTGTCACACTGAGCGAAGTCGAAGTGTTGAACTTTGAACTTTGAATTTGCGAACTTTGAATCTGCGAACCTTGAATTTGCAAACTCGATGAAAAATCAATGGTTTTGAATTTTTGAATTTCGTTAAAAAAAACTTCGCCGGAAACGAAGCGTTCATCGGGTTTTTGATGTTTGATGTCCGGATTTAAAGTCGTGAAAATTTGCTCTGCTTTTTCGTAGAAATTTTTAATTTTTAAAATGCCGGAATCCAAATTTTTGGCGATTACAAAACTGTCTTTCGGCAAGAGTTCAAAAAACGGAACTTTTCTTCCCGAAACCACAAAATTCATATTGGAAACCAATTGAAAATCAGGTACTTTTTGTTTAGAAAGTTGAGTTTCGATATCAAAAGTTTTGATGCTTTCCACTTCATTTCCAAAAAACGTAATTCGGTAGGGTTCTTCGTTGGAATAGGAAAAAATGTCGATAATTCCGCCTCTCACGGAAAATTCTCCCGGCTCGGAAACGAAATCGGTTTGATGAAATTGGTAGTGGTTCAGGAGTTCGTCCACGAAATCGAAATCCAATTTTTCTCCGGTTTTGATGTGGTGCGAAATGGCTTTAAAATCTTCCCTTTTCAAAACTTTTTCGCTGAGTGCGCCGATGTGTGCCACAATAATTTTCGGAGATTTTTCGGAAGCGAGTTTGCCCAAAACTTCGGTTCGCAGCACCAGATTTGCATTTTGAGTTTTCTCGGTTTGGTAGGGTTCCAGATGAGTTGCCGGAAAATAAAGCACATTTTCTTTTCCCAAAAAATCTTCCATTTCGGTGTTGGCGTAGAGTGCTTGTTCTTTATCGTCGAGCAGAAAAAGGATGTGTTTTTTTCGAATCAGAAACAGTTCCGCCGCCAAAAGCGAAACCGCAGATCCGGCGCATCCTTTCACGGAAAGATGTTGATTTTCGTCAATATTTTTAAAAATTTCTTCCCCAAAATTTTTTTTCAGCAAATCGGGAATTAAAGTTTCGGTTATGGATTTCATTGGGCTTTTTGCTTGTTACACCGATATTAATAATCTCTTAATTTCTTAATCTTTAAATCTTTTAAATATTCAAACACAAACGCGATTCCGAGATAATTTCGAAATCGTTTTTTCAGAGTGCAAAGATAGATTTTTAGATTTTTAGATTGGGCGAAAATTCATATTGTTTTCCGGATCTTTTTGGCACAGATGAAAAGAATCTTAATTTAAATCAAGAAATGAAATGTAAAACACAAGATTTTGAATGGGTAATTTTAAAATCTTTAAATTTTCAAACACAAACGAATGATTGTACAGGATGTTCCATCTCATAAATATAATTATTTTTGCCGGAGCAGAGACTGAAGGCGATGGATTTTTTCCCGATCCGAAATTTGTAATTTTGTCAGCCTGACAAAGTCAAAGCCTCGAACCTCAAACCTCAATTTCAACAATGAATACCAAAGAACAAAAACTTGAAGCCTTCGGAAAACTGCTCGATATTATGAACGATTTGCGGGAAAAATGTCCGTGGGATAAAAAACAAACGCTACAAAGTTTGCGGCATCTCACTTTGGAAGAAACCTATGAACTTTCCGATGCTATTTTGAAAGAAGATTTACAGGAAATAAAGAAAGAATTGGGAGATGTGCTGCTGCATTTGGTGTTTTATGCGAAAATCGGTTCGGAGAAAAAAAGTTTTGATATTGCCGATGTCATCAATACGCTGAACGAAAAATTGATTTTCCGCCACCCTCATATTTACGGCGATACAAAAGTGGAAAACGAAGAAGAAGTGAAACAAAATTGGGAAAAACTGAAACTGAAAGAAGGTAACAAATCTATTTTGGCAGGCGTTCCGAAATCATTGCCGAGTTTGGTGAAAGCCTTTAGAATTCAGGATAAAGTGAAAGGCATCGGTTTTGATTTTGCCAATGAAAACGACGCTTGGAAAAAAGTGGAAGAAGAATTATCGGAATTTAAAATCGAAACCGACCCCGAAAAAAAAGAACAGGAATTAGGTGATGTTTTGTTTTCCATCATCAATTATTCCAGAATTGCAGGAATAAATCCGGATTCCGCATTAGAGAAAACCAATTTAAAATTCATTTTGCGTTTCCAAAAAATGGAACAAATGGCGAAAGAACAAAATATCAATCTCGCCGAACTTTCACTCGAAGAAATGGATGTTCTTTGGGAAGAAGCGAAAAAAGTTTAATGGGATAATTTGATAATTGAAAATATGTGATTTTTAATATAATCTTGAGAGTTTTTGATTTTGTGCAAATTAACATAAATCAGCGAAAGAAACTCATCGAGTTTTAGGATTTTTAACACAGAAAACATAAGGATTTGCAAATAATTTCGTTATAGAAAAGATTTTACGGCAGGATGTTTTACCAAAATCATGGATAAATTCAGGCACTAAAAAAAATCTATTTTTGCAAAATTAAAACCCGATTTTGAAGAAGTTTTTTATATTTTCTTTGTTGATTTTTCCTCTGTTTTCCCTCGCGCAAGACGGAACATCGGTTTATCCGTTTATGAATATTCCCATTTCCGCAAGGCAAGCCGCTTTGGGCGGAGACGTGATGTCTGTCCGAGATTTTGACACGAGTTTTTCTATGATAAATCCCGCTTTGATGAACGAAGAACAAGACAAAATGGTCGCTCTGAACTACGCATCTTATCTCGCCGATACAAAATACGGAACGCTCAGTTATGTGAAAGATTTGTCTCGCGGAAGTTTACTTTCCGTAAATGCCCGATATATGGACTACGGAAAAATGCCGAGAACAGACGAAGCTGCAAATATTTTCGGAGATTTCAGCGCGATGGATGCCTCTTTCGGAATCGGCTACGCGTATCAATTTGAAGACGAATGGACGATTGGCGCAAATTTGAATTTCATCACCTCAAAAATTGATAATTATACTTCGATGGCGATGCTTGGAAATATCGCTGCAGCCTATCATTTCGAGAGAACGAACGAAACCGTTTCTTTGATTTTCAGAAATCTCGGCTATCAAATAAAAACTTACAACGGCGTTCGGGAAAAATTGCCGTTTCGCGTAGATTTGGGATATACCAGAATTTTAGACGAATTTCCCGTAGCTATCAGCATTACCGCCCACGATTTGCAAAAATTCAATATTTCGCAGGAAACCAATATCAACGGACAAGAAGTGGGTTTCGGAAAAAAAGTTTTGGATCATTTTTCTTTCGGTGTCGAACTTTTTCCGCAAGAAGCGTTCAACATAAGATTCGGGTACAACGTGAAACGCGGAAGCGAACTCGCCGTTTTGGATCAACGGAATTTTACAGGACTTTCCGCCGGTTTCGGAATTAAAATTTCGTGGCTTCGCTTTGATTATGCGCACGTTCGCTACCACAATTCTTCCAACGTCAATATGTTCGGACTCGCTTTGGATTTGATAGAAATCGGCGGAAACAGACGGTGATTTTTGATTCGTTAAAAAATAACGGATTTGTTATAAATGTTTGATTTAGATAAATTTATACGTTTATAAAATCAATTCAAGTAAAAATCATCTCGAAAAAATACTTTACCTTTATCCCGAAATAAAAAGCGATTTTTAGAGATTTGAATGGGAGTAAATAAAATCGGAATAATGATAATCTCACAATCCGAACCCTGAATCTCATAACTCAAACCCATACTCTAATTGAAAATGAATTTAAATTTTTGCCCGAAATGCGGCTGCAAAATTTTGCAATGGGACGGCGAAAAAAAATGGAATTGCAGCGGTTGCGATTTTGTTTTGTTTCACAATGTTGCGACGGCTGTTGCCGTATTGATAAAATGCAAAGACGAAATTCTGTTTACCCGAAGAAACCATGAGCCGCAAAAAGGAAAACTCGATTTGGCGGGCGGATTTTCAGATCCGAAAGAATCTGCGGAAACCACTTGCAAAAGGGAAATTTTTGAAGAATTAAATCTGAAAATCGAAGAATCCGATTTGAAATATCTCGGAAGTTTACCCAATGTTTATGTTTACGAAAACATTCCATATAACACTTTGGATTTGTTTTATTCCTATGAATTAAAAGAAAAATTTGAAATAAAAATTGAAAAATCCGAAATTTCCGAAGCGGTTTGGATTAAAATTTCCGAACTGAATCTTGAAGATATTGCTTTTGAATCGCAGAAAATTTTTTTTTCCGAGTATAGATTTTAAGAAACAAAAAAAGCAGCAAACAAAAAAGTCTGCTGCTACTAAAAAAACAATTTTAAATAGTTACATTATTCACTCCACCAAATTCAGTTCGCTGATGATGTTTTGGGCGTTTCCGTATTTTTCGATGACCCACAACACGAAACGAACATCCACGTTGATGGTTCGTTGCCATTCTTCGATGAAAACGATGTCGCCGCTCAAGGCTTCGCTGTTTCCGTCGAACGCCAAACCGAGCAATCTTCCGTTTCCGTCAATCACGGGCGAGCCGGAATTTCCGCCGGTAATATCATTGTTGGAAAGGAAATTCACTTGAAGCAATTTGGTTTTCGGATCGGCGTATCTGCCGAAATCTTTTTTGTTCACGAGGTCTATGAATTTTTGAGGCAAATCAAATTCTTCGTCGCCTTTTTTGTATTTCGCAACCACGCCTCGCGCATCGGTGTAATAATTGTCTTTTGCAGAAATTCCAAAGTATTGGCGGTCGGTTCTTTGCGGCAGCGTGTCGATGTTTCCGTAGGTCAATCTCATTGTGGAATTGGCATCCGGATAGAATTTTTTGTCTGGTTGAGATTTCATTAAACCATCCAAAAACAATCGAGAATCGGTTTGAAAACGGTCATCAATTTCGGTGTATTTTTCGATGGAAGATTTTTGATCGTTCACAAAACCTTCGGCTAATTGTCGAATCGGGTCGGCTTCCAAAACGCGGTCGGGATTATTAAAAAAAGCAAGAACAGATGCTTTGTTGGCGAAAATAGATAGGGTTGCCATTTGTTCCAAATCCGAAGTTTTTACATCCATCAATGTTTTTGAAATATCGCGTTTGCTGACTTTTTTCTGATAAAGATCAATCATTTTCACGAGCATTTCTTTTTCTAAATTTTCATTAAAACCGTCGTAAGTTCTTTCGATGGCATCCAAAACTTTTTGTTTCATCGCTTCTTTTCCGGCATCGTCTTGTTCGGAATATGTTTTAAACAGATTTCCCAAAGTATATCCGGCGATGATGTATTTCACATTTCTTTGCAACTGTGCGGAATAATTTCTTTCCACATTTCTCTCTGAAATTTTTTGATAATAGCCTTCAATATTTTTCAAAACATTGCCGTAATCGGCTTGATTTTCCGGTGTGGAAGCCCATTTTCCGAAAGTTTGTTCGAGTTTTTGTTTATCGCCGATGGTGTTGTTTTTATAAACCGCATCTATCGTTCCTTGCCGATTTTTCCAATAGTTTGCAACGCCGGCGTATTGAGATGCGTAGTCCAATTTCGTGGCTTGATCTTTATCCATATATTTTTTCATCACGTCCATCGCAAGTTTCGAGGCTTCTACCCAAGCCGGATAATCTTTGGAAACCATTTGCGTGATGCCGTAGGAAGTCAGATACCGATTGGTTCTTCCGGGAAAACCGAGAATCATCGCGAAATCTCCGGGTTGATAGCCTTTTAAAGAAATCGGCAGCGAATGTTTTGGCGAAAGCGGAATGTTTGATTCGGAATATTCCGCCGGATTTCCATTGGCATCGGCATAAATTCTAAATACGGAAAAATCTGCGGTGTGTCTTGGCCATTCCCAATTATCGGTATCTCCTCCGAATTTTCCGAGCGAACTCGGCGGTGTTCCTACCAATCTTACGTCTTTAAAATCCTGATACACAAAATAATAGAATTCGTTTCCATTAAAGAAATCTCGAACCACGACGGTATATTTTCCGTTTTCGGAGTTTTCATTTTCGATGGCTTTGTATTCTTCTTCGATTATTTTTTTGCGGTCTTCGGCGGAAATATTGTTGCCTAATCTTGCATTGATGCGAGCGGAAACATCGTCCATTCTCACCAAAAATCTCACGGTAACGCCTTTTGCGGGGAGTTCATCGGATTTTTTCATCGCCCAAAAACCGTTCGTCAAATAATCTTTTTCCGGCGTAGAAAGTGCGGCAATGCTTGCATATCCGCAATGGTGATTGGTAAAAAGCAAACCTTCTTTGGAAACGACTTCAGCGGTGCATCCGCCGGCGAATTGCACAATTGCGTCTTTCATACTCGAAGAGTTCACGGAATAAATTTCTTCCGGCGTGAGGTGCAGTCCTTCTTTTTGCATATCCACGCCGTTCAATCTTTTGATGAGCATTAAAAGCCACATTCCTTCATCGGCTTTCATTTGCAGGAAACTCGTAAGGAAAACGAGTAACAAAAATATTTTCTTCATTTTTTAAAAAATTTAAATAATGGCTAATATACGGAAATTTGGCGGGAAAACAGATATAGACAATGAAAAAATTTGGTTAAAATAGGGAGATTAAAATTTAACAGATTGGTACTAAAAAAAATCTTAAATTTGTATCCTTTCAATTTATTTCGGGACGTAGCGCAGCCCGGTAGCGCACTTGCATGGGGTGCAAGGGGTCGTCGGTTCAAATCCGGTCGTCCCGACTGATTGGACAGAGAAAAAATCTTTGTCCTTTTTTGTTTTCTTTTCGGATTTATTAAAATGGGAGAGAGGACATATTTAATTATCTATCCTCAAAAACGCGGATCTTTCCTTGAAAGTTTTTTGTTCGAGTTCCACGAAAAATTGGCGAAACAATTCTTGAATTTCTTTTGGCTGGCTTTGGGATTTTCGGGTTTGAACGTTGAAATAAATCACCGTAATCCATAAAACCGAATGTATGATTTTTCCGTCCAAACTTTTCATCAAAATTTCGGCTTTTGCAGTTTTATCTGAAATTTCAATGATTTTGCTGGAAATCATCACGCGAACATTTGCGCGAACCTCCTTTAAATAAGCGATTTCATTTTGAACGGCAATCCACGTGCAACCTGTTTTTTTCAAGTATTCTTCATAAGTGAATCCGTAGAATTTTTCAACGTGATCTTCCCGTGCATTCAGCATATATTCCAAATATTTCACGTTGTTGAGATGTCCGATCGGATCGCAATCGCTGAAACGGATTTTAACTTCTGTGGAAATTTCTTTCATTTTTTTTTAATTCAAAATTCAATGTTCAAAATTCAAAGTTTAAAACATTTCGACAGGCTCAGTGTGACAAATTAAAAACAAAAACCGCCCTTTCGCCGAAAGACGAAACGAGACGGTTTTCTGTCTAAAAATTATTTGTTATTGTAATTTTAACTCTTTTTTCACGAGGTCGGTGATGTCCGGTCCGTTTCTGTAGATGAAGTTGTTTACGTCAAAAATAAAATCGTAACCATTGGCTTTTGCAACCGTTTCTACTGCTTTGTTCACGCTATCAATAATAGGTTTCAAAAGATCCTGTCTTTTCTTGGCAAGATCGTTCTCGGCAGTAGCATAAAGTTGTTGCAAATTCTGTTGTTCTTTTTGAAGTTCGGCTTCTTTGGCTTTTCTTTGATCTTCGGTCAGATTTACGCCCTCAACTTTCTGATAATTTTCTACTTTGGCCTGAAAATCTGCGGCTAATTTATCCAACGCGTCACCTTTTGTTTTACTGACATTTTCCAATTCTGTTTGCATGGTCTTGGTTGCCGGCATTAATGTTAAAACACCCTCATAATCTACCGATGCGATTTTCTGTGCATTTGCAATTCCTGCAAACGTGAGCAACATTGTGGTTGCTAAAAATAAACTCAATTTTCTCATTACTTTACTTACTTATTTATTTAATTATATTTTGCTTTACGCTTTAGGCAGTAGGCATGAAGCCTGTTGCTTATTGCTTGTCGCTTTTTATCTTTTTCCCGGTGGTGCTTGCGGTGTTTTCACACTACCGCTGTTTATTGCACCTGCGCCCGAATTTCTTGTAGCCGGAGTAGTTCTTGTTCCGGAGGTTTTGTTTCCTGTGTTTGTTTTGGTATTGGCTTTTCCCGGAGTTGTTTTGTCTTTATCTTTTTTATCCGGATTATCTTTAATCAGCAAATTTAATACTTTATCTGTATAATCGTATCTTTTATCTAAAAAAAGTACATTATTTTCGTTTTTATCTAAAACTATGCCCAAACTGTTTTTCTCGGAAACGGTTTTTATGGCGTTCCAAATTTGGTCTTGAAAAGGTTTTGCGAGGTTGGCTCTGGCTCCGTTTATTTCGCCGTTTCCTCCGAATTTGGCGGTCAGCATTTGTTTGATTTCTTTGTTCAAATCGTCCACTTCTTTTTCGCGCTGTTTCAGTTGTTCGCCTACCAAAAGCACACGTTCATTTTCCAACAAGGCTTTTTTCTTATCGTATTCTGCTTGCAAATTTTGAACTTCTTTTTGCCAAGCGTTGATTTGTGTGTTCAGTCTTCCTTCCGCTTCTTTATATTGCGGAAGTTGGCTCAAAATATAGTCGGTGTCCACCACTCCGATTTTTTGGGCTTTGGCAAAAACCGAAAATATAATCAATATGAATATTATTTTTTTCATTGTTTTCTTTTGTATTAATGTAAAACGTAAAATGTAGTTATGTATTTTGCTGTTCGCTATTTTTCTTTTTTGGCGGGTGCAAAGTTAAATAATTCCTTTCAATGTAGCAACGTATTAAAATTTTAAACATTTGTGGCGGTGTTTAATGATTGCGAAATATCCAACATAAAATCTACATTATTTCCAAAATTCGTCCGTAAGGTAGAATACAGTGTCTATAAAATAGAGGATATTATTTTGAGTGAGGACATTTTCATCATGCAAATCCTCTAAAATAATACCTAAATCCGCATTATAATAATCATTATTACGGGAATTTAAAAAACCATTTTGTTCTAAAAACAGTTTTACCGTCTGTAAATCCGTTGCAGAATCTGCTTCCACAAAATTTTGTTGAACAACAGCGTACAGAATATTGTTATCTTTTGTAAATCCAAGTAATTCGTATGCGGTATCTGAGAAAAAATAATTGTGCAACAATAAATTATGAAGATAATCTTCCCAAGAAACGTAATAAATGGAGTCATTCAGTTTGAGGACAGATTTCGTGTTTTTTAGAAAAACCCTCTGTTCGGCTCCCTCACTTACATATTGCGTGAAATTTATGTTGTTTATCCATAGATTATTTTGAGAAATATAATGTTCTAATTGCGCTGTTTCCTGTTTTTTGAAGAACTTTGAATTTTTAGTTTCTGTGCCTGTTTTCGCGCTTTCTCTAAGGTAACCGGAGATTGCTTGGATAATTGTTCCAAACCTAACCTTGTTCTTTCCTGAAAGGATATTGCGTAACTCATTTTTCATTGATTTTTGCTCTTTGCGAAATTACAAAATATTTTTTTACGGTGATTTGGCAATGAACAAAAATTTGTTTTGGCTATCGGGTTTTGCCTCATTAATTTTTATTTTTTTTCAAAGGAATCGGCGAATCCTTTGGATTTGCCTCATTGCTTTTTCTATTATTTTCAATGGAATCGGCGAATCCTTCGGATTTGCGTGAGGGATGGAAGTGGAAATCCTTTTTTTTCGGTTGGGATTTTTGCGGAGGCAAAAAAAAGATTGCAACGGACAGCCCGACCCGAGCGGCTGTAATGCTTTGGCGAGGGACACGCCCAAGAAATAGTAAATTTTTTATTCAATCTAAAATTTAATAATTCAAAAAGTCTTCCCGATGAATCGGGACAAGTCGTGTCTCGTGTCTTGGTTGCCTCAATTATTTTTATTATTTTTAATGGAATCGGCGAATCTCGTTCCTCGATTTCTCAAAGTCTATTACAGCGATTGATTCATCAAGAAATGTGTTTTCCAGCCGGAAGGTTCGGTTCCGTAGATGGTTCTGTCGAATCCGTATGCAAAATCGAAACCAATCAATCCGAAAGCACCCATATAAACGCGGATTCCAACACCAACGGAACGTTTCAACTGAAACGGATTGTAGGTTCCGAATCTTTCCCACGCATTTCCGGCTTCCACAAACGTCAATCCGAAAATTTTCGCCGTTTGGCTCATCGAAATCGGATAGCGCAATTCCATTGTAAATCTGTTGTAAATCGTGGCTCCGCCGTAAGGCGTAACGTCGTCTAAACCTCCGCCTGTGGAACTCGAATCTTCGTAACCTCTCAAGGGAACGAGTTCTCTGCCGTCAAATCTTCCGGCTAAAAGTCCGGTTCCGCCTACATAAAATCTTTCAAACGGCGGTGCTCCGAGTTTTTTGTTGTATCCGTCTAAAAATCCCATTTCCGCTCCGGCTCTTAAAACCAATTTTCCGACTACCGTATTGTAAGTATCGGCTTTTAATTTCACTTTATAAAATTCCAACCATTTGTATTTGTCCACCACCGACATATTGTCGTAGTCTTTATTTCCGAACAAAGAATACGGCGGTGTGAATTTTATGGAGGCTTCAATGTTCGAGCCTTGTGTCGGGAAAATCGGGTCAATACCTGCGGAATTTCTGCTTAAACCGATATTAAAACTGAAATTTTTTGCAGAGCCGTTGTTTTCCACCGTATCGCCGAATTGGAAAGGATAATTTTCAAAATCGTAACTCTGATATTGGATTCCGGTGTAAAGCGAGAAATAATCGTCAGGCCATTTCAACATTCGGTTCAAACCGACGCTTGCGGAAAATATATTTAATTTTTGAGTTGCCCCGAATTGGTCTTGATATCTCACCAAAGATTGATTCAAACCGACTGAAAGTGCAGTTGGTCGCGTTCCGAAAATCCATGGTTCTACGAAGGAAATTCCGTAGTTCTGAAAATATTGTCCGGCTTGCGCCTGAATGGAAAACGTTTGTCCGTCTCCTTGCGGAACAGGTTTGAAATCCTTGAGTTTCAAGAAATTTCTCAATGAAAAATTATTAAACGTCAATCCCAAAGTTCCGATGAAAGAACCGCCGCCGTATCCTGCCTGCAACTGAACCTGAGACGAGCCTTTTTCCACGAGCGTCCATTTAATATCCACAGTATTATTTTCTTGATGAGGTTCAATTTCTTGCCCTACTTGTTGCGGATCGAAATAAGACATTCCCGCCAAATCAAAATAAGTTCTTTTGATATCGCTTTTGCTGAAAAGATTTCCGGGTTTTGTTCGCAGCGAGCGCAAAATCACATGGTCGTGCGTGGTTGTGTTTCCGCTCCAAGTTACTTTGTTCCAAGTTGCTTTTTCGCCTTCGGTAATGCGGATTTCCAAATTTATGGAATCTCCGACCACAGATTTTTCCACCGGTGTAATGTTGGAAAACAAATATCCGCTGTTCATATAAAGGGATTTCAAATCGGAATCATCGTCTTTTCCGCCGTCTTCGCCTACTTTTTTATTGAAACCGACCACATCGTAAATATCGCCGGTTTTGTAGCCCAAAATTCTTTCGAGAAAATCTGTGGTAAACGCAGTATTTCCTAAGAAATTGATTTCGCCGATGTAGTATTTTTTACCTTCCGTGAGGTCGATTTTAATTTGATATTCGTTTTTGGAATTTCGCCAAACGGAATCCGAAACTATTTTTGCATCGCGGAAACCGAGAGAATTGTAGTATTCCACGAGATTGTGGCGATCTTCCTCGTATTTTTCCCGAATGAATTTTGAAGGTTTTAAAACGCCGTTCACGCCGAAACGTTTTTGTTTGGTGTCTTTCAACCCTTTTTTTCTGAGTTTGCGGTCTGAAAGTTCGGAGTTTCCGTCAAAATCAATTTTGCTGATTTTCACTCTTTTTCCTTTGTTCACTTCCACCGTCCAATCTTGCATATTCGGATCTTTCTCGTTTGGTTTGTCGCTGATGGCAATTTTTGCATCGGCAAATCCTTTTTTGATGTATTCTTTCGGAATGTTGTTTTTTAGCGTGGCAACCAAATCTTCCGTGATTTTGGTTCCGGGTTTCAGGTTGTTGTCTTTCGCGAGTTTTTCGTTTTTAGATTTCCCGATTCCTTTTCCGGTGAATTTCACTTCGCCCAATTCTTTGAGGTCTTTAAGCCAAAATTTGAGCGTAATCGCGTTGCCTTCGATGTTTTCCACATAAACTTCCACTTCGGAAAAATTGCCGTTGTCCCAAAGTTTTTTTACGGCATTGCTGATTCTCTGTCCCGGAATTTCGATGGTTTCGCCTTTGCTGAGACCCGTAAATCTTAAAATTTGCGCTGCGGAATATTTTTCCACGCCGTCCACCACAATATCTTTCAAAATGTATTCTCCGGTGAGATTCGGTTGAGGAATCGTATCGTTTTCAATAGCAATACTGTCGGTTTCAATTTGAATACTGTCGTTTTCCGCTCGGAAATTATCATTAATGCGAATACTGTCGTTTTCAATGCGAACGGTATCATTTTTTACGCGAATCGTATCGGGTGAAATCTGTCCGGAAATGCCGATGGATGCCACAAACAGGATTACAGGAAATATTTTAAACTTCATTTTTATCGTTCTAATCTTAATTTTGTATAAAGTAAACGCTGAATTTTGATTATTATTAACCGAACCAAAAATTCCGCCAAAAATACTACAAATAATTCACACTATCAAAAATTATATAGTCCCTTTCGGAATTTTCCCAATCCAACCTTGAAAAAAGTTTATTCCATTTTCAAATTGAAATTCCATATTTTTGCACACCATAAATTTTAAAAACTATGTTCGGCAGTTTACAGGATAAATTGGATAAAGCGATTCACACGATTTCGGGACGCGGAAAAATTACGGAAATCAATGTAGCGGAAACGGTGAAGGAAATCCGCCGCGCTTTGGTGGACGCAGACGTGAATTATAAAATTGCGAAAGACCTCACAAAACGTGTTCAGGACAAAGCACTCGGGCAAAATGTGCTCACCAGCATCACGCCGGGGCAACTGATGACGAAAATTGTTCGGGACGAATTGGTGGATTTGATGGGAAAAACTCAGGAAGGCATCAATCTTTCGGGAAAACCATCCGTGATTTTAATCGCCGGTTTGCAAGGTTCGGGAAAAACGACTTTTTCGGGGAAATTAGCCCATTATTTAAAAACCAAACGAAACAAAAAACCGCTTTTGGTAGCCGGAGACGTTTACAGACCGGCGGCAATCGAACAACTGAAAATCTTGGGAACGCAAATCGGTGTGGAAGTTTATACGGAAGACGGCGAAAAAAATCCTGTAACCATTGCAGAAAACGGAATAAAATTCGCTAAAACGAATCATTGCGATGTCGTCATCGTAGATACTGCCGGACGTTTGGCGGTGGACGAAGAAATGATGAGGGAAATAAAATCCGTTCATCAAACCGTAAAACCGGACGAAACGCTTTTCGTGGTGGATTCTATGACGGGTCAAGATGCGGTGAATACGGCAAAATCTTTCAACGATGTTTTGAATTTCGACGGCGTGGTTCTCACAAAATTAGACGGCGATACCCGAGGCGGTGCGGCTTTGACGATTCGTTCCGTAGTAGAAAAACCGATAAAATTTATTTCCACCGGCGAAAAACCGGATTCGCTCGATTTGTTTTATCCCGAAAGAATGGCAGACCGAATTTTGGGAATGGGCGACGTGGTTTCTTTGGTAGAGCGCGCTCAGGAACAGTTTGACGAAGAAGAAGCCCGAAAACTGAATAAAAAAATCGCTAAAAATGAATTTGGTTTTGATGATTTTTTAGTTCAAATTCATCAAATTAAAAAAATGGGCAATGTGAAAGATTTGATGGGAATGATTCCGGGAGTGGGAAAATTGACGAAAAACATAGACGTGAACGATGATTCTTTTAAACACATCGAAGCCATCATCCAATCCATGACACCGGAAGAAAGGCGGCGACCGTCCATCATTGATATGAATCGCAAAAAACGAATTGCAAAAGGTTCCGGCAGAAAACCCGAAGACGTGAACCAACTGATGAAACAGTTCGACCAAATGGGAAAAATGATGAAAATGATGCAGGGTCCGCAAGCCAAACAGCTGATGCAAATGATGGGAAAAGGAATGCCGAAAATGTTTTGAAAAAAACAAGAAAAAGCAAAAAAAAACGCTCCATACTTTTCAGACAGAGCGATTCCCCCAACTAATTGGCTTTTTGCTGTCACACTGAGCGTAGTCGAAGTGCTTTTGCCGTAATTTTTAAACTTGATTGAGCATAATGCTCTGTTTATCAAGAGAAGAAATGTGATAAAAATCTAAATCCGTGATTCACATAAATTGTAACTTCCAACTCAAAACCCGTGAGTTTAATTCAGAATTGCAACTCGAATCAATTTTAATTTTCTCGCCGATAATCAGCGGTCGGTTGTCAAAAATATGTCCGTTCGGAAATCCGAAAATCACAGGAAATCCATAGTTTTTAATTCGTTGATTTACAATTTCATAAGCCAATGAATCAAAGCTTTCGGCATAGTTTTTATTTTCTTTTTCATCGCCCATATTCGTCATTCCTCCGACTATTAATCCTTTGATTTTTTTGAAAACTCCGGCTAAATCCATCGCCATCAACATTCGATCGAGTGAATAAAAATTTTCGCCGATGTCTTCAATAAACAAAATTTTATCTCGAAAATCAAAAGAATACGGCGTTCCCAAAAGTGCATAAATCAATGCCAAATTTCCGCCGACGAGTTCGCCTTCCGCTTTTCCGGGTTTGTTTAATGGTTGATTTTCAACGGAATATTCAGGTTTTTCGCCTTTTAAAATTTTAAAAATATCTTCATAACTTTCTTTTGATATGCCAAAATCCGGAGTTTTTATGGTTTGTCCATGAATCGAAGCAAAGCCATTTTTCAGCAAAAAACTTTGCAAAACCGTGTTGTCCGAATAGCCAATGTACCATTTCGGATTCTTCTTGAAACCCGAAAGTTTCAAATGCCGAAGCAAATGCAAACAGCCGTAGCCGCCTCGTGTAGCCCAAATTGCGGAAATTTCATCGCTGTTTAGTGCCTGATTCAAATCGGAAATTCTTTCCTGTTCGGTTCCGGAATAATCGTATCCGCAAGAAAATTTCCCCAAAGCATATTTCCCTAAAACAGGTTCGTAATCGTGTTTTTCAATTAAATTCAACGTTTTTTCCAAAGCGGATTTTTCTACAAAACCTGCCGGCGAAACAATGGCGATTTTGTCGCCTTTTTTTAAAGATTTCGGAAAGATGTTTTTTAGATTAGACATTGAGAATAAAAAATAAAGACAAAACTACGAATTGCAAAAATAAACAGTCTGCTAATTTTGACTATTCAATTGTAGAAAAAATTATTTTTCTCCTAAATTTTTCTTCAGAACCTCCACCAATTTATTCACAGATTCTTTGTCGGGTAAAACCAAAACGATACTAAAACTACACAAAAAATAAGTCTATTTTAATAGACATTTTCATCTGTTTATATTTTATTTTTTTTCAGCGGTCAGATGGAACACCTTGTACAATCATTCGTTTGCCTCATTAATTTTTATTATTTTCAATGGAATCGGCGAATCCTTTGGATTTGCCTCCTGCATTTTTATTTTTTTAATGGTGTCGGCGAAATCTAACGAAGTGGTTCGGCGTAGCCAATCCTTCGGATTTGCCTCCTACATTTTTATTTTTTTTCAAAGGAATCGGCGAAACCTTCGGTTTTGTGTGTCAATATTTTGTCATGGGTGTTTCATACTAACTTTACAGACTTTTATAAAAACTCAAACAGGGTTACAAAACTTTCAGTTCCAATTCGATGGATTTTCCGAAGAATTTTTTAGATATTTTCTCAAAATTTTTGGTGATGTCCGAAAGATAAAAATGATATTCCGGTTTAGGATTGTTTGTGTTCAAAAGATGGTGTTTTTCCAAAATAATTTTCAGTTGATTGGCAACAATGCTCGGCGAATCAATCACGCGGACACGGTTTCCGTAGTATTGCCGGATTTCGTCTATCAACAAAGGATAATGTGTGCAACCCAAAATTAAGGTTTCGATATTTTTTAATTTATTGTTACTGAGATAATTATAAATAATGGCGTGTGTAATCGGGTGATTTTTAAAACCTTCTTCAATTGCCGGAACCAAAAGCGGAGTTGCCAATTCGTCCACTTTTATAAATTTGTTGTGTTTTCGGATGGATTTTTTGTAAAGCCCTGAATTTACAGTCGCTTTCGTAGCAATTACGCCGACGTTGTTATGAATTTCATAAGCCACTTTTTCGGTTACGGGATTGATGACGTCAATCACCGGAACTTTTTTCGCCGCCAATTCCAAAACGCTATCCAAAGCATTTGCAGTAGCCGTATTGCAAGCAACAACGATGGCTTTACAATTTTGCTGCAACAGAAATTCCGTGATTTTTGTGGAATACCCGATGATTGCTTCTTTTGATTTTTCGCCGTAGGGAAGATGTTTCGTATCGCCGAAATAAATGAAATTTTCGTTCGGAAGAAGCCGTTTTATCTCTTTGGCAACGGTCAATCCGCCGACTCCACTGTCAAAAATTCCAATGGGCTGTTCGGTGGAAAGATGAGAAAAATTTTGTTTTTTCTTTTTCAAAATTTCAAAAATTGTTTCTGCAAAAATAAATAATTTGGAAATGAGATAATTAAAAAACTGACCTATCCCTTTTACAAATAGTATAGTCGCTTTGTGTTTTTTGCACTTCATCAAAGATGAATCTTTTCGAAACTCAAAAAAGGATGAAAAATCAAAAAACCTTTTGCGTGCTTAGCGTTAAAAAAATGTTTAAAACGCAATGAACGCAAGGATTTATAACAATGAAAATGTTTTTTAAGTTTCACAAAGGCAAATCGAAGATTGACTACGTCGAACCACTTCGTTAGGTTTCGCCGACACCATTAAAAAAAATAAAAATGCAGGAGGCAAATCAATGGTTTTTCAATAAGGACGAAAAGAAAGTTGGATGTAGAATATCTATCAATGAACATTAGTAAAAATTAAAAAATTTAACAAAAAAACGGATTAATAAAAAATCATAAATCAATATAAGTAATTGATTATTAATTATTTATATATTTTAACACAAATATAAAATAAGTTAATTATATGTTAATTAATAAAAGTTTAAAATAAATTTATGTGGAAAATTATTACCTTGCCGCTTCGTTATATGCAGCGGATATTTTTTTGTGATTTATACAGATTCTGATAATCTAAAAAACAATTTGACATGAGAAACAACAAAGAAAAAAAACATTCCACCGTAATTATTACGGACAAATATTCCCACGAAACCAAAGTTTTTAACATCAACCAAAAACATATTGCCAATTTTCGGTTGTACAAAAGAGTTTTGCTTGGTCTTGCGTGCGGTTTAATATTATTATTGACGGGTTTATTGAGTTTTATTGTTCGTGAGCATTTTCAAAAAGTAAAACTGAATACGGAACTCGCCGCTTTGAAAAATGATTTGCAAGATGCCGCATCAAAAGAAGCATTGAAAAATAACAAAATACAGCAAATGTGGAACAAACTGAACTTGGCTGACAGCACTTTGCAAAAAATAGAAAAATATTTGGATGATAGAAACGTTGCCGTTTTTTCTTCAAAAGGAAATAACAACAATGTGGGCGGGAAATATTATCCTGCGGATAAAGTCAATTTTAATTTGATTCAACAGCGCACCAATGAAATCACCAATATTCTGGAAACGCTTCAATCCGTGCCTTTGGGTTTGCCGCATGAAGGAAATTTCACTTCCGATTTCGGAGTCCGCGGAAATCCGATGTCGAACAGCGGATTTGAATTTCATCCGGGTTTGGACATTTCGGGAAATACCGGTGAACCGCTTTATGCTACGGCAAACGGAACCGTAGTTTTTGCCGATGTGAAAGGCGGTTATGGAAAATGTGTTATCATTAAACATATTCGCGGATACGAGACTTTGTACGGACATTTGTCTAAAATTTTAGTTCGTAAGGGCGACAAAATTCAGACGGGAACCATCATCGGATTGCTGGGTTCTACCGGAAGATCTACCGGTCCGCACGTTCATTATGAAGTGATTTTAAATAATGAAAAGCAAAACCCGATCGAGTTTTTAAGTGTTAAATAACTTTAAAATTTCTTTTACAATGTTTCATAAAAACAGGAATAAGGAAAAACAGGAAATTGTTCCGGATAATATCACTACCGTCATTGATGTAAACTGCATTATCGAAGGAAAACTCAGTGGAAAAGGTTATATAAAAATTGACGGAAAAGTTTTGGATTCCGTAACCGGAGACGGTATTGTTTTGGGGCAGGAAGGTTTTATAAAAGGCGATACGAAAGCCAAAGAAATTGTGGTTTACGGGAAAATCGAAGGAAATATTTTTGCAGATAAATTAATTCTGAAATCCACGGCCGTAATCAAAGGGAATATTCAAGCACAATCTTTTCAAATGGAAAACGGTGCGAAATACAAAGGTTCCGTGGATATGAAAACCAATTTTGAAGATTCCCCCGCCGAAAAACATGCGGGTAAAAAATAGCCCAACATGATTAAAACTTTTTTGCCGACTTTCACTTTTCCCGAATTGACGGCAGGAATTTGCATTCGTCCCGCTAAAATATTTTGATTTTCCGGCGAAACGAAAAGCAAAACATCGCCAGTTTTCACGAATTGATTTTCGCTCGAAAACTGCTGAAAACTCGCTGTTCCGGCGGTTGAGGAAATGATAAGATAGTTTTGTTCCCACTGTTTCAGGGATTTCCCCAGCGAATCTCCAATGCGGCAGACTCGTGAGAATGTCTTGAACGCTTTTCGCTTCTCAACTCTATATTATCATTGTTTTGAATTTATTGGCACGCAGTTTACGGATAAAAAAATCTATGAAATCATAATAATCCAGGTCAAACACATTAAAATTTTAAATGTTTATAACAAATAAATTAAATATGGTTAGTATTTTATAAATATTTAAGTATAATTTTAATGCAAAGAATTTTTAATCCTGAATCAAGTTCAGGACTGAAAAATATTTTAAATACAATGTCGTTTCACTCGGCAACCGGAAAAACGTATTAAAAGAACGCGAGCCTTTGCTAAATAAAATGCCTTTGCGTTTTCAAAAAACCCGGATAAAAATAGAAATCTTTGCGTTAAAAAAAGACGATGGATTAACATTTTTTAATGCGTTTAGCCTTGATAATAATCTACGTCATCCGCATGCTTTCCATACATATTGATTAACCCAATTCCAACTGATTTTTTACCAATCTGTAAAAATCATAAAAATTAGAGTCTGTTTAAATTTTTGGCTAATATGTCGGCTGACGATTGCCTTCAATCTCGTTCTAAAAAAAATGAAATAGAAAGGATTAGACTTATAACATTTCGTATTTTTAAGTCTAATTCCCTATTTTTGTGAGATGAAAAAAATATTGATTACCGGCGGGAATGGACAATTGGGGCAGTGTTTTCAGAAAATCGCTGCCGATTATGCTTCGGATTTTGAATTTAATTTTACCGATTTTGAAACGTTGGATATTACCGACAAAACCGCTGTTTTCAATTTTTTTGAAAATTATATTCCGGATTTTTGCATTAATGCCGCTGCATACACTGCCGTAGATTTGGCGGAAACCGAAATCAAAAAGGCATATTCCGTAAATGCAGACGCTGCTGTCAATTTAGCCGAAGCCTGCAAAAAACATTCTACTTTGTTGATTCACATTTCTACGGATTACGTTTTCGACGGCGATACGGAAATTCCTTACGATGAAAACAGTACTACAAATCCTATCGGTATTTACGGAAAATCCAAAAGAAAAGGCGAAGAATTGGTTTTGGAAATCAATCTGAAAACCATTGTTTTGAGGACGTCTTGGCTGTACTCGGAATTTGGAAAAAACTTTGTGAAAAGCATGCTGAATCTCTTTTCACAAAAAGAAGAATTGGGAATTGTTGCCGATCAGTTCGGGCAACCGACTAATGCCAACGATTTGGCACAAGCCGTGATGAACATCATTAAATCTGATAAAAAAGAATTCGGAATTTTTCATTTTTCCAATTATCCCGAAACCACATGGTTTGATTTTGCTAAAAAAATTGCCGAATTTTCCCAATCACCGATTAAATTAAAAGCCATAACAACCGAACAATTTCCGACCCCCGCAAAACGCCCGAAACGCAGTACATTGAGTTTGGAAAAAATAAAATCTGTTTACAACATAACGCCGAAACGCTGGGAAAACAGTTTCAAAGAGTGTTTGGAAAATATGAAAAATCAAAGAGAATCATGAAAAAAAATCAAAAAGAATTTTTAAGACTTGAATAGTAACACGATATCAAAATCTCTAAATGGTTGAGACAATCACTAAGCGGACGAAATTAACAACACAGAATTTAGCTGACTGAGCCTGTACCAAAAGCCACAGAAAATAGATGTTTGATAAAAATTATCTCATTTCCAAACTATTTTTAAGTCTCTAAATTCAATGGTTCCGCGATTTTTCGACGCATCAGTAGAATACTCGAATTTTAGTAATTTCATATATTGAGTTTGTGGCGGAACTTTTATGAGAATCGGTTCAATTTTTGTGGGGACATCTGTATTGAACGTTCCACTAATACTCTTACTACCAAAATCTGCATAATCTTCTCTATGGTATTGCTCACCCTCTAAATCAATTCCCGAAAAATGTTTAAGGCCAATATATTTATTGACATCTTTATTATTAACCAAAATAGATATTGTTACGGTTTGTTGTTGAATATTGCCTTCAATTTTTGTTATTGAAAAATCCGTTTTATCGAAATTAGTTTGATATTGCGGTTTGTTTACATTGATAACTTCTTTCAGATATTCATTTTCTTTAATGATTTCATCACAATTTTGTCCAAAAATAAAATTTGCAGAAAAGATTGCTGTAATTGTTAATAATTTTCTCATAAAAATTTATTTGAATTAATAGGATTAATATAGTGAATGCCCATTATTACGAAAATAACAGGCATTCATATTTTGTATCATCATCTTCTGCCGCCTCCCGAGGAGCGTCCGCCGCCGGAACTTCCGGAACTCACGCCGCCACCGCCGGAACGAATTCCGCCGCTTGACGAGCCGCTGCTTCTCACGCCGCCGCTGTTGTAGCCGGAATTATTTCTCGGTGTTGTGGTGTTTCTCGGAGTTGTAGTTGTATTTCTTGGCGGAGTTGTGTAGGTGTTATCTCTCGGAGTTGTAGTGCCGGTTCTTATTCCGCCGGTGTTTCTCGGAATAGTTGTGGTATTATTCCTTACGCCGGAATTTGTGGTTCTTGTTCCTGAAGTGGAATTTCTGACACCGGTATTGGCAAACGCTCCGTTTGAGCCTATTCTTCTGTTCACAAAACCCGGTGCGTTGTAGGAATTGTAGCGATTTCCATAATAATTATGATGATAATATCCGCCGTAATAATATGGATTGTATCCGTACCAATACGGATTGTAGCCATACCAATACGGACTGTAATACCCGCCGTACCAGCCGGAATAAAATCCGTAGCCCCAATATGGAGAATAATATCCGCCCCAAGGCGAACCCCAGCCCCAACTGTAGCCAAGTCCCCAACCAAAACCGGAATACATTCCGTAATAATAAGGATAGCCCCAGCCGTATCCGTACCAACCGGAATTGTAATAATTGGTTTCCGAACCGACGTAGCTACCCCAATCCGAGCCGTAGTATTGGTCGTCTGAAGTGGTTGTTCCGTCCCAATCTTTGTATCGGTCGTAAACGATTTGGTTTTGGTCGCGTTCAACGTAATCCGTATTCTGATAATCGTAATATTCCCCGACTTTGTTGCCGTTTGTCATCGCACCTGCGGGAAGTGTGTCTCTGTTGGGATCATAGTAAACCCCGTCTGTTTCGCTGTATCCGTCTGTTACGATGATACAAGATGTAGCCAAAAAACCTGCTGACATCAATAAAATTGCTTTGAATTTTATAACATCAAATACTTTTTTGTATATATTTTTTTCCATGATAAAGAATTTTTTGGGTTTAAATATTTTTAATTTATACTAAAATTACACTATTTCCAATATGTAAATTTTGGGTAAAATTAGTCTTTTCGCTTGGATAAAACAAGAATAAAAAAGTTAAAAGTAATTTAACGTAAGCAATGGGGTAAATCTTACGCGGATTTTTTCGCAGATTAACAGAAAAGTTCCGCCCGGAGGGCGGAACTTTGACATTATCATGATGGATTTTTTTTTTAGTTTTTAACAAGCGTTTGATTAATAATCACTTTATTATCTCTCGAAATGTTTACAACATACATTCCTGAAGGGAAACTGCTTAAATCAAAAGAGTTTCCTGTTTTTGAGATGACAATAGTTCCCATACTATTTGCAACTTTGATTTGATATAAATCTTCCTGTTTTCCGATTCCGGGACAAGGGTCTTCAACTCTATGTAAAATCGAATAATTGTCCGAAACTCCATCGGTTTTTACAAGAATATATGTTTCACAAGGTATCATGGGCGGAGGCGTTAGATATGCCATATAGTCCGTGGTACCGCATGCATTTGTGGCTTGAACTTTAACATCCATAGTCCAATTGTTATTTGGACCTGTTGCCCATCCCCCGGTTTGGGAATTTATATGTAGATACACACCTCCCGGTGGATTTGAGGATATTTTTGTCCATGTGATTTGTGTGATGCCCTGATCTTCGGGATTAATAGCATTTTCAATACCATCACTGATATAAAAATGGGATTCATTATAATAGGTTGGATCGTTAATTTGAGTTACCTGAAAGTTCGGTTTCCCCACCCAGATTTTTTTGGAAAGCGTTTTTGTTCCACAGCCTGAACCGCTCATAGTAACTGTAAGTGTTAAGCCTCCGTTGTATGTTCCGGTGTTGGTTAGGGTAACTTCAGGAGTTCCGTTGCCGGACATTGTAATGGTGCCATTACCGCCGGAAAGCGTCCAATTATAAGTTGTGGCTCCTGCCGGAACAGAATAGGTTTCGCTTGAATTTGAACATATTACAGTTTCTCCTGCTATTTCAGAAGATGAACACATAAATGTGCAAGAGGCTTCATACGAATTGTTATTGATTTCTGCTGCGAGCCAATTTCCGTTTCTTGATGTAAACTGTAAATGGTATTCATTGCCGTTTTGATTGTCTGCTCCGTTGTATGCTGTGATGAAATTAGCAAAAGGCGTATTTTTGGGTGCAGGCGGCGGATTGGCTCCATTGTATGCTACTTTATAATCTGTATCGGATAACGCTACATTTCCGTTTCCAATGTCTAATGCACTTGGCGTCGGGGTAAGCGTAAAAGTATTTACTCCCGAAAGATTATCTATTTCCCCAAAATCGATATAGCCTCCGCCATAATAATCAAAAGGCAATACACCGGAAGGCTGATACACGTTTTTGTTCACAATATTAACCGTAACTTTTGGACCTATCCAAAATATCTTTTTGGTATATGACATTTTATTGTGATACAAAGTTGCCCCTGCATTATAGGAAAGAGAATTGGCATAAACATCAATATCATAAGTGGATTTTCCGGGTACTAATCCTAACAATCCTGCGCCTAAAAATGCAGGACTGTTAAAAATTATTGCTCCGAAAACACCACCTACAGGAGCATAGAATATCATATTCAAAAGGTCTCCCCAAAACGAAAATCCTTTATGGAAATTAAATCCCGATAACTTATCTCCTGCATTGAAAATTTCCGTATTTCCACATTCGCTGCCGTTGCTGACGGCGATATTTCGGATGCCTTCGTTTGTGGGATAGCCTTTGTTTTTGAGTTCGGTTTGAAAACTGTTGTATGTAGAATTATCCAAACCGTAATTCATTGTCATTCTGTTTTTCAGGAGTTGGCGAGTGGCAGGTTGATCTAAAAGACTAATGTAAACCGATACCGGCATTGCTCCGAACATTGGAACTATAATCTGTCCTCCGAAAAGCAATACCGGAGAATTGACGTATATATTAGCCGCATGCCGATACGCCGCTTGATAGCCCAACGGCATATTAGCACCTTGTTGCGGTCCGTCTTGGTTGATGAACATGCGCGTTTGGTGCTGTTGTCCTTTTAGTTCCAAATCTCTAAGTGCATATCTGGAAACCAAACCGCCCATACTTTGCCCAAGCACCACATTTTTTTCCGCGCTGCCGTTTAGGGCTTTTTGTTGGTTTACCCATTTTATGACTTCCTGAAGAACATACGCATTGTTCTGAATATAGTCCATCCCGTTTTGCCATTTTATAAAGATAATGTCATACGTTTGGTCTCCGGAGAGTACTAAATTATTACCTGTTATTAAAGGTGGAAGATCAAAACTACTGGAATTATATACACTTCTTTGAAAGTCTATAAAACTCTGTTGTCCGTCCAAATTTTCAGGGTTTAAAACTCTATCCATATCAAAACCGGTTACCACGATGAGGGGTTTTCTGATGCCGTTGTTGCCTGCATCGTCTATGATTAAGCGTGCTTTTCCGGGTGATGTTCCCGGGTAGGAAGTGGTAGCCGTGATTTCTTTGGTAAAATAGATTTCGCTTGTAGGCGGAGTACCGGGACCGGGACCGTCTATCGGAAGTTTTGATTGAACATTCGGCGTATCCATATCAACAAGGCTCAAACCCTGATAAATCATTATTTTGCTTTGCGCCAAAAGGGTTTGCCCTGAAGTGAGCGTTAATTTGAATGTCCACGTTTTTACGCCTTCGGAAGTATAGGTAGCGGAAACGAACTGATCGGTCGGCAGTATAAAAAAGCCGGAACCGTCCCCAAAATCCATTTCTATTTTTTGAATTTCCGAAGCGGCATTGGTGTAGAACACATTTTGCGGCAATTTCACGTTCACCGTATAGCCGGTGTAGGTATGCACAGGCGGCGTGATGGCAAATACCTTGTTTTCTACATAAGGATTTTTGCCCGCCACATCATAAAATTTGCCGTTGGTATATTGCACTTTGCCACTGCTGAGCGCATCTTCTGCATAAGCACCGTATTTGAAAAACAAACCGCCGAGGGCGATAAAATTTTTGCCTCGCGCCTGCTGCCAGTTGTTTTCAAAAGTTTGCGGTGCCACAAAACCTGCGGAAACATCGCGAATACGGCTCATCAGGAGCGTGTTGTATATTTCGCGGATGTTTTTGTAGTTGATATACGTAGAATCCGTCAGCGTTCCGTTGAATGCGGGAACGTTTGTAAATTCCATACCATAATCCAAGAGTATTCCGTTCGGAACTTTGGATTTGTCTATTGCTGAGAACATCGAATTGACTTGTGTAGCCCATTCGGTACTGATTTCCTGCTGTGCCGATGTGTTTATGATGATGCACAAAGCAGAAATGAACGAAAGTTTATTTAAAAATTTCATACTTTTGTTTGATTTTAAGGGTTTAATATTAAGTGATTTGTCAATCCTTAGTGTTTGCTTTTAGACTTAGTGGAAGATGGTGTTTGCCCGCCATCTTCTTTTGTTTAGGATGTATCTGTTATCATAATTGTAATAATAATTTAAAGGTTAAACTTATGGTGCATAATGAAGGTCGAAACGTCCTTCTCTTACTTCTACTTTCTTTCCGGAAATATCGTCAACAGCATCGAACCAAAACGTTCCAGATATAATATAATTAATAGTGTCTAAATGGGTAATCTTCAATTCTCCGGTATAATCTCCTTTTGTTAGAAAATGTCCTACATCGAAATTTACATAACTTGCTGTGGAAAAAATTTGAGTATCATCCCATAAATTTTCAGAAAATTGATATGTATGACCTTCCTCAAAAGATATATTGTGGGAACCAATAAATATACCCGGAAATCCCTTAGTTATATTATCATTTATCCCCAATCCAAAATGATATCCACCATCAAGATACTGATAATGCGATGTCAATATGGGAGGTCCGTCTATTGCTTGTCCTCTCGGCAAAAGAACTTTTCCGTTTACCAAGCAACCTGCGGTGTTTTTTCCGGTTTGCGTGGCGGGCGGAAGTTGTGCAGGGTTGCTGCTGTTTTCGTCATCATCTTTACATCCTAATAGCAGGAGTGTAGAGAGAATAATAAGTAAATTTTTCATAAGATTTTGTTTTTAAGATTAATGTATGTGTTAAAAAGATTTTCAATTTATAAATGCAACAAGGGCGTGTTCTCGACCTACATCCTCGCTTCAGGTTCTGACAAAACCCGTAAAAGAAATGAAGCAAAACACACCCACTCGGGCGCATCTCACAGTCATATTTCTTTTACTATTTAAAAATTGTCAGATTTTGAAACGAGAAAAATGAACTGCTAAACGCAATTTATTTTAAAAAAAAACTATTTTTATTTTATTCTTATAATTTTTCTGTTTTTTTATTTTGAACAAATATAAAAATTAAATTGAATATACAAAATAAATTGTGTTTGCTTTTATTTTTTTAGGATGTATCTGTTTTCATAATTGAATAAATTTAAAGGTTAAACTTATGGTGCATAATGAAGGTCGAAACGTCCTTCTCTTACTTCTACTTTTTCTCCGTTAGAATTTACGGCGTCAAACCAAAACGTTCCGGAAATAATATAATTTGTAGTATCTAAATGCGTGATTTTTAGTTCACCAGTATGTATATTTGTCGTGTTATATTGATAACCATAGATAGTACTTCCAAAACTAGCAGAGGCATAAATTTGAGTATCATCCCATAATTCTTCGGATAACTCATATATATGACCTTCCTCAAAAGATATATTATGTGAACCTATGGTTATACCCTCTACGTTATTATTTGAAACATTGGTTATACCTAATCCAAAATGGTAACCGCCATCAAGATACTGATAGTGTGCTGCTAATGCGGGACCTCCGTCTATTATTGAGCCTTTATCAGGCAAAAGAACTTTTCCGTTTACCAAGCAACCTGCGGTGTTTTTTCCGGTTTGTGTGGCAGGTGGAAGTTGTGCAGGATTGCTGCTGTTTTCGTTGTCGTCTTTACATCCTAATAGCAGGAATGTAGAGAGAATAATAAGTACGTGTTTCATAATTGTAATAATTTTAAAAGTTAATTTTTCATTTAATATTCCTTGTGATAGCCTATTCCCCACACAATACCAAACCCGATATAGGCGTGTTTTGAAATGTTCCCAATCAGTTTAAATCCGATACTGTTTCCGAAAGCCGTAGGTTTCCCTACGGGAATCACGCCGTAAATAGTGTATGGTTTTTTCGTGGATTTAAACCATTTCACATTAAACTCAAAGGGAACACCGAAATAATTTTTGGAATTTTCGTAATATTTTCCCTGTTCGTCTTTCAGAAATTCCGCGTGTTCATAGATTGAAACTCCCGCCGAAAAACTGTAAGAAAAATTGTCTTCCGTATATCTTCGTCCGTATAAAATTCCGTATTCATCAATGCTTGTATCACTCCAAACTATCGGAATCGGAGTGAACGGAGAAAGCATAAAAAGGTCGAAACTCAACTCATTGATATGAGCATATCTTACGGTAAAAAGATTCTTGTTGGTTTCATAATTCAATCCGGCAGAAGACATCAATCCTCCTTTTTCGGAGAAAACTTTTGCATAACCGCCGCCGACATCAATATAAAGTATCGGCGGTTTTTTCTCTTGTGCAAGAGAAAATATCGGAATATACAAAACGGTACAGAATAAAAGTTTTAAAATACTTTGCATAATCTTGATTTTTAATTTAAACTCAAAAGTATTAAAAAAAAACTCTAATCCTTAATGTTGCAACAAATATGAAAATTAATTTTTAAATAACCTATTCCAAATGGAATAATACAATATTCCAAATGGAATAAAAGGTTTTTTGTAAAAAGATTATCTTTACACTTCAATTTTTGGCATTATGAATTACAGTATAGGTTCTAAAATAAAACAACTGAGAGAGCAACAAAATATATCTCAGAAAGATTTGGCGTATGAATTGGAAGTTTCCCAAGGTTATCTCAGTAAAATAGAAAGCGGCGAAATTGAAAAAATGGATTTTCTTTTTATGCAAAAAATAGCGGAATTTTTCAAAGTAGAGCCACAATATTTTTTAGAGAAAGGTACCATTGTAAATGATGTTGAAACAAGCAATCACTCTGCTGTTGGCTACATCAGTACTTTAACCATAAATAATAACTTTTCCGAAGATTTACTAAAAAAATTAATAGATAATCAATCGCAAATTTCCAAACTGATGGAAATGCAGAATAATTTGATTGAAAACCTTTTAAAAAAGTAAACACTCAAAAATTATTCCGTTCGGAACTTTGGATTTGTCTATTGCTGAGAACGTAGGATGTTTTCACCCTTTTTTCATATTCCGGTATTTAAAAAGGCTTTATTTTATAAAAGCAACAAGGGCGTGTTCTCGACTTACATCCTTCGTTCAGGTTACTCGAACAACCCATCTAAGAAATGAAGTAAAACACACCCAATCGGGTGCATCTCACAGTCATTATTCTTAGATATTTAAAATATTTCGAGTATTTTGAACGAAGAAAAATGAACTGCTAAACGCAATTTATTTTAAAAAAACCTATTTTTATTTTATCCTTATAATTTTTCTGTTTTTTTATTTTGAACAAATATAAAAATTAAATTGAATATACAAAATAAATTGTGTTTGCTTTTATTTTTTTAGGATGTGTTCGTTTTCATAATTGTAATAATTTTAAAAACATTTGAAAATATTTTACCATCCTGATAAATTACTCACAGCTATTGCTAAACGTATCATTTGTATTGTTGCCAACACAACTAATCCGGCTACAGGAGTAGTCAATACCAAACTAAATTTGTTTATCTTGATAATATCCTCCTTTTCAATTTCCATTTCTTCTTTTTTATAAATGCCGACAATGGAACTTTCCGTTTCCTCTCTGAACTTGAACTGCCGAAAAACCTCTCCGGTTTTGGTTTTTATGATGTATTCGGAATCGGGTTTTAAACGGGAATAATCGTATTGATTTCCTCGGCTCACTTTCGTAGAAACGCAGGAAACCATCGTAAAAATGATGAGTAAAAATGTGAAATTTTTCATGAGATTTTGTTTTAAAAATTTGTGTAAAATTAGTGGTGATATTTCAGATAAAAATTGATTTAAATCAAAAAAATGAGAGTAAGGAAAAAAATCAAAACATCAAAGATTTAAAATTGTATCTAAAACATAAGAATTGGACCAATGTTCATTATATTTTGTAAGGCTATTATGCTTATGGTTATCGCTACTCCCGTTAAAACTCCCGCGACAACCAAAGATGCAGTCTTAGCCACGTTAAATTTATTGATCACTGCAATATCTTCTTTATCTACCTTCAATTCCTCATTTTTATAAATTCCGACAATAGAACTTTCCGTTTCCTCTCTGAACTTGAACTGCCGAAAAACCTCTCCGGTTTTGGTTTTTATGATGTATTCGGAATCAGGTTTTAGAACGGAATAATCATATTGATTTACTCGGCTCACTTTCGTAGAAACGCAGGAAGTTACCGTCAATATGATGAATAATGCAAGTTTTTTCATAAGATTTTGTTTTAAAAATTTTTAAGATTAGTGTTTTTTTAGTTCATAAAGAGGATCGCTCCCACTTAAAGCTGCTGCGATTAATGCTATTCCCGCTGCTGCTCCTGTTACAAAAATTAACGGAAAAGTTTTTGCACCGCTGAATTTGTTTATCTTGATAATATCATCCTTTTCAATTTCCATTTCTTCTTTTTTATAAATACCGACAATGGAATTATCCGTTTCCTCTTTGAACTTGAACTGCCGAAAAACCTTTCCGGTTTTTGTTTTTACAATGTATTCGGAATTGGGTTTTAAACGGGAATAATCGTAATCATTTCTTCCGCTGACTTTCGTAGAAACGCAAGATATCATCACAGTAAATATGACGATGAATAATGTGAATTTTTTCATATCAAAAATTTTTCTGTAAAATTAGCGGCGCGCTTCGAGAAAAAAATTGATATAAATCAAAAAAGAACAAATCCGGCGATTTGTTCTCTGTATTTTACTTTTGAGATTTCACTCGGCTTAAGGTTTCGGGCGTGATGGCGAGGTATTCCGCAATGTCCTTATTGGGAATTTTAAGGAAAAGTTTCGGGAAAATTTTCATCAAAGTTTCATACCGCTGTTTTGCGCTCATCGCCATTACGGATTCCATTCGCCAAGTGAGGAAAGTAAGGTAGTCTTCGAGGATTTTCACATAAATATCTTTGTAAATCGGGTATTTTTCTATCAGCAGTTTAAAATTCCGAAAATTGATGTAAATCAATTCGCTTTTTTCCATCGTCTTTATAAATTCTTCGGACGGCGTTTGATTGATAAAACTCGAAAAAGAAGTGCAAAAATTGTTTTCAATCGCAATTCCGTTGATGGATTCTTTACCAAAATCATCAGTAAAATAGGTTTTTAAAACACCTTTTTCAATGAAATAAATGTGCCTGCAGATTTCTCCTTTTTCTAAAACGATTTCGTTTTCCGCGTATATTTTTTTCTCAAACACTTGCTCCAAAAAGATAATTTCATCTTCCGAAAGTGTTTTTCGTTTGCTTAAATAGCGGATAATTGAAGATTTTTCGATGTTCATAATTTGCGTTTAAAAGGATTTATAATCTCAAAGTTAAAGGAATTTCGTAATCTTGATTTTTAATTTAAACTCAAAAACTCTAATCCTTCAATCTAAAAATATTAAAATTTTAAATGTTTACAATAAATAAATTATAATATTTTTAGTAATTGCTAAATATTTAAGTATAATTTTAACGCAAAAGATTTTAAAAAAGGTTTGAAAATATTTTAAACGCAAAGGTCGTTTCACTCAGCAAATGAAAAAAACATATTAAGAGAACACAAGCCTTTGCTAAATAAAATGTCTTTGCGTTTTCGAAAAATTTGGATAAAAACATAGAAATCTTTGCGTTTAAAAAAGTCGGCGGATTAACATTTTTTAATGCGTTTAGCCTTCTAATCCTTGATTATTGCGACAAATATGAAAATTAATTTTTAAATGACCTATTCCAAATGGAATCTAAAAACCTTTTCGAGAAAAATCCTAATTTTACAAAAAATGTATATTGATTTTTTTCTGAATAAATCAATGCTGTTTATGTGTAAAAATAAATTATGATGAAATTCCAAAACATATTTTTCATCGGAATTGCCGGTGCCGGAATGAGTGCCATTGCTCAATATTTGAAAGGAATCGGGAAAGAAGTTTCGGGAAGCGACCGCTATTTTCAGCCCGATGAATACAACAAAACCAAAGAACAATTAGAAGTTTGCGGCATAAAATGTTTTCTGCAAGATGGCAGCGGAATTTCCGAAAACACAGATTTGGTGGTGGTTTCCACAGCCATTGAAGACCGCGTTTTTGAAGTTCGGAAAGCGAAAGAACTCCAAATTCCCATCATCAAAAGAAGTGAACTTTTGGCGATGATTGCAAAAAGCAAAAAAACCATCGCCGTTGCCGGAACTTCCGGAAAATCAACCACTTCTGCGATGCTTTATCAAATTTTGTTCGATGCAAAATTAGAACCGAGCATTATTTCCGGAGCAGGTTTGACGGCGATTATCAAACAAGGAAAAATCGGGAATGCGGCTGTGGGAAACGGCGATTGGTTGATTATCGAAGCCGATGAAAGCGACGGATCCGTGGTTCAATACGAGCCGGAAATCGGATTGCTTTTGAACGTCGAAAAAGATCATCAGGAAATAGATGAATTGTTAGGTTTATTTAAAATTTTTAAAAAGAATACTAAGGGTTTATTCATTGTAAATCAATCAAATACATTAGCAAAAACGCTGTCCGAAAATTCCAAAAACGATTTCGGTTTTGAAAACGAAAATGCGGGTTTCAATGCCACAGATTTTAAACAAAACGGTTTTGAATTGAGTTTTAATCTGAAAAATCAAAATTTTAAAATGAACGCTATCGGGCAACACAGCGTGGAAAATGCGGCGGCGGCAGTTGCAGTTGCTTGTCAAATAGGCGTGGATTTAAAAACTTGCGCCGAAAGTCTTGAAAATTATGAAGGAATTTATCGCCGACATCAAATTTTGGGAAATAAAAACGGCGTTTGGGTGATCGACGATTATGCGCACAATCCTGCAAAATGCGCGGCTTCCATAAAAGCGTGCCAACCGTTGGCAGAAAAAGTGGTGGCTTGGTTTCAGCCTCACGGTTACGGACCGACGAGATTTTTGCGACAAGATTTTGTGGAAGAAATTTCCAAAGCACTTCGCCCGCAAGACGAAATCTGGATGAGCGAAATTTTCTACGCCGGCGGAACTGCAACCAAAGATATTTCCGCAAAAGATTTGATTGAAGACCTGAAAGCAAAAGGAAAAAAAGCCTTTTTTACGGAAGACCGAAATTGTTTTTTAAACGATGTAAAACCATCATTATCAAAAAATTCCGTATTGCTTTTAATGGGAGCGCGAGATCCGAGTTTGGAAAATTTTTCCAAAGAATTGTTTGAGAAATTGTGAAAAAAAATTGAGACGAAAAAGTTCTATTCAAAAATATAACTCAAACTAATACTAATAACTTGCTCGGATTTTTTCTTTTCAATGTTCTCATCTAATCCGGGTTCTTTCATCAAACCTTTGTAAGTATTGCTTAAAACCATATCGTATCTCACAGAAAATTCTAATTGCCGTTTGTAACTAAAGCCCATTCCTACACCGATTCCAAAATTAAAACCGTTGGCTTTTCCGTTAAATCCGGGAACATTAGGATCACCTTCCACGCTATATCCGGGTTCTGCCGGATTGGTTACTTTTTGACCGACCAAAAAATTGAATCTCGGACCGCCGAAAGCAAAAAATTCGGATTCTGCTTCGGAAAAATATCCTTTAAAAGAAATGGGAATGCTGAGGTAACTATTGGCATAAACTGCCTTGTAACCGGGACTCCCTTTTGCAAATTTGTCTTTTCCGGTTTCTCCTGCTCCAAAATAAGTGAGTTCCGTTTGAATATAAAACTGGTCATCAACACCAATTGGAGTTAATGCCAAAAATCCTGCTTGCATTGTATATCTCGGTCCGGAAGGATTGTGGGCATTTTTTACTCTGGAATAATTTCCGCCAACAGTAAGTCCGAATCTTGTAGAACTGAAATCTATTTGTGCCGAAAACATCATCGACATCAATAATGCTGAACTTAAAAGTATTTTTTTCATTCTGGTTTTTTTGTTTAAAGTTTAAAGTTTAAGGTTTTTTAGGTTTCAGGCAAGTATTTTGCGTACTGCTTTTTAGTTTTTAGACTTTAAATATTAGTTTTTTTAGTCTTTTGTCTCAAAGTCTATGCTAAAACTTTCACCACCGTTTTTCCGATATCTGCGGGAGAATCTACAACATAAATTCCGTTTTCTCGCATAATTTGCATTTTCGCTTGAGCCGTGTCTTCGGCTCCGCCTACAATTGCGCCGGCGTGTCCCATCGTTCTTCCTTTCGGAGCAGTTTGCCCCGCAATGAAACCAACCACAGGTTTTGCGGAACCGCAGGTTTTATACCATCTTGCGGCTTCGGCTTCCAATCCGCCGCCGATTTCACCAATCATCACAACCGCATCGGTTTCGGGATCATTAATAAAAAATTCCAATGCTTGTTTGGTCGAAGTTCCGATAATCGGGTCGCCGCCGATTCCAATCGCCGTAGAAATTCCCAAACCTGCTTTCACTACTTGATCTGCGGCTTCATAAGTTAAAGTTCCGGATTTTGAAACGATTCCTATTTTCCCTTTTTTAAATACAAATCCGGGCATAATTCCGATTTTGGCTTCTTCGGGAGTGATGATTCCGGGACAATTCGGACCAATTAATATGCAATTTTTATCCGAAATGTAAGATTTTACTTTCACCATATCAGCAATGGGAATTCCTTCTGTAATCGTAACGATGATTTTAATTCCGGCTTCAGCCGCTTCCATAATCGCATCTGCTGCAAAAGCAGGTGGAACAAAAATAATGGAAACATTTGCCTCCGCTTTTTCCACGGCTTCGGAAACTGTATTGAAAACAGGTTTTCCCAAATGTTCGCTTCCGCCTTTTCCGGGCGTAACACCGCCGACAACGTTTGTTCCGTATTCTATCATTTGTTCTGCATGGAAAGTGCCTTCATTCCCTGTGAAACCCTGCACAATTACTTTAGAATTTTTGTTTACCAATATTGACATTTAATTTAATTAAAATTTTACGGGTGTAAATTTAGTAATTTATATAGACTTTGAGAAATCGAGTTTAAGAACTAAACCGATTCCGTTTAAAAAGAAGTGAGGATATTGTCCGCAACAATCAAAAGCAATAAGCAAGAATTGAAATAATCCATCACTGTTTTCCCGTCTTGAATATGATTGTTTAAAAACCAACCAATCAGCAATAGTCTATTTTTTGTGTAATCTGCGAAAAAAAATCTGTGAAATTCTGTGAAATCTATGGGCAAAAGCACACACATTAAAACTTCCACAGAAAAAAATCAAAACTTATTTTTCAAATCGTCCAGCGGAATTTCATAGAAACAGCGTTTTCCGTCCGGCAAAAATTCGGGAAATCCCAATGCCGCAAAATCTTTTATCACTTGCTCTGCATCGGTTTTATAGATGAAATCAAAACGTGATTTTGTTTGATGCCGATTCCATTGTTGTTCATAATATCTCAAAAAATCTTCTTCGGTTTTGTATTCTAAAATTTCAAAAAGTTCTTCCAGAAATTTCATCACTTTTGTTTCTTTCAAACCTTCGGGAATAGCCTCGATTCTCAAAACATTGTCGTGAACCGTATTCATCTCGAAACCCAAATTCGGCAAATATTTCTTGATGGAACGATACTTGTTTTTTTCGGTTTCGTTCAAATGATATTCCAATGAAAACAGCAAAGAATTGCTTGCATTGCTGCGTTTTTTCGTTTTTTCTCTTTCCGAAACCACGAGGCGGTGCATTCTTCCCAAATCCAACATCAACGTTTTATTTTCTTGGTTAAAAATCCAATAGCCGTTCGGAAGCCGCATCAAATCTTCATCGAAATCTTCATCTTCAAACAAATTAATTTTAGACGGCTCCGCAGAAATATTTTGATGATACATTTCCGCAAGATTCTGAATTTCAGCGCGTTTCGTTTCTTCTTCAAACGGATTGAAAGTTCTGTCCACCACAATTTCCGGCATTTTGAAATGTTGTTTTTCGGGATTTTTGTTCGGTTTAAAAAAGGAATCCATCGCCGGATCTCTATTGAAATCCAAACTCGGAGCCACATTGTAAACGCCCAAAGATTTTTTAACGGACGAGCGCAACAAGGCGAAAATCAGGTGGTCGTCTTCAAATTTCACTTCGGTTTTTTGCGGATGAATGTTCACGTCTATTTTTTCGGGATCAATTTCCAAAAAAAGAAAAAAACTCGGCGAATATTCCGCAAAAATCAAGCCTTCAAACGCTTCTTGAAGGGCTTTATTAAAATATGCACTCTTGAAAAATCTGCCGTTCACGAACAGAAATTGTTCGCCGCGCGTTTTTTTTGCGGCTTCCGGTTTTCCCACAAATCCCGAAACTTTTATCCAGCCGATGTCTTCTTTTATCGGCACCAAAAGCGGTCTCAATTTTTGTCCGAAAATATCAATAATGCGTTGAAGTCGGCTTCCTTTTCGCAATCGGAAAACGGGTTCATCATTATGAAAAAAATCAAATTCTATGTGTTCGTGGGCGAGCGCAACCCGTTGAAATTCATCAATAATATGCCGATATTCCACATTATCTTTTTTCAAAAATTTTCTTCGCGCCGGAACGTTGTAAAACAGATTTTTCACCGAAAAGTTCGAGCCTTCCAAAGTTTGCACCGGTTCCTGAAACTGAAAATTTCCGCCTTCAATATAAATATTGGTTCCCGCCGGCGAATTTTTTTGTTTGGTTTTCAAATCCACTTGCGCAATGGCGGCGATGGAAGCCAAAGCCTCGCCTCGAAAACCTTTTGTAGAAATTTTGAAAATATCTTCCGTGCTTCGGATTTTGGAAGTTGCATGCCGCTCAAACGCCATTCTTGCGTCGGTTTCGGACATTCCGATGCCGTTGTCCACGAGTTGAATTAAATTTTTTCCGGCATTTCTGATGATGAGTTCAATTTTTTCGGCATCGGCATCAATGGCATTTTCCAAGAGTTCTTTCACTACGGAAGCCGGACGCTGAACCACTTCGCCGGCAGCGATTTGATTGGCAACGTGGTCCGGTAAAAGTTGAATAATGTCCGACATTTTCTTTAAATATCAGCAAAAATAAGGAAAAGTTTGTTGTGGAATGATGAGGAAATGAGACCGGAAAGTTTTAATTTTCAAATTGCCGCATTATTCTGTATTTTTGTGTGATGTTTAAAAAGACAATCCTTATTTTATCGGCGGCGATTTTGATTTCCTGCGAAAAAGACGCTATTCCAAAACCTGTCGGCGAACTGCGTTTGGAATATCCCGCTCCGAAATACCGAAAATTCGTGTCCGATTGCCCGTACACTTTTGAATATTCCGATTTGGCGAGGATAGACAAAGGCAAAAAAGATTGCTGGTTTTATGTGAATTATTCTAAAATGAAGGCAAAAGTTTTCATCACGTATTATCCCATTCACAACGATTTTGAACTGCATGTGAAAGAAGCCGAAAAATTGGTTTACGAACACACGATAAAAGCGTCTGCCATTGAAACAAAGAATTTCAGTTATCCCGAACGGAAAGTTTTTGGAAATTTTTATGAATTAAAAGGTCAATCTGCGTCCAACGTTCAATTTTTTGCAACCGACAGCACGAAACATTTCGTAACGGCAAATCTTTATTTCAACACAAGTCCGAAACCGGATTCTCTGGCTCCGGCAATTAATTATATTAAAAAAGATGTGCTCCATATCATTGATACTTTTGAGTGGAAGGATTAATTTAATCTCATCTTTTTCAGCCGAAACATGAGGATTTTTTCCGCAAATTTTAATTAAAAACCGGTGAATTTCAGTACATTAAATATCATAAAAAAGATTGTTGCATTAAGTGCGATTGTTCCTGCAATCTATTTGCTGGGAATAACGCTTTTCTTGTTAACGGGATTATTTGAAAATTTAATTTTCTACCCCGATTTTAAAACAATATTCTTGATTATAACCTCAATTTCGGGGATTTTTGGTTTTGTCGGATTGTCTATGGAATTGTTTTCTTATTCCCATTCAAGAAACAGAGCCAAACGTAAAATTTTATTTTTATCTCTCGGAATTGTAGGATATTTTTCGTTTATTACAATTTTAAACGGAACTCGTGCGTGGGAAAATATGTTTGATAGTTTAATCCACATCGAAGATAATTTTTGGGATTTTTATTTTGTATTGTATCCAAATATTGGGGCATTAATTTTAATCATATTGAACCTGAAATCAATTAAAGAAAGCGGCAAACATCTTTTATCTCATCAACAAAATGAAAATTTAAACGCTCCGAAAAGTGGAAAAACTTTTTTAGAAAAATCCGGAATCGGTGGAATTTGCAAATCTGCAACCGTTTTCAAAAGTTTAAATATCATAATGAAAATCATTGCGTTAAGCGCGATTGTGTCTGTGATTTCATCAAAAGCACCCATTTTTTTCATACCGGAATTTATCGGAGATACTGTAAATGATTCATTTTCGGGAGCAATGATTTTATTGGGGATCATAATTTCGTCTATTTTAAGCATTATCGGTTTGTTGATGGAATTGTTTTCCTATTCAAAAATTAAAACCAAGATTTTATATTTATCGTTGGGAGCTCTTGTTAGTTTTCCGCTTATCTTTTCAACATCTCGGGAATTTAAAACAGACGTTCTGTATTTTTATATAGAACTTTGGTCCGGTTTCGCTTCGCTGATTTTAATCATCATCAACATAATATTGGTTGAAAAAAGTGGAAAATAGTTTGTCGGGAACAGATATTTCTTTATAAATAAAAAGGCTGAAAGGGTTTTAATATATTTCTGTGAGAGCCTTTGTTTAGGGGGATTGCTTACTTTCTTTTTCAAAAGAGTTCAACATAAGTACAACAAATCAAAAAACATTTGTATATAGGACTAATTCCTGTTTTGCACTTGGGCAAAGATACAAAATAGTCAATAATATGATGCAAGCGATAGTAAAATATTTTGAAAATTTGGTAGAAAATTTAGGGTGATTAAATTTTCGATATATTGTGAAATGTTTTTTGTTCCTGTTCGGTTTTGTACAATTATTGATGTGTGTTTGTGAAAATGTATTTTTACATGTCTTTAAGTAGAGGGTTGGTAGTATCTGCTTTTGCAGTATTTGTTTTCAATTCCTCAATTATTTCTTGTGCTGACGTACTTTTATTAGTTAATTTTTCTCTTTCAACTTGAAGTTTTTTATTTAACCAATGAAGCCTAATTTCTACATCATTAATTATCTCACTCCATTTAAAAACAAATATTTTGTAATTTTTAGATTGATATACAAGATTTTTAAGTCCATGATTTTTTGCACTATCAATTTTTTCTGCAATATTTGAGTCATAATCCTGACCAACCAAATAAAAACTCCAACTGCAATTAGTATCATTAAACTCATCAATGGCAAGGATTGTACTTTTATATGTTTCTATTTGGGTTAACTGTTTATTTGTCAGTGTTTTCACGGAGGTTGGGTTTTTAAGTTCAATAATTATGTTGTGTATTCCATCTCTATAATCTTGCCCTGTAACAAAAACGTCAACTTCTTTCAACTTATCAGGATGTTCAATTTTAGTTTTTATATCTTCACCTCTAAGTATATATAAATAGCGCCTTAATGCCTCTTCAAATTTAACTTCGGCAGAACAAACAAAATTATATTCTTCACCAAAAACCCAATAGTGTTCTTCGATTATTTTTTGCAAATGATGTACTTCATTTGCTTTTAATCCGTGATCAAATACTAACTCTTTGAGTTTATCCAAAACGATAAGTCTGTCATGAACTAATCGTAATGTTTTAATAATATTGCTCAGTTTCGTGGTTTTTAAAATTTTTTCAAGTTCCTGCCTTTCTTCATTATTTAATTCTATAACATTTTCTAAAATTTTGAATAAAGAATCTCGCTCGTCACTATCAAGAATCAAATTTAATAAATGTAAAAATGTCTTTTTTTGCTCAATATTTAATTGAACAAATAATGCCGGCTCCACCTCATAAAGCCCTTTTACCAAAGTTTCAAATCCTTCTTTTCTTACTTTATCCCATTTATTATTTCCAAACTCCGGCATAACTTTTTGTTTTTCAAATTCTTTTAACAGAATTGATGAGTAACTTTTCAAAAAAGGTTTTCTCTTTTGTTTTAAATAATTATTGAGGTTGGACGTTAGTCTGCTGAATATTTTACTATCTTCTCGAATATTAAAAAGTTTTCCGGTGCCATTAGTTTCTTCATCATTTTCGTCATATACAAAGTTTTCAAAAAATGAGCTTTTGACAATAACACTATGATAAAATCGATCACCTTTGTTGTTCAGTTTTGTTGTTAGTCGATATTTCAATTTTTCCTCTTCATTAACAAAGTAAAATCGTGAGTACTCATCCACCAATTTTCTGTTCCATTGGATATATTTGCAACTAAAAATATGTTTATCATCCGGAAATTCAATTGAAAAATCTTCCTTTTTTGTAATCAAATCATTATGGACAATTGGTTTACCGTTAATCATAATTTGATAGCCCTTACTTTCATGTAGTTCTAAAAACCAAGCAAATTCAGATTTCAAATATTCAACTAAATTTTTCTCAATAAAGGGTTTACTGATATTATGTAAGATCCCTGTGAAAATTACACTTGTCCCGGTTGTTTGATTTTCATTAAAAGATTCTATTGGCTGACTCGGATCATACTTATTAAGTGTTTCAATATTTATTTTTATTGAATAGGTATAATTTCTCTTATTTTGATGATATGTTGTATGCCATTCTGCAAATTGTGCAAATTTGAAAAAAGTAAGCCTGCCATAACCATCTTTTCCAAGTAATCCAATATTTTCCTCCTTTCTTTTATATGCTTTTTCCGATTCAAGAATTGGTTGGAATTTGGTAGAAAGATAATCATAATCAATTCCACAGCCATTATCTCGAATGATAATTTCTGTTGCATTCCCAAATTCAGAATATTTCACATCTATATTAACTATCGAAGCTCCTGCATCAAAACCATTACTTACATATTCACCTATAGCTTTTTCCGCGCTAAATTCGTTTAGTGCTTTTTTTATTCCTTTTGATGTTATATTTGCTGTTGCCATCGTTACTCCACGTTGTAAGAAATGATTTCTACGGAACAAATTTAAGCAAAAATCCCTGTTTTTTTTAATTTATCAACAATTTCTCCACATATTTTGAGATTAAATATCAAATCGAAAAATAAGTACTCTGAGTGGAAAATTATTTAACATAGGGTAGAAGAATATTTTACACAGTTATATTTTTTTATATGATGTCATAAAATTATTTAACACAGGATGTAAAACTATTTAACACGAGGTATAAAAATATTTTACAAGTCAGGTGTCAAATTATTTGATAGGTAGATGTAAAAATTCTTTACGAGAGGTGTAAAAACATTTTATCACTATCAACTATAAACTACTGAAAATCAATATAATTACGGAGGTCTGAAAAATAATTCTCTAATTTTTAATTTTTGTTCCTAAA
>JAITMJ010000005.1 GCA_031277475.1 Flavobacteriaceae bacterium
TGGTTTGATAACGACAGAAGATTATGTAGAAATTACGAACTATTAACGAAAAATTCAGAAAATATGGTCAAATTATCCGCTATAAGATTATTGTTGAATAAAATTTAAACAGGCTCTTAGGTCAAACTTCAAATCTCAAACTTCAAATCCTCAAAATTCGGAACTACTTCACATTAAATTCACAATTCGCCGGATTTCTTAATAATTATTTAAATAAAAATTAAAGTTTACTAAACCAATGTAGCCTTTAAACTTCTGTTTCTTTGCATCAAAAAAAACAATGAACAAAGCAATTTTAAAGGCTGCAATCTACTTTTCAGTAGCAGCCACGTTTACAGCAACTGCAATTTCTTGCAACAATGACGACAACTCGACACCGACAACGCCGTCATCCATTGACCCGAACAACTTTCAAGGGAAAATTTCCTCCGGAACTACGGAAACTTTAGACCCGGCGAAAGTCTATAAACTCACCGGAAAATTTTTGGTGGAAAGCGGAGCCACGCTCATCATTCCCGCCGGAACAAGAGTAACCGCAAATGAAGGCGATACCTATTTAATCGTAGATAGAGGCGGAAAAATTATGATCAACGGAACAGCCGCGAATCCCGTAACTTTTGAAGGAACCGCTCACAAACAAGGACATTGGGGCGGAATCGTAATTCTCGGCAATGCACCGTCTAACCGAAGCGCAAGCGGAACTTCTTCCTCCGAATTGGGAGATATGATTTACGGCGGAACAAACAAAACCGATAATTCCGGCTCTATTTCTTATTTAATCATCAAAGACAGCGGTTTTAAATACAGTCCCGAAAAAGAATTTAACGGGCTTTCCCTTTTCGGCGTAGGTAGCGGAACACAGATTTCCAATGTTTATGTAACCGACGGTGCCGATGACGGAATTGAATGTTTCGGCGGAAATGTGAATCTCAACAACATCATGATTACAGGCGTGGGAGACGATGGTTTCGATTGGACGGAAGGCTATCAAGGAAACGTAACCAATCTTTATGTTGCCAGAAAAAAACAATATCAAAACGCCGGCGAACCCGGAAACAGAGGAATCGAAGCCGATACTAATGATCCGGACAATAATACCACTTTCGGAAACGGTGTATCAAATCCGAGCATTTCCAATGCAACATTTCTGGGAAATACGGCAGGTGCGGAATCTCAAGGTTTGAAAATCCGAGCCGGATCAAACGGAAAATTTGATAACATATTGATTGCCAACTATTCCACAGGTTTAGATTTTGAAACCGACAGAACATACAATTGGTTTACAGGCGAAAATTATTTAAAAAATATAAGATTTGTAAATGTAGGAACCCATGTAAAAACGAAAGATACTACGCCTAATCCCATTCAATTTACCGAAAACGCAGGCGCAAACGGTGCCGGAAGCGGAACCGCACTTCCCGATTGGGCAAAAGGATGGACAGGCTTGCAAAACTTCGACGTATCTGATTCCATGAATTAAAACAAAATTAGTTAGTTTTCATATAAAAAACTCATCGGAAATTTTCTTCCGGTGAGTTTTTTGTTTTGAATTTTTATTTGGAAAATATCATTTTATCCCGAAATTAAAATCAGTTTTTTAGGTCATTTTTGCTTCAGGCTGTAAGCAGTAGGCTTTAGGCTTCCCGATTCATCGGGACAAGTTATTGCCTATTGCCTATTGCTTATTGCTTTTTCAAATTTCAAATCTTCAAAATTCGGAATTACTTCATATTAAATTCACAATTCGCCGCATTTCTTAATAATTATTTAAACAAAAATTAAATTTCACGAAACCGTTTTAGCCTCAAAACTTGCATTTCTTTGCACTAAAAAAATATAAAGAAAAATGAGTTTTAAAAAATTCGGAATTGTAGTTTTTTTAATTGTCGCAGAAATGGTTTTCGCGCAAGGATTAAGAAATGATTCGATAAAAATCAAAAACCCAATCGGAAATCAAACCGAAACGCAAGTTGAAAGCCAAATTGAACAAGTAGTCGTCAATGGAAATTCCAAGAAAGGAAGTGAAAATCAGTTGATTAACCTTCAAAAAAAATCCATAGAAGTGGTGGAAAGAATCGGTGCGGTGCAACTTTCAAAACAAGGTGTCGGCGATGCGGCAACTGCCGTAACCAAAGCCACCGGAACCCAAAAACAAGAAGGGAGCGGACAAATTTTCGTGCGAGGTTTGGGCGACAGATACAACGGCACAACGCTGAACGGACTGCAAATTCCTTCCAACGATCCGGAATTTAAAAACATCGACCTCGAAATTTTTAAAACTTCAATGGTGGAATATATTTCATTGGACAAAGTTTATAATCCGCGATTTTCCGGCGATTTCGGCGGCGCAAATATCAACATCGTTTCCAAAGAACATTCCGGAAAACCGTATTTTAAAGTTGATATCGGCAGCAGCATCAATCTGCAAACGTTTGATAAACAGGATTTTAAACTTCAAGACGGCGGACCCGGATTTTTCGGTTTCAAGGAAACTACTTTCATCAAAGAAAACCCCGGAAACATCTATCCGTTCACCACAAATTGGAATTTTAAAAACGCCGAAAATCCTTTCAATTCAGCGATGAGCGTGGAAGGCGGAACAAGTTTCGGGAAATTTTCGCTTTTCGGATACGCCGGATTTGAAAATGCCTACCAATACAGCAACGGACGAGAAGGTTTTTACACCGCTCAAGGCGATGCGAATAAAGATTACAACGTGAAAAGTTCTGAATATCAAACAAATACAACTGCGCTAATTAATTTTATTTATAAAATAAACGCCAATCATAAAATAAATTTCACTTCCGATTTTATTCATTCCTCCAATCAAACCGCGAAAATTTTCAAGGGATACAACAATGAATGGCAGAAAGACATCATCATCAACAGAGGCGATAATAAAATCACAAATCTTTGGATTAATCAGTTGTTCGGCGTTCATAAATTCGCAAAAAACTGGTCGGCGGATTGGGCAATCGGGTTCAATATGCTCGAGAGCAAAAGACCGGACAGATTGCAAAATACCATTGACGGCGAAACGTTTCAATTCATTTCCGGCTCCGGAGCCATCAGCAATCACAGATATTTTGACGAACTGAAAGACAACACCATTCTCGGACATTTATATTTTACTAAAAATTTAGAAAAATTTAAAATAAATTTCGGTTACGATGTTTCCTCCAAAAACCGCAATTTTGAAAATACCACCATCGGCATCGTTTTTAACACCGTAGTTTCCTTGGATCCGGAAAATGTGGATGCGTTCATCAATCCGTTTAACAATGCTTTGTTTACTTATCAAACTTTTCAGCCGAGCGACAGATTGTTCACGCCGTTTTTCTACGACATCAAACAAAATATTCAGTCCGGTTTGGCGAATGCAGACATCCGTTTTTCCGAAAAATTCATAGTGCAAATCGGCGGACGTTTTGATGATATCAATATGAAAATGAATTGGAACGACCCTTTAACCGATGGAAAAAAAGATAAACATTACACCAAATTTTTGCCCGCTCTGAACGCAAAATACAGCCCGAACGACAAACAAAATTTCAGATTTTCCGCCTCCAAAACTTATACTTTGCCGCAAGCCAAAGAACTGATTCCGATAGCGTATTTCGATGTAACCACGAATGTTTACGGAAACAAAAACCTGTATCCGTCCGGCAACTACAACCTCGATTTGAAGTGGGAACTTTTTCCGAAATCCGGTGAAATTTTTTCGGTTGCCGTTTTCGGAAAATACATTGAAAACGCCATTGCCAGAACCACATTTTCCATTTCTGCGGCAAGCGATATGACGTATTTGAACGCCTCAAATTGGGGCTATATTTACGGTGCGGAATTGGAATTTCGGAAAGATATTTTCACTTGGAACTCGTCTAAAATCTACACTTTTTTGAACGGAACTTTTATGCAATCCAAACAAGAATTGAAATCTGCAGCGGAAATTGCGGCGGAAAACGACGGCATAATCGCACAATTCGGGCAAGGCACAGACGATGTGGTGAAAGATGATATTCAGGGCGTTCCGGATTTTTTAGCCAATATTAATTTAGGCTACAGCCATAAATGGAACAGCGTGAACACTTTGGATTTCGTGATTTCATATTCGCACATCGGGAAAAATCTTTTTGCTGTCGGCACGAACAATTTGGGAAATTTTTACGAATTGGGCAGAACTATTTTCGACATCAATTTGAACATTACTTTAGATAAAATCGGAATCGGCATCACCGCCAAAAATTTGCTCAATCCGCACAACAAAATAGAGCAAACCAATAAATCCGGAACTTTCACCAACAAAGATTACACAAAAGGAAGTTTAGCAGGATTGAGTTTTTCGTATAGGTTTTGAAAGTTTCTCCAAAGTTGGCACGCACACGCCGCGCAAATAAAAATCTGTGTCGCCTGCAGGCAAAACGCATTAAAAATTGAGTTCCAAATTTTTAATGTCTTATGTCTCGCGTCTTATGTCTCAAAGTCTAAATCAGGGCGTGCCCCTCGCCAAAGCATTGCAACCGCTCGGGTCGGGCTGTCCGTTGCAATCTTTTTTTTGCCTCCGCAAAAATCCCAATCGCAAAAAAAAAGGATTTCCACTTCCATCCCTCACGCAAAACCGAAGGTTTCGCCGACACCATTAAAAAAAAATAAAAATGCAGGAGGCAAATCCGAAGGATTGGCTACGCCGAACCACTTTGTTAGGTTTCGCCGATTCCATTGAAAATAATAGAAAAAGCAATGAGGCAAAACCGGAAACCCAAAACAAATTTTTGCAAACTAAACAAGTCCGGGAAAATCTGTGAAATCTGTGCAATTTGTGGGAAATCTGAAAGATTCACCGCTCCTGCACAAATCCTTTCGTGTGGTCATTACAAAAGAAAAAAGATTTGAATAGAGGCGGCTCGGAGAGCCGAATGTTCATAACCGTAGGCAAGCGGAGCGCAGCCTACGGATGAATACGACTTCCACAAGAACCGCCCGCAAGGGCGGCACAATAATCCCCATAAAATAAACATAAATCACAGATTGAAAAAGATATTCCGCCTTTCCGTCGCTCCCGCACGAATCTTTCGTGTGGTCATTACAGAAAAATCAACGCAAAAGTTCAACAAAATCCGTGAAAATCTGCGGAAAAAAAATTAGTGAAAATCTGCTCTTGGTTTTGCATCATTTTTTTTATGGAAATAATATTTTTATCTTTTGGAAATTCGAAATTTTGGACTTTTTAAATGTTCAAATACATATATTTGTGATATTAGAAAGCGATTTTGAATAAGAAAAAAAATAAAAATTTTATGGAATTAGACAAAAACGGAATAGCAACGGGTGCTACAAAAGAAGATTATTTGATGCGGAAAAAATTTATTTCCGATTTTTATGCCCGTTGGATTGCGGCGAATATAAGTAAACATATTTTTCTCTTGAACTTTTTTATTATATCGGTTTATAACTTTACTAATGGAATATAAGTATTTATCCATAAATGAAACAGTAGGCAAAGCGGCATACAACTATAAATCAACATTGGCGGTTACTTTTCTTACCGAAATATTAGAAAATGCTAATGTAAAAAAAGATAAAAAAGGCTATCCGATGTTTGAAAATCCTAAGCCGAATGTAAAAAATCAAGTGCGTTTTTCAAAAATTTTTACGATGTATTATGAAAAACCAACTTTTGGAAAAATCAAATTGACCGTCGGGGAATTGCGGGGAAGCAAGCAAAGAATACAATATTGCATTGGCACAACAGAAAAATGACCGAAAAACTCGCGTGGTATCGCATAATTATTCGGTCATTTTCTTTTTTTATGCCACAAAGTTACAAACAATCTTTTGAATATGCAAAAAATAAAATCACTCATCAGTTTTTTCAGAACACTATTTCAAACTTCGGCTTTCAGCAATAAAATCTACTCCGAGAATTTCCATATACACAGGTTTTATTAATATCTTTGTTCTTAAATGAAAAAACCTTGGCAAAGAGAGAAACACCTCAATTCTTTACCCGAAGTTCATGCCACGATAAAAGTTCCGGAAACTAAAAATTTTTGGAAAAAACTGTTCGCGTTTGCCGGACCCGGATTGATGATTGCCGTTGGATATATGGACCCGGGAAATTGGGCTACCGACATTGCCGGCGGCGCAAAATTCGGATATACGCTTTTGTCGGTGATTTTGATTTCCAATATTTTTGCGATGATTTTGCAACACCTTTCCGTGAAATTGGGAATCGTGGCAGAGCGAGATTTGGCGCAGGCTTGCAGAGATCATTTCCATCCGAAAATCAATTTTGTTCTTTGGATTTTTTGTGAAATTGCCATCGTTGCCTGCGATTTGGCGGAAGTCATCGGAACGGCAATCGCCATCAATTTACTCTTTGGAATCCCTTTAATTTGGGGAATCGTCATCACGATTTTAGACGTTTTCGTGATTTTGCTTTTGCAAGCCAAAGGTTTTCGATACCTTGAAAGTATAGTCGGCGGATTGATTTTTGTGATTATTCTCTGTTTCGGATACGAAATTATTATCTCAAAACCGGCGTTGTTTCCTTTGCTGAACGGACTTTTGCCTCAAAAAGAAATCGTGATGAATCCGTCCATGCTGTATATCGCCATCGGAATTTTGGGAGCAACGGTGATGCCGCACAATTTGTATTTGCACAGCAGCATCGTGCAGACCAGAAATTACAAAAGAACCGAAATCGGAAAACGCGAAGCCGTAAAATTTGCGACCATCGACAGCACTTTTTCTCTGTTCATCGCATTTTTCATCAATGCGGCGATTTTAATTTTGGCGGCGGCAACTTTTCACACCACAGGAAATCGCAACGTTGCCGATATTCACGATGCTTACAAACTTTTAACCCCGATTTTGGGAACCGGACTTGCGAGTATTTTTTTCGGAATCGCGCTTTTGGCTTCGGGACAAAATTCTACGCTCACAGGAACTTTGGCGGGGCAAATCGTGATGGAAGGTTTTCTGAATCTCCGCATAAAACCTTGGCTTCGAAGGTTGATAACGCGTTTGATAGCCGTAGTTCCGGCATTGATTGTCGCATTTTTTTACGGCGAAAAAGGAACGGGAGAATTGCTGGTTTTCAGTCAGGTGATTTTGTCCATGCAACTCGGTTTTGCGGTAGTTCCGCTCGTAATTTTCACCGGCGACAAACTAAAAATGGGAACATTCGCCAACCGACCTTGGCTAAAAATTTCCGCTTGGACGATTTCCGGAATCATCATCATTTTGAATTTATACCTTTTGTTTCAGTGGTTTTAAGAATATGAACCTTGGTTTACAAATCTTTTACTAACGGAATCACGTGATCCTCTTGCATAATAAACAATGAATCGCCTTTCACTTCTGCTTTTACACTGTTTCTTTCGTAGGTTGTGGAATCGGTTTGGTCGAGTTGATATTTTTGTCCGTTCGCTTCGATGCTTATCGTTTTTTTCTTGCCGGAATTTGTAAAAGTTACTTTCGCCGGAGTTCCGTCCAAAGCCTTGTAAGTGTATGATTGTTTAGCGGTTTCCTCTTTAATGATGCCTTTGTTTCCGCTTTTGGATTTGTTGCAACCCATCGTAAAAATTAATGCACAAAATGCGGCTGTTAATGTTTTTTTCATAATGATTGATTTAAAAAAATTGAGATTTGAAATTCTAAAAACTAAAATTCACATAAAAAACTAATATTTAAAATCTAAAAACTAAAATTTAATAAGTTTAGAGCAAGAAGCAAAAAGCCGAGAAACTCCACACTCGCGCCTTTCAGTTCGGCGTTCATCGGCGGATTGGTTTTGGTGATTTTAATTTTAATGAAAGAAATTTCCGCAAATTTTTCTTTAATTCTGTTTATAATTCTTGCGGCGACGTGTTCCAAAAGTTTGGATTTTATTTTCATTTCTTCGTGAATCAAATCGTTGATTTCGGCATAATTTACAGTATCATTCAAATCGTCTGTTTCGGCGGCTTTCCACAAATCTGCATGAAGTTCCACGTTCAAAATATAATACGTTCCGATGATGTTTTCTTCAGGCAAAACACCGTGATAAGCGTAGATTTTTAAATTTTCTATGATGAGTTTCGAGGTGTGAGTTTCGGGGTGCGAGTTTCGAGGTTCGAGTTTCGGGGTGCGAGTTTTGAGGTTATTCATTATTCAAGTTTTTTATGGTTTTCATAACTGTGGTCAGTGTAAAGTTAATAACTTATTACCAAATTTTATAAATATCTGAATTTCTGTAAATCATATTTTTTTGCATTTATTATGAAAACCTCTAAACCTGCACCTAGCACTTCGAAACTCACTTCACCGTTTTTGAAAGTTCGAGCATGGCTTCGATTGGTTTTAAGGCTTTCAGACGCAATTCTTCTTCGATGATAATTTCCGGAAGTTCGTATTTCATACAGAGATAGAGTTTTTCCAGCGTGTTTCGTTTCATATAAAAACATTCGGAGCAGTTGCAACTTTCGTCGAAAACCAACGCCGGAATCAATGTTTTTTCGGGAGCGCGTTTTTTCATTTCGTGCAAAATACCTTCTTCGGTAGCGATAATGAATTCTTGGCAATCGTCTTTTTCCACATAATTCAACAATGCGGAGGTAGAGCCGATGAAATGTGCGAGTTCCAAAACCGCAGTTTCACTTTCGGGGTGTGCAATCAGTTTTGCGCCCGGATGTTCGGCTAATTGTTTCGCTATTCGCTCCATCGAAAACGCTTCGTGAACGATGCAACTTCCGTCCCAGAGAATCATATCTCGACCGGTTTTTTTCATCAGATATTTTCCCAGATTTTTATCCGGTGCGAAAATAATCGGTCTGTCTTTCGGCAAAGAATTGATGATGATTTCCGCATTGGAACTCGTAACGATAATGTCGCTTTCAGCTTTGGTTTCGGCGTTGCAATTGATGTAAGTTGCAATTATGGCGTTCGGAAATTCCTTGCGCATTTTGCGAAGACCTTCGCCGCTGCAGCCGTCTGCCAAAGAGCATCCCGCCATTGTGTCCGGAAGAACCACTTTTTTTGCGGGATTCAAAATTTTTGCCGCTTCCGCCATAAAATGAACGCCGCAAAAAGCAATCATATCGGCGTTTGTGTCTTTTGCTTGCCTTGCCAATTGCAAAGAATCTCCGAGAAAATCGGCAATATCTTGAATTTCCGCCGGCTGATAATAATGTGCGAGAATGACGGCGTTTTTTTCTTTTTTAAGTTCCAGAATAGCGTTCATCAAATCTTTTCCCTTCGGAACCAATAAATCCAAATCCTTGAATTTCAAAAATCCGAAAACGGGAAGATTGGCTTTTGCGGTGTTTAAGGTTTCTGTGCTCATTTTTTTATTCTATGTATGATTTATTTTAATTTTTAAATTTTGACAAAGTTATTCATATTTTCGGTCCTTCATCAGATTACCGTAAAGTGCCTATTTCACGGTATTTAAAATTTCAACAAAGATAATACAACAAATCCAAACACAAGCAACTGATTATCAGAGATTTTATTTCTTTTGATTTTATTAATTTATATATTTGTCTAACAATTCACGCTTTCGTAAATTACTGATTTTCAGTCGATAAACTGCAATTTTTTGAATTGCTCTTTTATATTAATAAGTTTAAATTAGTTCAAAGTGTAATTCACCTAAATCACAAAATATTTTCCGGCTCTTTTCCTTTATGTAACATCTGTTACCAAAACTCCCATTTTCTCTCTATAGTTTTGCATCCGAAAAATTAGAACAATTCAAAGTTCCGTGTTCAAAGTTCAAAGTTTCCCAACCTTGAACCTTAAACTTTAAACCTTAAACAAAAAAATATGGAAAAAGGATTTGCAGGGCGTATTGCCGAGTTTTTTATCAATTCTAAACTCACCATTTTGTTGATGGTTGCGCTGATGATTATCGGTGCGTACAGTTCTACTTTGATTCCGAGAGAGGAAGAACCGCAAATCATCATTCCGATGGCAGATGTGATGGTAGGCTACCCCGGAGCAAATCCGAAGGAAGTTGAAAACAGAGTGGTGAAACCTTTGGAAAAAATTATTTCCAACATCAAAGGCGTGGAACACATTCATTCGATGGCGATGAACGGACAGGCGGTCATCATCGTTCAGTTTTATGTAGGCGAAGACACGGAAAGATCCTATGTGAAATTGTATGACGAACTGATGAAAAATAAAAATATTTTTCCGAAAGGCATTTCCGAACCTATGGTAAAAACGCGTTCCATAGACGATGTTCCGATGTTGGGACTCACGCTGTGGAGCGAAAAATATGATGATTATGAACTTCGGCAAATCGGAGAAGAATTGTCGTCTGAGATTAAAAAAATTAAAGATGTTTCGCTTACGAAAGTGATTGGCGGAAGAAATCGGCAGTTGCAAATCGTGCTCGATAAGGATAAAATGGCGGAACTGAATGTGGATGCGCTTTCCATTATGCAAATGATTCAGGCAAACAACGGAAGTTCACAATCGGGAACGTTCGATTCCGGCGATTCCGAATATCTGCTCACCACCGGACAATTCATCAATTCCGGCGAAGATGCGGAAAATTTGGTTATCGGAACTTCTCAAAATATGCCGGTTTATTTAAAACAAGTGGCAAGCGTTGCGGACGGTGCTTCCGATCCCGCAAATTATGTGAGTTTCGGCTATGGAAACACTACGGAAAACGGCAAGAAATTTCAATCCGAATATCCGGCAACTACGGTTTCCGTCTCCAAAGTGAAAGGTGCCGATGCGATGAAAATCTCCGAACAAATTATACATAAAGTCGAAGAACTGAAAAAAACATTAATTCCCGATGATGTTCATGTAGAAATCACCCGAAACTACGGCGAAACGGCATCTCATAAAGTTTCGGAATTGCTGTTGCATCTGGGAATCGCGATTTTGGCGGTAACGCTTCTCGTGATGCTTGCAATGGGCTGGCGCGGCGGATTGGTCGTGTTTTTTTCCGTACCGCTCACATTTGCGCTCACACTTTTCAGTTACTACATTTTGGGATACACGCTGAACAGAATCACGCTGTTTGCGCTGGTTTTCGTGGTCGGAATTGTGGTGGACGACAGCATCATCATCGCCGAAAATATGCATCGGCATTTCGGAATGAAAAAATTGCCTTTCAAACAGGCTGCGATTTATGCGATTAATGAAGTCGGAAATCCCACAATTTTAGCCACATTCACGGTGATTGCCGCCATTTTGCCGATGGCTTTCGTTTCGGGAATGATGGGTCCGTATATGTCGCCAATGCCGATTGGAGCGTCTATTGCGATGTTGCTCTCGCTGTTTGTGGCATTGACGATTACGCCGTATCTCGGTTATCATTTATTAAAAGTAAAAGACGAAAAAAAACACAAGGAAGAGCAAGGTTTGGAAACCGGAAAAATTTATAAAATTTACAAAAAAATTGAACAGCCGCTTTTAAATTCAAAATCAAAAAGATGGACAATGATGGGCATTACCGTAGTTTTATTGCTGATTTCCGTATCTGCATTTTTCACAAACCGGGTCGCCGTAAAAATGCTTCCGTTCGACAATAAAAATGAAATCCAAGTGGTGATTGATATGCCCGAAGGAACTACTCTGGAACGCACTGCCGCCGTTTCCCAAGACATTGCGCAATATTTGAAAACCGTTCCGGAAGTGGTGAATTATCAAACTTACGCCGGTTCGTCGGCACCGATTACGTTCAACGGTTTGGTTCGGCATTACGATATGAGAGGCGCCGCCAATACTGCTGATATTCAGGTTAATTTGCTTCACAAAGAAGATAGAAAAGAGCAAAGCCACGATATTGCCAAAAAAATTCGTCCCGAAATTCAAAAAATTGCAGCGAAATACGATGCCAATGTGAAAATTGTGGAAGTTCCGCCCGGACCGCCGGTTCTTTCTACGATTGTCGCCGAAATCTACGGTCCCGATTACGCCGGACAAATAAAAGTAGCCGAAGATGTGCAAAATATTTTGAAAAAAACCGATGATGTGGTAGATATTGATTGGATGGTGGAAGCACCGCAAAAAGAATTTAAACTGATTCCCGACAAGGAAAAAGCAATGCTGAACGGCGTTGCACCGCAACAAATTGTCGGAAACATCACCTATTTAATCGGTCAGCATCCGATTGGAAATCTTTACGACGAAAAATCCAACGATCCGGTAGAAATCGTGATGAAATTAAAAAATGCCGATAAAACCGATATTCAAGATATTACCGAATTGAAAATCAAAGGATTGCAAGGAATGATTCCGGCGAGTGATTTGGTGAAAATCGAAGAAAAAGAATTGGACAAAACCATTTACCGAAAAGACCAAAAACGCGTGGTTTATGTGCTTGCGGATATGGCGGGAGATTTGGAAAGTCCGGCGTATGCGATTTTGGGAATGGAAGAAAAACTGAAAAAAATACAACTTCCGAGCGGCTACACGATGAACGAACTCTATATGAATCAGCCGGAAGACGAGAGCAATTATACCGTGAAATGGGACGGCGAATGGCAAATCACGCTGGAAGTTTTTCGGGATTTGGGAACGGCGTTTGCGGTCGTCATCATCATTATTTATATGTTGATTGTCGGCTGGTTTCAAAATTTTAAAACACCGATTGTGATGATGGTTGCCATTCCGCTTTCGCTCATCGGAATTGTGTTGGGGCATTGGCTTTTGGGCGCATTTTTCACGGCGACTTCATTTATCGGAATGATTGCGCTTGCCGGAGTGATGGTGCGAAATTCGGTTTTGCTGATTGATTTTATTGAAATTCGATTAGCAGAAGGAATCCCGATAAAACAAGCCATCATCGAAGCCGGAGCCGTGCGAACCACCCCGATTTTGCTGACGACGGGAGCCGTAGTCATCGGAGCCGTGATTATTCTTTTCGATCCTATTTTTCAAGGCTTGGCGATTTCATTAGTGTTCGGAGCCATCGTTTCCACGCTGCTCACACTCGTGGTTGTGCCGCTGGTTTATTATATTACGGAAAAGAAACGCAGGCTTTAAGCAATATGCAGTAGGCAGTAGGCAGTGAGCCTAAAGTCTATCGTCTGAAGCAATTTAAAATTTAAAAAATATAAACATTAAACCTCGAATCCCGAACCTCGTAACTCGTAACTCAAAAACAAAAAAATATGAAACTATTATTAATCACAGCCGTAGAAGAATTTGAAAAAGAAGTGAAGAAAATATTAAAACATTCCGGTGTGAAAGTATTTTCGTATCAATCCGTAAAGGGTTTTAAAAACCAAGAAACCGACCTTGAAAATTGGTTCGGCATTGAAAATACGGGTATAGATTCTTTGCTTTTCATCGTGTTCATAAAAAGCGATTGCGCCGACGATATTTACAAAAAAGTGGAAGAATTTAATTCCAACCAATACGTTTTGTCCCGCATTCACATTGCAAGTGTGGCGTTGGAAAAGTTTATTTAGAAATAACTTTAAACAAAAATATTATGCAAACAAGAATAGTTCACGGCGTTGCAGGAACGTTTATTTTGGTCAGTTTACTTTTGGGGATTTTCGTCAATAAAAACTGGTTTTGGCTCACGGGATTTGTAGGTGTAAATTTATGGATTCACGCCCTTACAAATTGGTGTTTGATGTATTTGATTATAAAAAAAATCGGGGTGAAGGGAGATTAGGAATGGAAAAATTTAATCTCTCAAGTCCGGCAAAAAAAATCCCGCTGCAAAAATGCAAACGGGAACGAAAATATATGTAGGGTTTTAAAAGATTTACAATTTCTGAACTTTAGAATCGTCGATATTGTAATATTTAATCACAGCGTTATAATCATTGTAATCCACCGCAGGTTTTCCGTCGAAAAATGCAGGTATTAAAATCACTCGGAAAGTTTGATTGTTGAGATAATCATCTTTAAAACTCGCAGGAACATCAGCATCGTTGAAATTTATGGTTCCTCCGGCGTAAATCAAAACATCGTTTATGGTGAAATCAAAACTGTAGTCCAATTCATCGTCAAATCCATCGAGATCGACATCACCAAAATACCAAGTGTCGGGAATCAATCTCCAAATCGGATTTCCGCCGTCGGTTCCGTCTTTTCTGTACACCAAAACCACATCACTGTTATTGAGTACCAAACCTTGGCTAATCGTGTAGCCGTTACCATTATTAAAACTTCCGGTTATGTCCCTAACCACGGCATAAATCGGTTCAGGTGGAGGTGGATCGTCATCGTTACAACTGAACGGAATTGTTGCTAAAAGTCCTATAAATAGGAACGAAAATAGTTTTTTCATAAGATTTAATTTTAAGATTATTTTTGTTAATTTAAAAAATACGGCATTTAGATACTGCGTTTTTTAAAAAGTTAAATTTGATTTTGGTTGTTGATGATGTCCGGAAATATTTAGAGTCTGTTTAAATTTGAACATCCCGTGTGACGAAACAATAATCCACAAGATACCACAAGAAAAATTCTGAAAAGGAAGACAAGATTGTAATATCGAAAAACCATTATTTTGAGAAGAGATAGGCGGGAATCTTACCTGCTTTTTATTGGCTTTAGCCAAAAATTTAAACAGATTCTTATTCCTAAATTTAATTCGGGATTGTACGGAATTTTAATATTTGGTTTAATGTCCCCAAGTCTAAATTTTTTCATACCTTTGCAGCCGCTTTTGCGGGAAAATTTTGAAAAGTAGAACCATTAATTATTAACATCTTCCGTATTTTTTTTAGTCCGCATTCATTCAAAATACTTTAAAAAAGAAGGAATACAATTTTTTTTTTAAATGTCAGAACAGACAAATTCAACAGAGGTTTTAAAAAACCAAAACGTAGCACCGGAACAATTTGATTGGGATTCCTTTGAATCCGGATTGGATGCCGATGCTCGAAAAGAAAAATCAGATCTTGAAGAAATCTACAAAGGTTCGCTCAGCAATTTGGACGACAACGATGTGCTTACCGGAAAAGTGGTGAGACTGACCGACAAAGAAGCGATTGTGGATATCAATTTCAAATCCGAAGGCGTGATTTCGCTTAACGAATTTCGCTACAACCAAAACATCAGCGTAGGCGATGAAGTGGAAGTAGTGGTGGACAAACGAGAAGACAAAACCGGACAACTGCAACTTTCTCACAAAAAAGCGCGAACGCTGAAAGCGTGGGACAAAGTAAACGAACTGTACGAAAGTGGCGAAATTGTGAACGGTTTCGTGAAATCCAGAACAAAAGGCGGAATGATTGTAGATGTTCACGGAATCGAAGCCTTTTTGCCCGGCTCGCAAATTGACGTGAAACCGATTAAAGATTACGACCAATTCGTAGGAAAAACGATGGAATTTAAAGTCGTGAAAATCAATCCGGAATTTAAAAACGTCGTGGTTTCTCACAAAGCGTTAATCGAAGCCGATATCGAAGATCAGAAAAAAGAAATCATCTCTCAACTCGAAAAAGGACAAGTGTTGGAAGGAAGTGTGAAAAACATCACTTCTTACGGCGTGTTCATCGATCTTGGAGGTGTGGACGGATTAATTCACATTACCGATCTTTCTTGGTCGAGAGTGAATCATCCATCGGAAATTTTGGAAGAAGGACAAACCGTGCGAGTGGTAATCCTTGATTTTGACGATGAAAAATCCAGAATCCAACTCGGAATGAAACAACTCGAACCACATCCGTGGGAAGCGCTTTCCGCAGAATTGAAAGTGGGCGACAGAATAAAAGGAAAAGTGGTGGTACTTGCCGATTACGGCGCATTTGTAGAAGTGGCACCCGGCGTTGAAGGTTTGATTCACGTTTCGGAAATGTCTTGGAGCACGCACCTCAGAAGTGCCGGAGATTTCGTGAAAGTGGGCGATGAAGTGGAAACGGAAGTTCTTACGCTCGATAAAGAAGAAAGAAAAATTTCTCTCGGAATGAAACAACTTACAAAAGATCCGTGGGAAAATATTGATGCTAAATATCCTGTCGGTTCAAAACATAAAGGAACCGTACGAAACTTTACTAATTTCGGTGTTTTCGTGGAATTGGAAGAAGGAATTGACGGTTTGGTTTATATTTCCGACCTTTCGTGGACGAAGAAAATCAAACATCCTTCGGAATTTTGCAATGTAGGCGACAAATTGGAAGTCGTTGTGCTTGAAGTAGATACCGCCGCAAGAAGAATTTCGCTCGGACACAAGCAACTCACTGAAAATCCGTGGGATGTATTCGAAACCAAATATGCCGAAGGAACCGTACATTCCGGCGTTGCAAAAGATGTTTTCGATAAAGGCGCGCAAATTCAGTTTGAAGATGCGGAAGTAGAATCCTTTGCTCCGGCGAGATTGCTGGAAAAAGAAGACGGCACGAAGATTAAAAAAGGCGAAACTGCGGATTTCAAAGTCGTAGAATTTAACAAAGAATTTAAACGAGTTGTAGTTTCCCACACCGGAACTTTCCGCGATGAAGAGAGAAAAAATGTGAAAGAAGCCGCCGCAAAAGCCGCATCTTCCGGCGATGAAAAAACCACGCTCGGAGACATTGACGTTTTGGCGAAACTCAAAAAGAAAATGGATAAGGAGAAATAAATTTTTGTTTTAAATATTTATAAATGTTGTCAGCTTCGTCTTAAAGATGAGGCTGACGTTTTTTTATTGCCTTTCCTTAAAATTCATTAAATTTGGGCAATGGAAGAAATGGTAGTTTTGGTCAATGAAAATGATGACGTTTTGGGATTGATGGAAAAACAGCAGGCTCACGTCAATGGACTTCTGCATCGTGCTTTTTCGGTTTTTTTATTTAATAAAAACGGCGAAATGCTGTTGCAAAAACGCGCCTCCGAAAAATACCATTCGCCGAACCAATGGACTAATGCGGTTTGTTCTCATCCGAAATTCGGAGAAACTTATCTCGAAGCCGCCAAACGCCGATTGAAAGAAGAATTGGGAATAGAAACCGAAATTTCCGAAAAATTCAGATTTATTTATAAAGCCAAAGTCGGTGAAAATCTTTGGGAACACGAACTTGATTGCGTTTTTACGGGAATTTATGAAGGCGATTTTAATTTAGATAAAACCGAAGTTTCCGAAATCCGATATGTTTCACCGGAAAATTTAGATAAGGAAATCTCGAAAAATCCCGAAGATTTCACCGAGTGGTTTAAGATTATTTTAAATGAATATAAAGATCGGTTTTGAGAATCAAGATTTTTTCACCTAAAAATTAATCACCGCCAAATACGTCAATCCGGCTATGATTGCGGAAATAGGAATCGTCAAAATCCACGCCCAAAGTAAACTTACCGTAATTCCCCAGCGAACGGCGGAAATGCGTTTCGTCAAACCAACGCCGATGATGGACCCCGTAATCGTATGTGTGGTGGAAACCGGAATCCCGAAATGATCGGTGATGAACAGCGTAATCGCTCCGGCAGTTTCTGCGCTCACACCTTCAAGCGGCGTTACTTTCGTGATTTTTGTTCCCATCGTTTTGATGATTTTCCAGCCGCCGCTCATCGTTCCAAGCGCAATCGCGATGAAGGAAACCAAAGGAACCCAAAGGTAATGTTTCGTGAAATAATCAAATCTGTCGGCGGAAGCCAATTCTGCATAAACAGGGTCGTTCAGCAAATCGACATGATAAAAAATAACCGCCGCTCCGATGATTCCCATTACTTTTTGGGCATCGTTCAAACCGTGTCCGATGCTGAACAACGCGGAAGAAACCAATTGCATTTTTTTAAACGCGCGATCTGCTTTGTGCGGATTGGATTTTTTGTAAAGATTAATGATAACTAATGTGATGATAATCGAAATAATCATCCCGATAAAAGGTGCCAGAAATATGAACAGAAATATCGGAATCACTTTATCAAATTTCACGACGCTTTGTGTAGTCAGTTGTTTCACAGCAAGTTGCAGCGTATCAAAAAAACCGAAATTCGGATGTTGAGCGGCGATATCGCGATAATCCATCAGCAAAGCGTGCATCAAAGCGGCTCCGAGAAATCCGCCGATTAAAGTATGCGATGATGATGACGGAATCCCGAACCACCACGTCAAAAGATTCCAGAAAATAGCGGCGATTAATCCTGAAAAAATCACTTCCAGCGTGATGAAATTTTCGTTTACGGTTTTGGCAATTGTATTTCCGATTTTAAAACCTCCGGGCAAAAGATAGGCGGCGAGAAAAAATGCGGCGAAATTCCAAAGTGCAGCCCAAAGCACGGCTTGAAAAGGCGACAAAACTTTTGTGGAAACAATGGTAGCGATGGAATTGGCGGCATCGTGAAAACCATTGATATAATCAAATATTAACGCTAAAACGATAATGACGACAAGTAGAACAGGAAACTCCATTTTTCAAGTTTTAGGCGTATTTTATCATAATGGTTTCTATCGTATTGGCTACGTCTTCGGCTTTATCCGTAACGATTTCCAAGTAATTCAGCACCGATGATATTTTGATGATGTTGATGGCATCTCCGGTTTCAAAAAGTTCCACCATCGAGTTGGAAAGCAAGTCGTCCGCGATGTTTTCAATGGAATTTATTTTGATGCAGGCTTCTTTCACTTGCTCCATATTTTTAAAACCTTTCAAATTTTTCATCGCAGTTTGGATTTCCAGACAGGCTTTGTGAATCAGCAGTGCAAAATCTGCGTAAGCCTTCATGTGCGGAGATTTGTAGAGGAAAATATATTTCGCGGAAGCGTAGATATAATCGGCGATATCGTCTAAACCGGTTGCCAATGTGTGAATATCTTCGCGGTCAAAAGGCGTGATAAAATTCTTGCTGAGTGCCACAAAAATTTCGTGTGTCAAGTTGTCGTTTTTGTGTTCATAGTCGCTCAAGAGTTTCAGCATAGAATCGTCGTTGAGGTCAAAATCTTTAAAACCGTTTTTAAAATCTTCAGCCATCGCCACCAGATTGTCGGTTACTTTCTCGAACAGCACATAAAAGACTTTGTCTTTCGGCTGAAAAGCGTGAAAAATATTGCCAATTCCCATATTTTTATTAATTCAAAGTTCAAAAATTCAAAGTTCAACGTTTCGACAGGCTCAACGTGACAATAGTTTAAAGTTTAAGGTTTAAATCTCGAAACCCGCATCTCGCATCTCGCATCTCGCATCTCGCATCTCGCATCTCAAAATGCAAATATCCGCAATCGAGTTTTAATTTTAATATTAATTTTTGTTAATATTCGGGTAATAAATATAATCTATCTCTTCTTCAAGGACTAATTTGTGTGTTTAATTTGTTTATGAAATTTTATCGCAAATCGAGGCTGTCTCGAAAGCATGCAGATGACACAGATTTTGCAGATTTACGCGGATAAAAGAAAATATCATTTCTGATATTCAGATAAATAAATTGGCGTTATCTGCGTGCTAAATTACTTTTAAGACAGTCTCATTTGAAGAATATTTTTTATTTTTTTTCTACGGTTTTTTTTCTTCACGAATTTTTTTAATACTGACATTCAATTCGTTTCCCAAAAGCATTAAAATAATATTGATATTAATCCAAACCATTGCGATGATGATGGTTCCGATGGAGCCGTATAAAACGTTGTAGCGTGCAAAATTTTTGAGGTAAATCGCAAAAAGATAGGTGAGCAAAACGAACAAAACGGTTGTGAAAACGGCTCCGGGAATTGCCTGTTTCCAAGCGGTAATTTTCATACAACCTGCCCAATAGAAAAGGCTTAAAAGCATAAAATAAAAAAACGGAAACGAAATATATCCGATGATTTTCGCCAAATTGTTCACAAACCACGAAATATGATATTCGGGTGAAAGGAGTTTTAAAACTACTTCGCTGTAATAGATTCCAAAAATCGAGAGTACAATTAACACCACAAAAGCAGAGGTAATTCCGATGGAAATAGCGTATTCTTTAAAGAAATTTCTTTTCAATCTGGTGCTGGCATTGAAACCGTTGATGAGCGAATGTGTTCCGCTGGTTCCGAAAATCAGGGCTAAAAGTATGGAAAGTTTATTCACTTTTTTCAAGTTCGGGATGAGGTTGGTTTGGATATAATCCGTGATTTCATTCAGAATATTTTCGGGGAGAATTTTCGGCATCAAAACATTAAAAATATAGTATTGAAGTTCGGTGTAGTGCGGTAAATACGGCAAAAGGGAAAGCAAAAACAGAATAAACGGAAATAAACTCAGAAAAAACGCCCACGAAATCGCGGCAGCCTGCTTTCCTATTTGATTTTCAAAAATTCCTTTGGCATAAAACCCGAACATTTTCCACAACGAAATTCCCAAAAAAGGAATGTGGATTCCATCGAGAAAACTTTTGATTTTTAAAAGAAATTTTGGGGTTTTCAGAGACATTGGTCTGCGTTTGTGAAACAAAGATAATGAAACTGATGATTTAATAATCATGTAAAAATTCATGCTTTAATCAAATTAAAATTTTTAAAAAGTCTTTTATCTTTGCGCTTTACTCTTCTAATCAAAATTAAAAAATGAATAAACTCACGCTTTTTATTAAAAAAAACTCATCCGTAAAACTGCGAATTTTTTTCAGGAAAACGAGGTGGAAATTCCTTTATTATTATCAAAGCATCGTTTGTTTTAAATTCAAAAAAGAGTATTATTGTCCTGTAAATCGCAAAAAATACAGAACTTTTATCAAAACAAAAAAATTGCTTTTGTCTCCGGATTTGGGTGCTCGGCAGCGGCATCGTTTTATTTGGCATTATCTTTCCGAAAATACTAATGTTCTGAAAATCAACAGCAAACTTCTGCATATTTCTCCCGAATATTGTTTTTATGAAAAATTCAGAAAACAAAAAAACATCGAATATTTTCCTGTGGACAAATTTGAGCCGGGCTATGATTATTTGTCGCTGACCAAAAATTTTGATTTGTTGGGTGATGATTTACCAAAACATGAATACGATTTCATAATATGCAACCATGTTTTGGAACATATTATTGATGATAAAACGGCGATTAATAACATTTTTTCGATGTTAAAAACCGGAGGAACAGCCATTGTTTCCGTTCCGATTTTGCCGAATAATCAACCCACTTTTGAAGATTTTTCCATCGCATCACCAAAAGAAAGAAAAAAATATTTCGGACAATGGGACCACGTTCGATATTACGGAACGGATATCTGCCGCAGATTTTCGGATGCAGGATTTGATGTAAAAACCATAAAATCAGACGATTATTTCTCCGGAAAAGAATTAAAAACTTTCGGCGTTTCCAAAGAATCTTATTTGTTTGAATTGCGAAAACACTAAGAACGTTTTGGCTTTTATCGTGAAAGATATTATTTCATCTGTTTATATTTTATTTTTCAGCGGTCAGATAGAACACTTCCGTTTGTGTGTCAATATTTTGTCATGGGCGTTTCATTTTAAACAGACTTTTCAGAAAATTTTTATTTAAAAAATCTTCAATCGGGAAAATTTTTAGAAAATAATTTCCGATTAGAAAGAATACCAAAACGACTGTCGGTTTGCAGATTAAATTCAGAAAATTGCTTTCAAATTCGGGCAAAATTGTAATGGAAGAAGTAATCGCTAAAGTTGCGATGATGGAAGCGAACATCATTTCAAAACTCAGCGGGAAAACTTTGAATTTCCAATAGTTGAAAATAATTTTTGCGAAGTTAAAAAGTGTGAGCGAAACAGCGTAAGCAATAGCAATTCCGAGCAATTCGAGGTTGGTGTATTTCAGAAAAATAAAGTTCAGAATCACGGTTGTAGCCGCCAGAAAAAGCATTACCACAATATTGAAACGATAATATTTCGACATGGAAATGATGTGTCCGTTGAAACCGGTTGCCAAATCGAAAAGCATTGCAACGCCTACAATCCAAATTACGGGTTCAAATTGCTTCAACAAATCGCCGTTTTTCATAAAATTTGCGAGATACGGAAAACCGACGAAAATACAGGAAAGCAGCACCAATCCTACAAAAAATAAAGTGAGCGATGTTTTTTTGTGAAAGCGGTCGAGTTCTTCAAAATCGTTTTCGGCAATGTGTTTATTCACAATCGGCGTGGAAATATTATACAAACCCATCGCCGGAACGCTGATGAGCGAAATCACGGCGAACAAAGTGCTGTAAATCCCGTTCAGTTCAAAGTTTAGAAATTCGACAATCATAAAGTTGTCTATTCGGAGGGCTACAAATTGCCCGATATTTCCGAGAAATCCGAAGAAACTATAGTTTAAAATATTTTTCCAAAGGTTGTTTTCGGTGAAATAATTTAGTTTGAAATCGGGTTTTATTTTTTCGAGTTTATTAGTGTAAATGCTGATACCGACGAGTCCCAGAAAAAAAACGGCGATAAAAAAAGCGTAGGCGGATTTTTCCGAAAAGTGCAGGAAAAAGAACAGGCAAAACGCTCCCAAATTGGCGATTTTTGGAAAAAGATTGTCGAAAATACTCGGAATCACGATGCGTTTGTAGTTGGAAACGAATTTTCCGAAAACGGTACTCAAAGCCAAAACAAGAATCAGCGGGAAAATCAGGCGTTTCATTTTCCATATTTCGCTGAATTTGAGTTCAGGAAAGAGATAATTAATTAAAAAATAAAGACCGACTAAAACCAAGAAATTGACGATTATAAAAACCAGCGAAAGCGATAGAAAATTGTGATGTTTTTTGTCTTTAAAAGTTTGATGAAAAAATTTCACATTGGAAAAAGACAGTCCGAAAACCACGATTGGAACCAGCATTTCCGCCGTTGAGAGGACGTAGCGAAGTTTTCCGTAGAATTCCAAATCGTGTGTGAAAACCACGAGCACCGAGAAAGTTCCCAGCAAAAATCCGAGATATCCGATGATGGAATATTTGAAACCTTGTCTTGCAACGACGCTCATTTATGAAATGTAAGAAACGCAAATATAAGAATTAGACGCGAGATGAGAGGGATGAGATACGAAATGAGATGTTTAGCGGTTTGAAAAATTATTTTCATAATTCAAGAAAAAGTTGTAAATTTGCCGCACGAAATCGCGGGATGGAGCAGTAGGTAGCTCGTTGGGCTCATAACCCAAAGGTCATCGGTTCGAGTCCGGTTCCCGCTACAACAAATCTCAATTTTAGGATTGGGATTTTTTTGTTTTTATGTGATTCGCTTTTGTTTAAGGAGATTTTCACAAGTTTTCCTTCTTTTAAATTTTCTGAAATTATTTTCAAATTACTTTATTTTTTTGAGAAATTAGGCATACAAGAAGGTATAAATTTTATGGAGTTAGCGCCAAAATATACATTATTTTAAGAGCCTGTTTAAATTTTTGGCTAAAGCCGATGGAAGAAATTAAAAAAAAGCGTAAAGCCCTCCCAAAGATTTGTAGAAAAAGAATGAGCGTAAAGTTTGTCCGGATCTCCTTCGGAACCGAACCTTAAAACACTTTGTCAAAATTGAATAGAAAAAAAACTCGCCCAAAAACAAGCGAGTTTTTTGAAAAAATTAGTTTGAATATGGCTTTTGGCTATTCGCTTTTGGCGATTGGCTCTTTGCTTTTTGTCACACTGATTCTTCGACTGCCCTTCGACCTCGCTCAGGATGACATTGCTCAGAATGACAAATCGAAGCGTTGCGATTTTTCCCCCTTCGGGGGACAGGGGGCATTCACCGCGTTCTGTTTTTAATATCATCCGCAGCGTTGCCGATTTCGCGGATTTTTTTCACTTTCTGATTTCCGAAATTATACACAATGCTCGCCCCGAAACTCCTTCGGAAATTGTCTTGATACACATAAATAAAATTTCCGTTTTCCTGATTATTTTCAATCGTGATGAGGTTTGTGCGGAGAATATCGTTTGCAAAAACGCTGAACGTCCAATCGTTCCAAATTTTTTTCAAAGTCAGGTCGAGGCTTTGAAGATTTTTCAGCATTCCCAATTCGATTTGCTGTTTGTCCACATAAAAATAATTGATTCCCAAAAACCACGTTTTCGCTTTGTCCAAACGAATGTTGTTATTGGTTTGAATGAATAAACTCGCAGACGTTGTATTCAGTACAAATTCCGGAAAAACATCGCCGGAAGTGGGATCCACGCTCAAACTTCCTGTGTTTTTGTTGAATTGAACTCCGAGATTAAAATTCGTGGTAAGATATTGTTTGAAAAAAGATTTATTCATTCCGAGAGCGATTGCCGCCTCTTGTTTATCGCCAAAATTGGTTCGGATGTAGCGCAATTCTTGAACTTTATCAATAATCGGATTTCCGCCCGCGTCCAAAACCGGATTTCCGTTTTCGTCCAAACGCGGAATATCGCTCGTTCTTTGCAGCGGAACTTGCACGATTTGATCTTTGTAAAACGAATGGCTCAAAATCAAGAAATACGAACTTTTAAACATATACGTAAATTCCTGATTATAAGTGGATTGCGACTTCACGAAAGGATTATTTTGCGTGTAGTTGTAGTCCGTCAAATACGTTCTGCGCGGATTGATTTCCCAAAAACGCGGACGCTGCATTCTACCGGAAAATGCGTAGGAAACGTTGTGATTATCATTAATTTGATAATTCAAACTGACGTATGGAAGCCAATTGTTGTAATTTCTTTCGATGCTTCGCATTTCCTCGTTCGGCGCATTGTCGGAAGTTCCCAAACTTTTCGTGATTTCGTAGCGGGTGCCGATTTTCCCTGAAAATTTATCGGAAAATTTTTTCTCTAAAGTCAAATAAAATCCGTAAATATTTTCATCGTAAATAAAATGGTTCGGCGAAGATTCCAAATCCATATGGTTCAAAGTTCCGTCCACGTTGTAAAAATAATTGTAGGCATCGTCTTTCGTATCGTTATCGGTTTTGGTTTTGTTAAAATTTCCGCCGACAGAAACCGTGAAATCGTTTTTAAATTTCTGAATATAATCCACAGTTGCAGAAAAATTATCAATCATTTGCGGAATATTTTGGTAGATGTATTTCGTCAAATTTCCGTCTGTTCCGTTTTCGGAAGATTGATAGGTGAAATTGTCCGTAGATTGAAATCTTTTATAATTCAAATATGCAGCGTTCAAATTCAGTTTGCTTCCCAAAGAATCGAGTTTCAGTTCGTAATTCAAATTGAGATTATTGTCGTAGGCACGGGCGTTTTCATTGTCGAGGGAACGGGTAAAAACGGTAACTTCTTGATTTGTATTTTGGTCAAAAGACTTGATGGTGTTGAAAAAATTGATTTCGTTTCCATAACTTTTATTCGCCCGAGTGTTCCAGCTTAAAGCGAGATTTGATTTTTCATTTAATTGATAATCCATATTCAAATAGCCGCCGATATTTTTGTCGGGACCAACAATGGCATCGCTAACCGACGACACAAAATTGTCGCTGTTTCCGTTGTTCAGTATTATAATTTGCGGATTGATATTTTCATTGCCGAAAATATTGGCGGAAATTCCGAGTTTATTTTTTCTGTAATTCGCGGAAAAACTCGAAGAATTGTCGCTGTATTTTTGGTTTGCAGAAGCCGACATTCGCATATTCCCGTTGATTCCGTCCGAAGTTTTTTTCTTTAAAACGATGTTGATAATTCCGTCCGAAGATTCCACCTGATATTCGCTTCCGGGCATCGTGATGACTTCAATTTTCTGGATATTTTCGGCGGGCGTATTTTTCAAAAATTGAGTTAAAGATTCCGCATCCATATTGCTTTTTCTGCCGTTGATGTAGATTAAAGCGTTGTTTTTTCCGGCGATTTTCAGGGTTTTATCGTCTGTGGAAGAAAGCAGCGGCGTTTGTTTCAAAATATCGAAAGTAGTATTTCCTTTGGCGATTGGCGTGTTGGAAATATCGAAAACAAAACGGTCGGATTCTTTTTTAAAGACTTTTTTCGTCATCAAAACTTCCTGAATATTTTCGGTTTTCAAAGTGTCCGACTGAGCGGATAAGCCCCCTGTCCCCCAAAGGGGGAAAATGCTTATCAGAATTAAATTTTTTAATGTTTTCATTTTTTGTTGTATTAAAGTATAATGTATTTTGTTTATCTGTTATTCCGTCCTAAACTTGCTTCGGTATCTCACGGAATCTCTTGTTTTCAATAATTTTTGTTTTTCTCAAACTTTGACAAAGATTTGAAACTTTGTCAAAGTGTTAAATCTCAATTTTTTGTGCCGCCCTACGGGCGGTTCTTGGATATTTTTCTTTTTCCACAGGCTTGCGCCTGTGGTTATTCACATTCAGTCCTACGGACTGTTTTTTTTCTTTATCTCACAACTTTGTCAAAGTATTAAATCTCACAACTCTCAACGTTACTTCGCTCAAGATGACTTTTCTTAACGTGACAAAAAGCCAAAAGCCAACCGCCAAAATCCATCTGCATTAAAACAATGCAAAGATATAAATAAAATTAAGTAGTATGCAATACAAAATACTAAAATTTTTCAAATAATCGTTTAACATATTGATTTTCAGCCTTAAAAATTTTAATAAAATTTTGCGCCTTTCCAATTAGACAATCGAGAAAGGAAATTTGTTACATCGGATTTGGGAAAAAATGGGAAATTTGCTTTTGTTTTTAGAAAGATGGAGATGAGGCAACAAAATTGTTTTATCTCAAAATCAAAAACACACACAAATAAATTCTCTTATAAATCTTAACAAGAAAAGATATTATATTTTTTATCAAATAAGGAAAGCCAAACGCTCTAATCGCCAACAGCCATTTACAAAATCACGGCGCTTGAATTTTCCCCAAAATTTTATCGATGATGTGTTCCGTGTTGATTTCTTCGGCTTCGGCTTCAAAAGTGAGCCCGATTCTGTGTCGAAGAACGTCTTTTGCCACATCTTTCACGTCTTCAGGAATTACGAATGCGCGATTTTTCAAGAAAGCGGCGGCTCTGGAAGCGATTGCCAAATTGATGGACGCACGCGGCGAAGCTCCGAAACTGATGTAGTTTTTCAAATCGGAAAGCCCGTAGTTTTGCGGAAAACGAGATGCAAAAACCATATCCAAAATGTATTTTTCGATTTTTTCGTCTAAATAAATTTGATTGACGAGTTCCTTTGCATCCATCACATTTTCAAGGGAAATCACCGGTGAAATTTCGGGTTGATGAGCGGTGGAAACCATTTGCATCACTTTTCTTTCGGCTTCAAATTCGGGATAATCTATTTTGCATTTCAGCATAAAACGGTCGCTTTGTGCTTCGGGAAGCATGTAAGTTCCTTCTTGATCAATCGGATTTTGAGTGGCTAAAACTAAAAAAGGTTTCGGCAGAGAAAGTGTTTCATCGCCGATGGTTACTTGCTTTTCCTGCATTGCTTCCAAAAGAGCCGATTGCACTTTCGAGGGTGCTCTGTTGATTTCATCTGCCAAAACGAAATTCGCAAAAACGGGACCTTTTTTTATGGAAAAATCATTGTCGCGAATGTTGTAAATCTGTGTTCCCACAACGTCGGCGGGCAGCAAATCCGGCGTAAACTGAATCCTCGAAAATTCTCCGTGAACGGCTTGTGCCAAAGTTTTTATCGCCAAAGTTTTTGCCAATCCCGGAACGCCTTCCAAAAGAATGTGCCCGTTTCCGAGAAGTCCGATTAACAAACGGTCTGTCATATATTCCTGACCGATAATCGCTTTGTTGATTTCCTGTTTTAAAAGCGTGAAAAACCGGTTTTGCTGTTCCACTTTTTCGTTGAGTTGTCTGATGTCTTCAGCCTGATGTAGTTCCGACATAAATGATTTCTTAAAAATACGCTGTAAAATTGCGAATTTATGAACACAATCAACGCCAATATTTAGTTAAAGTTTGTTAAAATTAAAGATAAAAGATTGAAAATAAAGAGTAATTTAGAAATGTGAATCTTGATTTTTAAAATCTCGTGTCTCTAAATTCCCTATTTTTGCAAACGATGTTTTTTGAGATATGAGTTGCGATGTTCGAGATACGAGGCTTCGACTTCGCTCAGCCTGACAAAGTTATGAGGTTCGAGGTTTAACACTTTGTCAAAGTTCAATCCTGAATTAAATTCAGGATTTGACAAAGTTTAAAGCAAAAAGTAAAAAAAATATGAGAAATTCCGGTGTAATCATCGCAATAACAGAACAAAAATAAATTTAATGAAAACCTTGAATTTTTGAACCTTGAATTTTAAATAAACAGCCAAAAGCAAACAGCAAAAATTTTGAATATAATCCAATAATAAATAATGAAGAAAATCGTCCTGTTTTTTATTTTTTTTATTATATCTTGTAGAGAAAAACCGGACTTTGAAAAAGATTATGTGATTTATCCGGCAAATCCGAAAACAGAAAATATCGGGTTTTATTGGAAAAATAATGCCGGACAAATTTTAAAAAATATTGGAAATTTGAAAAAAGAGGTTGAAACCGAAAATAAAAAGTTGAAATTTGCAATGAATGGAGGAATGTTTGAAATCAACAATTTTCCGAAAGGATTATACATTGAAAACTTTAAAACCCTCAATGAAATCGATACTTTGACCGGCGAAGGAAATTTCTACATTCAGCCGAACGGAATTTTTTACCTCACAAAAAGTAATGATTCTGAAATAGTTGAAACCAAAAAATTCCAAAAAAATGCGAATATTAAATATGCCACTCAGTCCGGTCCGATGTTACTGATGAACGGAAAAATAAATCCTGTTTTTCAAGAACAGTCAAAAAATCTAAATATCAGAAACGGTGTCGGGATTTTGGAAGACGGTAATATTGTGTTTGCAATGTCAAAAAAGGAAATTAATTTCTATAAATTTGCTTTATTTTTTAAAAAAATGGGCTGTAAAAGTGCGCTGTATCTTGATGGTTTCGTTTCAAAAACATATCTCCCCGAAAAAAATTGGATTCAGGAAGATGGAGATTTCGGCGTAATCATTGCGATAACAGAATAAAAACAAATTTAATGAAAACATTGCTTTACACTATTTTGCTGATGTTTGTATTTTCTCTTAAAGTAAATGCACAATACGAGGATTTTATACCGAAGAAAGATACAGTCATCACAACTTACAAGAAAAATAATCAAATATCCGACAGTGAAAATTGGGATGAAAAACATATTCTGACCGTAGAAGTAAAATCCGACACAATTTCCTATTCTGTTGATTCTTTTTTCTTGGAAGATGATATTATTTCATCAAAAATAAAAGTAAAAGCAGTAAATGATGTTCCCCTTGTTCCTATCATTATGGAAGAAAAATATGGAAACGGAAAAATGAAAATATCAACGTGTAAAGATTTTGATCATTGCAACGACAAATGTTACAATAAAAGCAATAAAATAATTGATTGCAGAGAAATCTTTACCGATGACAAACGCCTTCAAGAATCAATAAAGGTCGATATGAAGTAGATTAAACATTGTTATAAATCAAACTTTTTTCAAATCTTGAATTTAACTTTGTCAAAGATTTTGGAACTTTGACAAAGTTTAAAAAGCATTAAAATTATTAATAAAAATAAATCACGGCAAAAAAGGCAAAAAGCCAAACGCCAACAGCAAAAAGCCAAAATTATGTTGCAAGTCAATTTTTTACGCGAAAACAAAAACCTCGTTTTGGAGGGATTAAAAAAACGAAATTTCAAAAATCCGGAATTGGTGAATGATGCCGTTTCAAAAGACGATGAAAGAAAAAAAATCCAATACGATTTGGACGAAAATCTTTCGCAAATGAATAAAATTTCAAAGGAAATCGGGCTTTTGATGAAAGACGGAAAAAAAGCCGAAGCCGAAACCGCCAAATCCAAAACGGCGGAATACAAGGAAAATTCGCAAAAACTTCAGCAAAAACTCCGCGAAACCGAAGAACAGCTCACCAATATTTTGTACCAAATTCCGAACATTCCGAGCGAAAAAGTGAACGCCGGAATTTCTGCGGACGACAATGAAATCGTGTTTCAATCGGTGGAAGTTTCCGGTCTCGGCGAAGGTGCGATTCCGCATTGGGAACTCGCAAAAAAATACAATCTCATTGATTTTGAACTCGGTGTGAAAATTGCCGGTGCCGGATTTCCGGTTTATTTCGGGAAAGGAGCGCGATTGCAGCGGGCGTTGGTTCAATATTTTTTAGATAAAAACGTTGCCGCCGGATATTTGGAAGTCAATCCACCGCACGTCGTAAACGAAAATTCCGGTTACGGAACAGCGAATTTACCCGACAAAGAAGGACAAATGTATTACATTAATGAAGACGATTTGTATTTAATTCCAACCGCCGAAGTTCCGGTTACGAATTTGTATCGCGATGTTTTGTTTGAAGAAAAAGATTTGCCGGTGAAAAATACCGCATTTTCCCAATGCTATCGGCGAGAAGCAGGAAGTTACGGCGCGCACGTTCGCGGCTTAAACAGGCTTCATCAGTTTGAAAAAGTGGAAATCGTGCGGATTGAAAAACCCGAAAATTCTTACGCCGTTTTGGAAGAAATGGTAGCGCATGTGCAAGGAATTTTGGAAGATTTGGAATTGCCGTACAGAATTTTGAGGTTGTGCGGCGGAGATATGGGATTTGCTTCCGCAATGACGTACGATTTTGAAGTCTGGAGCGCGGCTCAGGAAAAATGGTTAGAAGTTTCCTCCGTTTCCAATTTTGAAACTTTTCAAGCCAACCGATTAAAATGCCGATACAAAACCGCCGGAAAATCTCAATTAGTGCACACTTTGAACGGTTCGGCAATGGCACTTCCGAGAATTATGGCTGCACTTTTGGAAAACAATCAAACCGAAAACGGCATCAAAATCCCGAAAAAAATCGCGAAATACGCAGGGTTTGAGATGATTGGTTAGCGCGTAGCATTGATCTATACATGAGACATCTCTGATAACCAATATTTTACATTAATATAATAAAAAATGACGACAAGTATCATCATCACATTATGCGTTTTGTTGCTATTGGCGTATTTGTTTGAAATCACGACCTCGAAAGTAAAAATTCCATCGGTAATTCTATTGCTGACGTTGGGTTTCGGCGGAAAACTTCTGTCGGGTTCTTTAGGTCTTGAGATTCCAAATTTAAACCCGATTCTGCCGGTATTGGGAACGGTCGGGTTGATATTGATTGTGCTGGAAGGTTCGCTGGAATTGGAAATGGATAAAAGCAAATTGCCGCTCATTTTCAAATCGTCGCTTATTTCGTTGTTGCCAATCATCATTTTAAGTTTTGGCATTGCCTATTGTTTGCATTATTTTGCTTCCGTTCCTTTGAAAATCGCTTTGGCGAATGCCATTCCTTTTGGCGTTATCAGTAGTGCCATCGCTATTCCGAGTGCCAGAAATCTTTTGTCCGGCGACAAAGAATTCATCACATACGAAAGCAGTTTTTCGGATATTTTCGGTGTTATTATTTTCAATTTCATTGTGTTGAACGACTATTTTGGAGTGAAAGTTTTCGCTGATTTTGGTATAGAATTGCTGTTGATGTTGATTATATCGTTTATTGCCACGATTCTGCTGGCGAGATTTTTAAACAAAATAAAACACCACATCAAATTCGTTCCCATCATCATTACTATCGTTTTGATTTACGTTGTTTCAAAAGAATTTCATTTGCCGGCACTGATTTTTATAATGTTGTTTGGTCTGTTTATGGGAAACATCGGCAAATTGCGGCGTTTCAGAATTATTCAAAAATTGGACACATTGGATTTCGGCAAAGATGTGGAAAAGTTTAAAGAAATCACCACAGAATTCACGTTTCTGATTCGTGCTTCGTTTTTCATTTTGTTCGGATTTTTGTTGGAAACTTCGGATTTGCTGAACACATCCACCTTATTTTTTGCGATTGGCATCACGGCAGGAATATTTTTAATAAGATTTTTACTTTTAAAACTGTTTAAAATCCCCGTAAATCCATTGGTTTTTATGGCACCGAGAGGTTTAATTACGATTTTACTGTTTCTTTCCATTCCGCTGTCGCAACAAATCGAAGAAATCAACAAATCTTTGATAACGCAAGTCATTATACTTTCGGCATTGATGATGATGACAGGATTGATGAACTATAAAAAACAAACCGCCGAATCAACTGAAATGAAAACATCGTAAAATTTTAATTTTGACTTAATCATCATTGCGAAAAATGAGAAACTCTAATCATGTAAAATTTAAATATTCTCCAACAGCAGCATTTCCCTTTTCAGTTCGTCTATCGTGCCGGAAAAATAATCGCCTTCATTCATATAATTCATCAGGAAAACGGTTTTAAAATCTTGAAGATTGGCATTGCTTTTCAAATTTTCGTAAGTGGAATGCAGCAGCCGGATAATCTTATCTTTATTGTTTACGATGTTCAGCCAATTGGCTTTGCTGATATAGATTTGCAGCGAAGCATTGTATTCAAATTCTTCCTGAATATTTTTTTCGGCGAGAAAAATAAATTCGTGCGGCGAAAGGTTTTTATCGAATTTGCCGACGAGGTTGGAAGGTTTCATTCTTTCCAAAAAAAGCGTCATCCGTTCAAACGCCTGAAAACGGAGATCCATACTTTCTTTGATGCCGAAAAATTTCATTTCTTTTTCTTTCAGGGAAATGTAAGTATAAACGAATTGGCGCAGCAAAACCAAAAACGGAATCGCTATGACGAGCGCAAAAGCGTAAGGAAGATAATCTGATAAACTTGCCATAATTCGAGCGTGAAATTACGATTTTTTTTTCGAGTTGCGAGTTTCGAGTTTCGGGGTTCGGGTTCCGAGGGTTTTAACTTTGACAAAGTTTCAAAAATCTTTGTCAAAGTTGTTGGCTTCAAACATCAAACGTTTTAATTTTTCTTTAAAACAGAGCATTTTTTATCGTGAAAATCTTTTGTAAAAATTTATTTTGGATGAAACCGTATTCTTCAAGTTCGCCACCGAAGCTTTTAAAAAAGATTTCTATTCCGCGGATATTGCTGCCCATAAAATTAAAGGATTTTTTGTGAATATAATTTTCTAAAATTTTATCAATCAAAAAAGAAGCACCGTTTTCATTTTTATAAAAATCATTATTGGCGAGTGATAAAAGGGAAAACTGCTCCTGTTCGCGAATTAAAACAGCAAGATTTATCAATTCTTCGTTTAAATATGCTCCGCATAGTTTAAGCGATTCGATGCTGTTTAAAAATTCAATATATTTTTTTAACTTTTCAATATCCGATTTTTTCGAGAGCCCGATAACATTGTTTTCAATGAACGAAATACTGTCGGCATCCAAATTTATTTCTCTGTAAAACAGATGTTGAGCCCATTTAACGGTAGATTTTCTTCCTTTAAAATATTTTTTTCTCTTCAAAACGGCATAGTCGGAAATCGGGATGATGTAATTTTTTTTCTTATCCAAATTTTCCAAAAAACGGTTCTTGTTGTTAAAACAATAATAAAAAATAGTGTAATTCTTTTTTAAAAATTTTAAAAATTTATCGTTGGTTTGCGGATTATCAATTTTTGAAAATATACCCAATTGCTGGCAAAAAAGCGGCATAGAAACAATATCAATTCCCGTTTTTCTTATCAATGGAATTGGCATTACCGCATCATAATCTCCATAAACCAATATTTGCCAATTTCCGGAAAGCACATCCAAAATTTCTTTTTGGGCATACCAATTTTTCTGAACTGAACCATTCAAACATTTCGAATATTTATCAAAATCTATTTCACTGTATTTCAGGCGTTTAATCATTTTTGCTTTTGGCTGATGGCAATTTGCTTTTGGCTTTTAACAAAGATAAAAAACATTTTGAATAATGTGATAAATGCATTAAACTAAAAACATCGGGACAATTTAATTTTTATGGGTTTCGTCCGTCAATCTCTGCCTTAATATTTTTATGCTTTTGATTTCATTTTTGTTGTTAAAGACGAATAGGAAAATATCAGGATAATTTTTGGTTAGTTTGATTTCGCCGTTTTCGGTTATAAATTTTCCTTTGTACAGTTCATTTCCGTTTAAATCTACAATTCTAAATTCCGAGCCGATTAATGATGTGTCCTGCAATTTGTATTTGATGTGGTCAACCACAGGATTCGGATATATTTTTATCACTTCTTCTTTTTCTTTGTTGCCGATTTCGCGTTCATATTTATCGTTTTCTTCTTCCTCAAAATTCCCGAATCTGTTTGATTCCCAATCGGGTTCGTTGTCTTCACTATAAACAATATCGCCGTCTGTAGCATTGTATTTGCTGTACGGCGTTGATAAATCATCCGAAATAGAGCCGTCAATTCTTGCAAAAACAAAATTTGAAAGCGTGGTTCCAGGCTCAAAAGTGATGAATTTTTTTGAAACCATATCTACATTTGAAGCGGCTGAAACCTCTCCCCAAAGATAGACATTATTTACATTTTTCCCGACTGAAATGGAATTGTTGGACTCAAACCAATAGTTTCCGTCGTTGATTACGGGCGTGGTTTTGTCGAGAAAATCATCATTTTGAACATCAATATCTTTATCATAAACTTTTATTTTGCCTGTTCCCGTCATATTGATAGTTCCAATGCCTGAATAGTATTCGGAATTTATAAAATTGGGGGTTGTATTGTGTGTTTTGTGATAATAACTCGCATAGAAATTCAGAAAGGAATCGTTTAGAGTCAAAAGGGAATTTGAGTTATTGTCGTAAAAAGAGCCGCCGTAAACATTAAAAGAGGAATTATTGGCGATGATGCTGCCGGTTTCCAATGTTGCATTTTCGAAATTATTAAAAGTATAATCGTTTACGGTTACGTTTTTTATTGAAAATTTTGAGTTTCTCACGCCTATTGCAAAAGATTTCTGATTTGGGTTGGTGGAGTTTAAAACACCTCCGTCCCACAGGATTTTTGCGCCCGGTTCCAAAACAATATTTTTGGCGGTGATGTTGGATTTATTTACATTTAATGTAAAGTCGTGTTTCACCCTTAAATCTCCGCAGATGGTTTGGTTTTGCCCCGTCCACGTTGTATCTTCCATAATCAACATATCTTTGCAATCCGAAAGCGGTGCGCTCCAAATGCCGTTGTTGGCTGTCCCTACCACAATTTCGTTGTAATAATCGTCCACAAATATGTTGGTAATTACAGCTCTCGGAAGTCCGGTTCCATAGATTTTCCATTGCTTGGTATTTTTATCCAAATAAAACAATCCGTAGTCTGTTCCCAAAAACAGGATATCTCTGTTTTCATCATATTCTATTTGGTTTGCGGGATAATTTCCGGGTGTTTTCGGCGGAAGTCCCAAACTTGCAACGTTTGATAGATTATAAGAAATATTTTGCCATGTTTTGCCGAAATCATTGCTTTCATAAACTTTTTGATTGATTAAACCACTTCCCGCAAAAACCACCCACATTCTGTTTGGATTGTAATCATCCATTGTAACACAGGTGAGCATTGCCCCGGGATGGTTTATGACATCGGGTAATCCGGAGTCGGCATTTTTTATATTTTTTCCTATATCTTCCCAGTTTTGCCCTCGATCTTTTGAAAAAATGAGCATATGTTTCTGAAAATATATAGGAGGAGGATAAGTATAATACATTATTGGAAATAAAATGTTTTTATTGCTGTTAAGAGCAATTTTGGGTTGTATTCCTATATTATCCATGCCCGTCGAGGTATTGGCAAAAAGGGGAAACAGGTTTGGGCTTGGGAGATTGTTATCATATATAACAAATCCGTTTATGTGTGGGAAGTGGTATCGTATTTTATAATCTAAAGGGTCTTCTGCCATTCCTCTAAAAGTCGTATTAAGATTTTGGAGTGGCGGAGCACCATTATTTTCGGTATATTGATTGGTTCCAAAATAAATTCTTTTGCTGTTGTGGAGGCTGGTGTATACGGCTCCTTCCCATGCTCTTGTTACAAAAGATCCCGAAGGCGGATTGGTGAGATCGTTTCTGTACCAGCCGGTGTCTTGTGTGCCGATATCAAACGCTCTGTCCAAGGGATCGGTGTAATATCCCATATTGTTTAGCAAGGGAGCATTAAGGTCTCCCATAATGTTTTGCCAGGTGTTTCCACCGTCTTTGCTTCTGGAAATCCCGCCGTCGTGTCCCGCAAAAATATATTCGGTTCCTCTGTTGGTGGCAAATGCAACGCTGCGGATGTCGTCGTGTGTTTTATTATTTTTTTCATTATATGTGAGATTTGTATAGCTGTTATTTGCCCCTAATTTTAATAAAGAGGTCATTCCATACAGATAATCATTGGCAGGAGTTTTAATATAATCCACGGATGCTGAAGAGAAGGCATAAGGAGTTGATGTAACATAGTTTCCTACTACACTGAAATTAGTCCAGTCACTACTCTTGATAACGGCTGTATTATATGATTTATTAAGTGAAATGTATAAATCGTTATTGTACACATATACCGAAGTGGTAGCAATGGAGTTGAAAAACCCCGGAAGTGAGGTGTTATAATTAAATAGACTTCCCAAATCACTCCATGTGGAACCTCCGTTTTTAGAAAAAAACACTTTTTCCACGCCTAAAGGACCGGAAGAAGTACTGACAAACACCGTATTCGGGTCAGACGGATGTGCAACTATTCTGGATATAATTCTATTGGTATAGCCCTCTTGTGTAAATGTGATATTCAAATCTGTCCATTTGTCCCCATAATCGAAAGATTTATAAACTTTATGTCTTGATGCGGCATACATTATGCCTCTATCAGACGGCGGTGTAAAATCCCCACAGAGAAATCCCGATTCTGGATTCGGCATATCGCTGATTTGCCAGGTACTTCCATTGTCGAAAGACTTGATGACCCCTAAGCCGTATAAATTTCGAGATTCTTTAGCATTACCATAATAGTAATTGCCTGCATTCATATAGAATCCTCCGGCAGCGGCATATAATACATTATTTTGTTTTATGATTTTTCCCACAAGATGCACGGGGATGTCTTTGGTGATATGTTCCCAATGGATGGAGGAATTTGGGGGATTAGGGAAACCGGAAGAAGAAAGCTCAGCCAAAGCATTATACGTTTCGTAAATACCACCGCCATAAGTGCCGATTAAAACATGATTGGCATCATCCGGATCTACCCAAATTGCCTGAACACGCCCGTTGCCGATATTTTTTATTAGACCATTATAATTAATTCCCCAATGGTTATTCATTATGTTAAGCGGATCTACAGGCACTTTATCCGCACCAAGCCTTGACCATATTTGAGATTGGAATACCGCCGGAAATATGATTAAGCATAAAAATAATTTTTTCATAAAATTTAATTTTAGTTTCTAAGTTAGTAAAAATTTTTTAAACATTTTGTTATCCTATAAAAAACACCAGGCTAAACAAATTCTTCGAGCATTATCATGTCTAACCACATAGAAACATAGTTTTTATAAATATTCTACACATAGATTTTCGCAAAGCGAAAAAACAAATGTGTTTCTATGTTTCTATGTGGTTATTTGTCATTAATATTTGTAATAGATATTTTCATGAAATTTTAATGCGTTTAATTTGTAAAAACTCCGCCTCATTACTAAACAAGGCAGAGTTTTTTGTCTTTATTCTTTGTTCTCCAAGTCTAAAAAATTACTGTTTAATAAACTTTTGAACAGATTTTTCTCCGTTTACAGTGCCTGTAACGATGTAAGTTCCTTTTGGTAAAAAAGAAACATTTACGATTGTATCTTTTTCAACAGAAAGCGTTTTAACCACTTTTCCTGCCATATCATAAATGCTCACATCAGATTTTGCGGCAAAAACCAAGTTATCGCTTACCAAAGTATTTTTTATCAAAGGGTTCTTTACTTTGGTAACATCCGAAACAGCCAAAGGACTCCACAGTAATATCGTTAACTCAATATCATCTATCCTCCAATTTGCCGTATTGACAGGAGGAGTGCCGGAACTCGTGCTGTCGCTACCGTAGATTCTTAATGTAACCGGAAATAATACACTGCCGGAGATTGCCCCTCCCTCTTCCGGAAAAGAAATGGAATGGAACGCCCAATTGGTACCATTAGCATTGAGACCGGATATACTTCCTATTGGGGCAGTATAATTATCAATACTGGAATATATGGTAATTTTATCCGGTCCCGTTGCTGTACTTCTTGACCCTAAACTTATAGACAGTAAATCAATCGTCGTATCTCCATCCATTAGCACAGGATCCGGCGCAATGGTTACACTAAAATAAGTACTGGTATCCGTAGAAAGCGGTTCTTTAAAACAGGCGGCACCAAAATTTTCTCCGCCGGAGGCTTCGGGATATCCGGAAGACGGAGATGTGGTAGAAATTAACGGCGTGGTGCCGTTGTTGTTTCCTTGCACGGCATCAAATGCTACGCTTGGTATGAAATCGTTTGACCCCGATGTCGGCTCTAATGTAGAACAATCCCAAGTATAGGTTGTAGGTCCATACTGCGCAAAACTCATAGTTGCCATAGCAACTGCTAAAATGGTAAAGATTTTTTTCATTTTTTTTAAATTTTTAAAGTTATAGTGTAAAGTTAGAAATGTTTTTTTTCAAAATATTATTCTTTTTGTAATTTATTTTCCAATTCTTCTATCCGTTTGTTCTGTTCTTCGATTTGTTTATTTTGCTCTATAAGATACAGTGTCAATTCTTCCACTTTTTTCAGCAGAAGAATATTCATTTCTTTTAGTTCTATACCGTTTTGCATTGCCTCTTCCGTAGTCGGAACTTCGGGAAGATGTTTGTTTTCTTTGATGTAGGCTTCCAAAGTTTTTAAATCCGTCAATTCATAATCTTCATCAAAAACATAATCTGCCCAGCCGTTGTCTTGGGCAACATCTACTTTCACTTTTTCCGTACGGATACCGTCTTTTACAAACAATCTATACCCCGCGCAATCCGAACAATTTTGAAAATTAGTGGTACCCAATCCCAATTTGCCGTTTGCCCGCAAATTGAAAAAAGCTTCGTATTTTGTGGGGGTAGGCCATCCGGAAACAGTCATTATACCCGGATTATTGGGTTGGTATTTTCCATATCGAAGAAACAGAAGATCCATTCCCGTTTGCACATTGTCTTCATCATTAAAAACGTCTAATACATCGGCATTGGTTGAGTTTGATCTAAGTCTTGTTTGCCCGACAACATCCAATGCCATACGAGAATCAGGAATCATATTAATTCCGACTGAACCACTTGATAATATTCTCATTCGTTCAAGATTATTTGTTTTGAAAACGAAATCCTTATTATCCGTAGTCCCGATAAAATTGGTTCCGGGTGTGGTTCCGGAATTTCCGGTTAATCCCCAATATTGTGCTTGTGCCGTAAGAACACTAAATATTGCTAAAAACGTTATGATATTTTTCATAAATTTAATTTTTTTCCAAAGTTAATAAATATTTTTCAACAATCTAATTTTTTAGTTAAAAAAAATATTTTTCAATTCGGGATTTTCTTCGGGCGTACAAATTCGGAATCCGAAAGGCAGAACAAAAATCCATCAGAATAATAAAAATTCCGCTTTTATCAACTCAGAAACCTATTGTTTTTCCAATTCTTCTCGGCTGTATTTATGTTTTGTGCGTTCGATGTATTCGTTTGCAGGCTGTGTCATCCACGAAATATCTTCGGGAGCGGTTTTTCCACGGATGGTAAATTCCAATATCCCGACATTGTTATTCAACCAAGGCAACATATAATATTTCAAACCGCCTTTGTATGCTTTGCTTTCGTGAAATTCTTTTCCGAAGGACGTATTGTCGGCAATTTTATACGAAACAAAATAAAACAGCGGAAAAAGCAAAATCCCGAATTTTAAATATTTGAAAGAAAGCCAACGGATTTTATTTTCGAGAATGCCTTGATAAATGTAGATAAACAAAACGATGTACGAGATGATGAAATAATTATAATTATCGGTGGCAGCATAAAATGTGGCAAATCCGAGATTAAATAAAATTGAAACGAATAAAATAATGGAAAGTTTTTTGTCTTTATGAAACAAACTCAAAAATCCGCTGAAAATGAAATAGATAAGAAACCACACGTTGTAAACCAAGTATCCTGCCGCTTTCAAAATATCTTTTAAATATTGCGAGAAATCTTTAGTAAAAGTTTCTCTGACCCATTTGGAATCCGAACTTAAAACTTGATTGGATGCTTGATTTTGAATGTGGTTTACGCCAAAAATAATTCCCAAACACAACAATGAAATCAATAGCGGCAAAACCGTTTTGAATCGGTGTTGTTTGTAAAATAAAATTGGGACAGCAAACAATATCGGCAATAGCATAATATTCTGAATGTGAGAGGTAAAGCCGATGCCAAGCGAAATTCCGGTAAATAAGTAATATTTCAGTGTTCCGGTTTTCAAACTTTTTACCAAAAAAAGATAAAACAACAGTGCGAATATGGCATTAAAAGTATAAACCTCCAGATTGGCGGCGTTTCTCCAAAAAGTGAAGCCCAATCCGAAAGCAACGCTCAGCCAAAACGCAATTTTTTTATTCTTTCCAAATTCACATAACAACAAATATATCAATGAAATACAAATTGCCGAAGAAAACACCGAAATCATTCTGCCGATTTCTATGGAAGATATGTTCGGAAAAATTTGATGCAATAAAATTCCGGTATTTACATAAAGAAAATGCGACATTGACGTTATTGATGTGATCCATTTTGCTCTCTCAAAATCAATCACAAAACCCATGCAATCTCCAAAAGGCACTTTGCTAAAACTCGTCAAATAATACAGAAGTAAAAACCCTGCGAATAACACGATGAATGTAGTTGATTTTGAGTATTTCATAGTATCACTTTTCATCAATTTTACTTTCCAATTCTTCAATACGTTTGTTTTGTTCTATAAGATGCAATGTCAATTCTTCCACTTTTTTCAGCAGAAGGATGTTCATTTCTTTCAGTTCTATACCGTTTTGTATCGCTTCTTCTGTGGTTGGAACTTCGGGAAGGTGTTTGTTTTCTTTGATGTAGGTTTCTAAAGTTTTTAAATCCGTCAGTTGATAGTCTTCATCAAAAACATAATCCGCCCAGCCGTTGTCCTGTGCAATATCTACTTTCACTTTTTCCGTACGGATACCGTCTTTTACAAACAGTCTGTATTCTGCACAATCAGAACAAGAAGCTATTGAATTCACCCCAACTAAAATTTGACCGTTAATATTTACAGTTTTATTATTTAAAAATTTTGCCCAAATTCGATTTGCATCATCTCCTATGCCTATATAATTGGAACCGTTGTTACTATTATTGGGAATATATAAAATGACATTCTGTGAAGAACCTAAGTTTCTAATAACAGCATCCCCAGCAATAGATCCAAGAGCAAAACATCATTACAATAAGATTTTCCCAATTCAAAACGTCCATATGTGTTAGCAATCTCAAAAGAAGTGTTAGCATTCCGATATAATCTCAATGTTGCTCCGTTTATCACAGGGTCAATATCCGCCCCAATTCGTACATTTCCATCGGAAAGTAACCTAAGCCCTTCGGCATTATTAGTTTTTAGAATTAACGGTTGATTATCCGTAGTCCCGATAAAGTTGGTTCCGGGCGTGGTTCCGGAATTTCCGGTTAGCCCCAATATGTTCCTAATGTCTGTGCACTAACAGCAAGTGAAGACAACGCACATAAAGTTATTACTAATTTTTTCATAAAGTTTAAATTTTTATAATTATTTCTCCCAAAGTTAAAGAATTTTTATTAAAAAAATATTTTTCAATTCGGAATTTTCTTCGGGCGTACAAATTCGGAATCCGAAAGGCAGCAAAAATCCATCAGAATAATAAAAATTCCGCTTTTATCAACTCAAAAACAATTCTTCTCGGCTTCACCAAATTGATGTATTCATCTGCATCTCTCATCATCCATCGAATTTCGTCCGAAGTGCTTTTTTTATTAACGGTAAATCCGAGATTAAATAAAATTGAAACGAATAAAATAATGGAAAGTTTTCTATTTTTATGAAATAAACTCACGAATCCGCTGAAAATGAAATAGATAAAAAACCAAAAATTGTAAATGAGATAGCCGATTGCTTTCAAAACTCGTCAAATAATACAGAATTAAAAATATTGCGAATAATACAATGCAAGTTACTGATTTTGAAAGTTTCATAATAGGTTTGATTTGCGACACGATTTTTTGCGAATATAACCTTAGAGTAAAAAAAAATAATAAATGACAAGTAGCCAATTTCATGACCAATCTCGTTTCCGGAATTATCCTTACAATTTCCTATCGCAAGCCCCTCTGAAAATATGAAACCGTAAAAAAACCAATCAGTTGGCACTGTTTTATTAATCAAACACAGGGTTACAAAAAAATCCCGTTGTTCAGACGAGATATTTTATTATTTTCATCGAAAAAACTCAAACCTTTTCCACTTGCATATAGCTGAGTTCCATCGGGGTTTTTCTGCCGAAAATCAATACGGAAACTTCAAGTTTTTTCTTGTCTTCAAGGATTTTTTCAACCGTTCCGTTGAATCCGTTGAAAGGTCCGTCGATTACTTTTACAGTTTCGCCGATTATATATGGAATGGCAATGTCTTGTGCAAATTCCGAGAGTTCATCGGCTTTTCCGAGCATTCTATCAACTTCGGCTTTTCTCATCGGAACAGGGTCGCCGCCTTTTGTGAGGCTAAGGAATGAAATTACAGAAGGTAAATTTTTGATGGTATGTGCAATTTCTCCACCGAGATCGGCTTCCACCATCAAATATCCGGGATAATGGGGTTTTTCTCTTACAATTTTTTTCCCGTTTTTCATTTGTATCACTTTCTCCATCGGAATTACGACTTGCGTAACGCGGGATTCGAAACCAAGACGTTTCATCTCGTTTTCGATATAACCTTTTACTTTGTTCTCCTGTCCGCTGATGGATTTAAGAACGTACCATTTTAAATCACTCATTCCGAATTATTTTTTTTAATTAAAAACTCCGATTAAAAATTGAAGCACATTTCTGATGGTTTTGGAGAATAGTTCATCTACTCCAAAAGTAAACAGCGATAAAATAAGCGTAGCCACAGCCACAACAACGGTGGACGATTGCAAATCCATCCATTTTGGCCATTCTACTTTATGTCTAAACTCGTGATAAGAGCCTTTTAAAAATTCTGCTAAACTCATAACTTAAATAGTTGCACGGGCACAAGGATTCGAACCCTGATCAACGGTTTTGGAGACCGGTATCCTAGCCATTGGACGATGCCCGTATTTAAAAAAGTTCCGCAAGTTTTTTCCTTACGGAACTTTTAGTTTAATTAAAAGATTTATAAAATATTAATCTAATATTTCTGTTACCTGACCGGCACCGACTGTTCTTCCGCCTTCTCTAATCGCAAATCTGAGACCATTGTTTAGAGCGATGGGTTGAAGCAATTCTACGGTAATCGTCAAGTTGTCTCCCGGCATCACCATTTCTACGCCGTCCGGCAAGAAAATTTCACCGGTTACGTCAGTAGTTCTCACATAGAACTGAGGACGATATTTGTTGTGGAACGGTGTGTGTCTTCCGCCTTCTTCTTTGGAAAGGATATAAACCTCTGCTTTGAATTTTTTGTGCGGCGTTACAGAACCTTGTTTCGCGATAACCATACCTCTTCTGATGTCGGTTTTTTCGATACCTCTGAGAAGCAAACCTACGTTGTCTCCGGCTTCGCCTCTGTCAAGAATTTTTCTAAACATTTCAACTCCGGTTACGGTTGAAGTTAATTTTTCATTACCCATACCTACGATATCTACAGCATCTCCGGTGTTGATAACTCCTGCCTCGATTCTTCCGGTTGCTACGGTTCCTCTACCTGTGATAGAAAATACGTCTTCAATCGGCATCAAGAACGGTTTATCTTGATCTCTCACCGGTTGCTCGATCCAAGTATCAACGGCAGCCATCAATTCATCAACTTTTTCAACCCATTTCGGTTCGCCGTTAAGCGCTCCGAGAGCAGAACCTTGAATTACGGGAGAATTGTCTCCGTCATAATCATAAGAGGAAAGAAGGTCTCTCACTTCAAGTTCTACGAGCTCCAACAATTCCGGATCGTCCACCATATCTACTTTGTTCATGAAAACAACAATTCTTGGTACGTTTACTTGGCGGCAAAGCAGGATGTGCTCTCTGGTTTGCGGCATCGGTCCGTCGGTAGCGGCTACTACCAAAATAGCACCGTCCATTTGTGCGGCACCTGTTACCATGTTTTTTACATAGTCGGCGTGTCCCGGACAATCCACGTGTGCATAGTGTCGGTTCACGGTTTCATATTCTACGTGAGAAGTATTGATGGTAATACCTCTTTCTTTTTCTTCCGGTGCAGAGTCGATTGTAGTAAAATCTCTCTTTTCCGCTAAACCTTTGTCTGACAATACTTTTGTAATAGCAGCAGTCAAGGTGGTTTTACCATGGTCAACGTGACCAATGGTACCAATGTTCAAGTGTGGTTTGTTACGATTAAACGTTTCCTTTGCCATGATTTCAATTATTTATTTTATTGTTAATTATTAAAAATTTCAGTTTGCAAATATAGTGATTTTTTGAATATCAAAATATTTTTTAATGAAAAAGTTTTGTTGATAGTTGAATCTATCCTTTGCTCTGTCCGCAATTAGTTCTTTGCTCCGTCAGAAAAATTGATTATTTTTGAAAAATGTTTGAACTGCATTACGAAATCATCGGCGTTGATGCCAAAATTTTTTACGGCGTAAACAATCAATTTTTCAATTTGATAAAATCCAATTTTCCGATGCTGAAAATCACGGGGCGAGACCACCACATTTTTGCGATGGGGAACCAAGAAGCATTGGATATTTTGAAACAGAAATTGGATGATATCGTTCATTTTATCTCTGAAAACAATGCACTCCAACTGAAAGATGTGGAAAATATTCTGAACATCAAAGACGAAACCGAGAAACAGTTGGTTTTCGATCAAGATATTATTATTAAAGGTGTCAACGGAAAAATCATCAAAGCCAAAACCACGAATCTGAAAAAACTCGTGAAAGAAAGCGAGAAAAAAGATATGGTTTTTGTAATCGGACCGGCAGGAACCGGAAAAACCTACACCGGAGTTGCTTTGGCAGCAAAAGCCCTGCGCGACAAAGAAGTGAAAAGAATCATCCTGACCAGACCGGCAGTGGAAGCCGGCGAAAGTTTGGGATTTTTGCCCGGAGATTTGAAAGAAAAACTCGATCCGTATTTGCAGCCGCTTTACGACGCACTTCACGATATGATTCCGCACGAAAAATTAGAAGGATACATCGAAAAAAAAATCATTGAAGTTGCACCGCTGGCTTTTATGCGTGGAAGAACTTTGGATGAAGCCTTTGTGATTTTAGACGAAGCGCAAAATACCACGCACGCACAAATGAAAATGTTTCTCACCAGAATGGGAATGAACGCCAAATTCATCATCACCGGAGATCCGAGTCAAGTAGATTTGCCGCTGAAACAAAAATCCGGATTGAAAGAAGCGATGCGCATTTTGAAAGATATTGAAGAAATTGGTTTTGTGCATCTTACGGAAGAAGATGTGGTTCGACATCCCGTTGTGAAAAAAATAATCTATGCCTACGGTAAAGAAGAAAAACGGATTCGGGAAGAGTGATTGACAGTTGGTTATCGGCTTCTTTATTCCGAATTTGGAACTCACACTTCTCTTTCCGCATCAGTAAATTATTTTTTTATTTTCCACTGTTTAAGATTAATATAGCATTAGTTGTCATATTTGGATTGAGTATATGAAAATTGCTCTTCACCTCCGTAACTCGAAAACTTTTTCTTAAATTTGTATCCCCGAACATTGACGCTGAGCGAAGTCAAAGTGTTGAGTTTTTAAATCCTTAAATCTTTTAATTAAATTTATATGAATCTCCACGAGTATCAATCGAAAGAAATTTTATCAAAATACGGCGTAGCCGTTCAACGCGGAATTTTAGCGAATAATGTAGATGAAGCCGTTGCCGCTGCCGAAAAACTGACTGCCGAAACCGGAGCGCAAGGTTGGGTTGTAAAAGCGCAAATTCACGCGGGCGGACGCGGAAAAGGCGGTGGCGTAAAGTTTTCTCCGAATATGGAAAAACTGAAAGAAAACGCCGGAAACATTATCGGAATGCAACTCGTAACGCCGCAAACTTCCGCCGAAGGTAAAAAAGTAAATTCTGTTTTAATCGCCGAAGATGTTTATTATCCCGGAAATTCCGAGCCGAAAGAATATTATGTTTCCGTGCTTTTGGACAGGGCCGCAGGAAAAAACACAATTGTATATTCCACAGAAGGCGGAATGGATATTGAACAAGTCGCCGAAACTACGCCGCATCTCATTCATAAAGAAACCATCGATCCCGCGTTGGGACTTCAAAGTTTTCAGGCGAGAAAAATCGCTTTCAATCTCGGTTTAGAGGGAAATTCGTTTAAAGAATTTGTGAAATTCATCACCGCTTTATACCAAGCCTACATTGGGATTGACGCTTCGCTTTTTGAAATAAATCCGGTTTTGAAAACTTCGGACGATAAAATTATTGCCGTAGATGCGAAAGTAACATTGGACGATAATGCGCTTTTCCGGCACAAAGATTTGGCGGAATTGCGAGATACAAGAGAAGAAGATCCGCTGGATGTGGAAGCGGGAGAAGCCGGTTTGAATTTCGTGAAACTCGACGGAAATGTAGCGTGTATGGTAAACGGCGCAGGATTGGCAATGGCAACGATGGACATCATAAAACTTTCCGGCGGAAATCCCGCGAATTTTCTGGATGTCGGCGGAACTGCCGATGCACAAAGAGTTCAGACCGCTTTCGGAATTATTTTGCGAGACCCGAATGTAAAAGCGATTTTAATCAATATTTTTGGCGGAATTGTTCGCTGCGACAGAGTAGCGCAAGGCGTTGTGGACGCTTACAAAGCGATGGGAAATATTCCCGTTCCGATTATCGTGAGATTGCAAGGAACCAACGCCGTTGAAGCAAAAAAACTGATTGACGAATCCGGTTTGAACGTTCATTCCGCCATCACGCTGGAAGAAGCCGCAAGCAAAGTGAAGGAAGTGATTTGAGAATGTCATCATCATTATCATAAAAAAATTTACATTGTAACCATTTTTTTTCTTAATAGAAAGTTACAATCTTGTGGCTATTAGAGTCCGGACAATAATGTTTTTTTTCAATACATTTACACAGCACAATCGGCGCTTACAAAATAAACCCAATGGACAAAATAAAAATATTAGTCGTGGATGACCATCCGATAGTGCTGGAAGGAATGCAAACTGTTCTTTTAAATATTGGTTATGTGGAAGTTACGGCATTTGCAGATCATCCGTTAAAAGTTTTGGATTTGATAAAGACCGACAAACCGGACATTGTGATCACAGATATCAATATGCCGGAAGTGAGCGGCATTGAACTGACGGCGAAAATAAAAAAAGAATTTCCCGAAATAAAAATAATTGCGATGAGCAGTTTTGACGACCGTCTCTACATTTCGCAAATGGTGCAAAACGGTGCGTCCGGCTACATTCTGAAAAACTCGTCGAGAAAAGAAATCGAAGAAGCGATACTTACCGTAAGCGACGGAAAATTGTTTATGAGCCTGAATTTGGATTTAAACAAACACGAATACGCGGAAATGAGCGGCATTCCGTTGTTGAGCAGTCGCGAAAAGGAAGTTCTATCGCTGATAGCCGAAGGATTTACCTCGGCACAAATTGCGGAAAAACTTTTTGTAAGTTTTCACACCGTTGAAGGACATCGCAAAAACCTGCTTGCCAAACTCAAAGCAAGCAATACTGCCGGTTTGATAAAATTAGCGGCAAAATACGGATTGGTGTGAAGTTATAAATAAGGCTCGCGTCTTCTTAATACGTTTTTCCGGTTGCCGAGTGAAACGCCTTTGCGTAAAATATTTTTAAACCTTTATAAAAACTCTTTGTGTTAAAATTATAATAAGAAAAACCCCGAATTTCAAAAAAAATCAGGGTTTTTGTTTATAGTTTTCACGGTTTCACGATTTCAGATAAAGCCTCATTTTGGCTTCGGTTTCCGGTTTGAGTTTCAGATTTTTGAAAATCTTTTTCTCGTCTTGAAAAGAAATTCTGTAATAAACAATTTTATCCGCATAATATTTGAAATACGGATGTTCTTTCATCCATTGTTCCGGCGCATCCAAAAGCGTGTGTTTCTGAACGTTACCGGAATTTAGCGGCGAAATTTCCAACAAATTTTCGGTTAAATTTTTGTCGATATTATAGGTTTCCAAAATTTGATCTTTGCTTACAAAACCTCCGAGTTTCTTGCGAAATCCGATGAAACTTCCGGCGGCTTTTTCGTCGAAACCAAATTCTCGAAGTTGCTTAAACGTGATTTCATTCAAATCAATTTTTGAAAAATCGGTTTTGGATGCGATTTCGTTTTTTGAATATTCGGAAACTTCTGTTTTAATGGGGTTTTCAACGGTTTTTATTTGCAGAAAAGGTTTCATTTCTTCAAATTTTTCTTCCGAAACCACGAAACAATTTTTCAAATCTTCATCGGTTTTAAAATTACCTTTCAAAATTTTGTTTTTGTAATTTAAAATTACAGTCGCCTGTTTTTCGGAGAAACCGAGTTTTTGCCAGCCTTCCGAATCCAATTCATTCGGATTAAAATCCGCATATTGAATTTTTGGTTTTTCGGTTTTAACGTTTGAAAAATGTTTTTCAAAATTTTCAGGCGTTTTTTCCGGCAACAAAATAAATGCTTCCAATTTTGCAAAATTTTCTTCGCTGATGATGAAACATTCTTTGAATTTTTCTTTGCTGATGAAGCTTCCGCCGAGATAATTTTTATATTTCAAAATGGCTTCGGATTGTTTTTCACTGAAACCCAAATTCTGCCAATCGGTTTTGGAAAAATCGTCAGGATTAAACTTTTTACGAACCGAAATTTCTTTTTTGGAATATTTTGAAAAGCCTTTTGTATAAGCATTTTCCGAGGTTTTCGGCAACAAAATAAACGCTTCTAACTGCAAATATTTTTCATCCGACACAGCGTAGCATTTTTTAAACTGATTTTTCGAGGAAAATTTGCCGCCGCAAATATTTTTGTATTTTAAAATGGTTTTCGCTTGTTTTTCGCTGAAACCCAATTTTTGCCAATCGTTTTCCGAGAGATTATTCGGATTAAAATTCTGTAAATCAATCTTATTTTCAGTATTTTGAACGGAAAATTCCAATGTGGAAAATTCCGAATTTTTTCTTTCAAAAGGAAAAAAGTTTTGGGAGATGAATAAAAATCCAAGTCCCAAAACACTCACTACAAAATATATGAAAAACTTTGATTTTGCGAAGAAAATTTTGTTTGTTGTTGTCATTTCTAAAATTTTTCTTGCAAAGATGAAAAGTTTGGGAATCAAAAAAAAGGTGAAAACACCTTTTTTCATACGTGAAAATCACCTTTTTTTTATGATTGATGATTTTCAACTTATGATTATCAAGTCTACAATGCTTATAATCAGCCCATTAAATAGAAAAATAGAAAATGTCTAAAGCAACGGAAAAAAACCAAAAGCGAAATCTGTTTTTGTATTTGGAAATTTTTTTTTGAAAATGATTTGAAATTTCTTAATTTCGCCGTAATCATCAAAATTAATTTTCAATTATGGGAAAAGGAGATAGAAAGACCAGACGCGGGAAAATAACAATGGGAAGTTACGGAAAAACCAGACGCAAGAAAACTTCAAAAACGGTTGCTGTCTTAGGAAAACCTGTGAAAGCAGTTGCTGTTGAGGTTATGGAGAAACCCGTAAAAACAGAACCGGTAAAAAAAGAAACCAAACCCAAAGCCGCCAAAACTGAAAAACCCAAAGCAGAAAAACCGGAGAAACCGAAAACCACTGAGGCTAAACCGAAAACCACAACGGCAAAAAAGAAAAAAGCAGAAGAATAATTTTACCTCATTTTTTTGTGAAAAACGCTTTATTTTTAAAGCGTTTTTTTTTGAATTAACGGATTGTCTTGTGTCTCACGTCTGAAATCTATACTTTTGCAAAATGCGTTGGTTGAGAATCATTTTTTTTACGATGTTGGCTTTGTTTGGGGCATATTCTGCGGTGATGTATTTTTTTGCAGACGAAAACAAAAACTTCACCGTAACCCGAGAAATTGACTATCCTTTGGAAAAGGTTTTTCCGCAATTTAATAATTTTCAATATTTTACACGATGGAATGATTATTTTTCCGATTCAAAAAAAATACACATCAATTATTACCGACCTTACGAAGGAAACGGCAGTGCGATTAGTTTTTACAATCGTGATAACGACAGGCAAGGCGAGATGTTCATCCGCTACGAAAATCCGTTTAAAGTTTTGAAATATCAACTTTTTGAAAACGAAAATACCAATCCTACTTTAATTAATATTAAATTTAAAACCATTTCTCCGCAGAAAACGCAGATTATTTGGGAGGTTCACACACCGAAACAGCCGTTGCTAAAACGTTCCGTGAATTTTTGGACACAAGACCGATACATGGAAAATCTGGATAAAAGTATGGCAAGTTTGAAAAATATTCTCGCCAACAAAGTGGAAAAAGACGAGCAAATAAACCGCATAAAGTATGATACGATTTTGGTGGAAGAAAGAAAAGGCGGATTGCTGATCGGCGTAAGTGTAAGCACTTCCGGTAAAAATGATGCTTTGTTTAAAAATATCGTTCAAAATCATAATAAGGTTCACAATTTTGTAACGACTAATTTGGAAAAAAACGAAGATGAATTCGGGATGCCGATGTTGATAACCCATCCCGGAAGTTTTAAAGATAAGGAAGTTTCCTATTTCTATGGCGTTCCGGTTTCCAAAAGAATTTCAATTTCGGATAACAATTTCAGTTTCAAAACGTTAAACGAAACAAAAACTTATGCTATTTATTTTAAAGGAAACTATTCCGATAGAATTTCAAGTATCCAAAAACTCCTCGAAAAAGCCCAAAAAGATACTTTGCGAAACGGCGATTTGGAACAAATTTTCATCGAACCGCCAACGGAAAGACAAGAGGTAACGCTGAAAATTTCGTTACCGGTTTATAAATAGAGCATTACTGAAAATTTTGAAATCCTTCTAAGGATTGGTTTTCTCAAAATGTATGTTCTTGTTTTCGAGCGAAATTTTAAATCCTTTTTGCCGTAAATATTCGCTGATTTCATGGTCTGTTTTGATGTCTCCGGAAATAATTTTGTTGTTCAATTTCAGATTTTTTATTTCGGTGTTTATGCCTTTGCTCGGAATAGAAATTTTCACGCCGTCCGATATTGTCAATGTTGATGAATTGACGAATTCCGCATGTTCGCTTGTTCCGGAAATCAAAATGCCGGTATCTGCAATTTCGGATTGTGGCAGACAAATTTTGTCGATTTGCAGGCTAAATCCGGTTTTTGTTTCAAACGTGAGGGAGGAAATGCCGACCAGAATTTCGGTGGCGGTATTTTTTTGGCTGTTTGTTTGGTGCAGCATTTTTTCGTCAATGATGAGGCTGATGTATTCCGCATCGGAGGAAAATCTTATGACGGGCGTTATCAGTTTTAATACCGTATCCATGGCATTTCCTGCGGAAAACGTATTGAAAATATTGTTTATTCGGGTTTTTTCCGTTTCGTTTATCGGGCGGATTTCATCGTCGGTTTTGATGAAAATATCATTAATAAATTGGCTGAACGGAATTTTTTTTTCGCTCAACACGATTGGGATGTAATCCAGATATTCGCCATCATCATCATAAACCACATCGGCTTTGTATTTTTTGTTGATTTGTGCGATGATGGATTCTATTTCATTTTTGTTTTTATAAGCAAGTGCTTGCGGCAATATTTCACGTTCAGAATCTATCATACGGCAAAGAATATCCACATAAGATTGAGAATAGTGGTCAAAATCTTTTTCAAAATCATATCGCATATATCGCATAATTGGATATTCGGTGGTTCCGGTGATATTAAAATCACGAAATTGGGATTGGCAAGGCGTAAGATTGATGCCGATGCTGTTTTCCGGATGTGTGAATGAAAGAACGGGCTTTATCGGAGTAACCAAAATATAATACTCCCATATTGCCGAGCCGCTTGTGTTGATGCTGAATTGGTAATTTTTGTAAAACAGTTTGCTGTATGCTTCCTCTCCGCCTGCAAGTTTCCAAGGGATAAGTTTTGAAAACATATTGTAACTTTTTAAATCTACCAATTGGGGAAAATAAACCGGAGATCTATTTACCGTTTCATTTTTTTTGCAAAAGCAAGTGTCATAATCTGCCGAATATTCTGTTTTGCTGTTTTGTGCGGAATATTGTGCGGAGATTAAAGTGCAGAGTAATAATGTTTTAGGGTTCATATTGATAGAGGTATTTTTCGTATTATTTTAATGAATATCCGTTTAATAGAACTTGAAACTGTAGTTTCCAATCAAAAAAGCAACTTGAAAGCCGCAATGTTTAAAGCATTTATTTTTTGTATAAACTTTTTTTAAGTTCTGTTGTAGTTATACAAATGTCGTAACCTTTTGCTTTCAATCCGTTTTGTAATTGAATATCGGTTGTCCAAATTTTATGTTTGGTATAGAGATGTAATGCAACAAAAGCAAGGTCTTCCAAATCAATATCGCGTACTATTTTATAGGCTTGAACAACATCTTTTTTAGGAATGTCTTCCATATTGATGATGCTGATTTTGGCAAGGAGCATTGTTAATTCGTTTAACTTTTCTTTCCTGCTTTTTTTCGTATTGTCCACAATTTCATCGATTTTGTCCCTAATTTCATCAATCAGAAAATCGGGTGCAAAAAACTGAATTTTACTTTTTGCGGTCAATATTTTAGCAATAATGCCTGAGGGTTTTTGTAATGCGCTGTAAAAAATATTGGTATCGGTAATGACGATCATAAATTGTGCAATGCCAGCAGTCGTTTAGTAATGTTTTGATTGATCTCTTTTACAATCCGTACTTGTTTATTTTTTTGTGCCGAGTCTAATACTTTTTTATTTTTAGACTTTATCGTTTTGTTTTTAGCGGGTATTACAGGATTTGAAACCGTAGTTTCCATAAGAACAGATTTTAAATTTGATATTACAAATATACATTCTTTTTTTTCATTTGTGTTAGGTTTCCGAAGCCGTTTCAAATATACAAAATACCGGATTTTATTTATTATTGAGATTGCCGGACATTCATTTTATTTTATTCAGAAAAATCTATTTAGGACCGTAGTGGATTTGTCTTGGGCGAGGTGGTAGTTTTGGAGATGGAGAAATATTTCCATCCATATCAACAATGCCGTCGTCCGTTACTATTGAACTTTGCCCAAAATACCAATTACAAGAAACGTCGTTATTACCATTGTGATATATTGAGGCTATTTTTTCACCTTTGTTGTTGAAAAAAATATCTGCATCCGGATGACAAGCAACATAAAGTTTTTCGGATAAAATTTCTACGGCACCGTATTCACAAGGAATGAATTGTTGTTTGCCGTCTTTGCTCAGCAATCCCCATTTTCCGTTTTTGCGGACTTTTACAAGTTCGGATTTGGTTTTATTGTAATAATTCCCGGTGTTGAGATTTAATCCGAAAATTTCCATATTTCCGTATTCGCAAGGAATAATTTGTTTTTTTTGAAAATCTATTATTCCCCATAATCCGTCAGTATTCACGGCGATAAGATTTTTGTTTATGACTTCTATATTATCGTATTGAAAAGGAATAATCCGATTTCCTTTAAAGTTTATGAGCCCCTGTTTTTCCGATTGTGAAGCGACAATAAATAAACCGCCGTACAAAGCCGAATCATCATACACTTTCACGATATTTTGAAATTGCGGTTTGATGATTTCTTCGCCGTCTTCGGTCATTAAACCTTTTTTGTCGTTGTCTTCTGTGATGATCCATTTCGTCCATCCTCCTCGTTCAAAACGTTTAAAACCTGTGTAAAGAGATTTCCCGCGTTTGCCTGTTTTATTGTCTATCGCACTCCATTTTTGATTTTCTTGTATAAAAAATGTATGGTTTACGCTTTCAATTTTATCGTAGATGCAGGGTGCGATTTCTTTTCCTTTTTTGCTTATGAGACCAAATTTTGAACCGATTCTTACTTGGATAAAATTTTGCTTGTCATAATAATAGTCGTTAGTGCCTAATATTTCATCGTATTTGAAATCGGAAAGCGGTTTGGCGGTGGCACTGTCCACAAGTCCGTATTTATCGTTTAATTTAAGAAAAAACAGATTTTTCCGTTGCCAACTGTATTTTTGGTATTCCATCGGGATGATCCATTTGCCGCTATCGGCAGCGATAAATCCTTGTTTATCATTTTTCTCTACGCGAACTACATTAGGAGAACCACTCATAGGATATATGTCATCATATTCGCAAGGGAATATCATTTTTCCGTTGTCATCCATTAATCCGTAAACATAATAGCCTGCGCCGGAGGAACGCAAGCGGGTTTTGTACAGATTTGTGCCGGAGCGGAGAGCTTCTATGCTTTCATACTCGCAAGGAATCACTTCTTTACGAAGTTTGGTATTGATCATTCCCTTTTTTCCGTTTTGGCTCACAACGAGCAGATGTTTTGCCGTAACACGATAATCGGAATAATAGTCTTTAATCGGATCATAAACAAATGGAAAAATTTCTTCGCCTTGATTGGTGAACAATCCGGATTTGCCATTTTTCTCGGCAGCGATTTTATCAACATTAATCTGATATACAATATTGTCGAATCGGCAAGGGAGAATTTCCACATCGGCATAATTGCGTACGCCCCATTTTCCGTTTTGGAAAACTTTCAACAAATCCGATTTCAGGATTTCAACCTGCTCGTAATTTTCGGCTATTTTATTACCTTTTTTATCATAAAGAAAGTTTTTGTTTCCCCGTTTCGCTTGAAAAATATCTTGCTGAGGTTGAACATCGCTATATTCAGCAGGAATAATAATGTTTCCGTTAATATCCGCTATTCCGCGTTTTCTGTTGATTTCTAATGTGAAATAATAGTTTTTATTTTCTTGTTTCGATTTAAAAAAATCTGCGTGAAAGTGGATGTAATTGTATTCAACAGGAATAATGATGTTTCCGTTAATATCTGCTATTCCGTAATTTTCGTTGATTCGTAATTTGAAATACGGATATTTCCTATTATCGCCGCTATCGAGACCGATGCCATCATATATGCACGGCAGAATTTCTTTGCCGTTGGTTTTATCCAAAAGTGTGTATTTACCATTTTTTTGTGCAATAATATAATTGTTTTGTGAATAATAATTTGCATCGCTTCCAATAATGTCGTACTGAACAGGCACTACCACAACGCCGTTGTCATCCACCAATCCATATTTTTTGTCAAGAGAAATTTTTATCAAATTCTCATTAAAACGTCCCACAAAAGTATAAATGCACGGCAAAATTTCTTTTCCGGATTTATCAATATATCCTGTTTTTCCACCACGAACAGCCCGTGCAATTCCCGCTTCGTTGAATTTACCGATAGATTCGTATTCAATAGGAATAATCGTATTTCCGTTTTCATCAATCATACCCGTTTTACACCATAAAATAATATCATCGGTTTTGGTATATTGTTCTTTACAATCCGATGAGTAAACAAAAGCGTATCCGTCTGCAAAAGAATCGGCGCGGTGATATTGACAAGGAATCACCACATTTCGCAAACTGTCGGAATATCCCCATTTGCGATCGCTGCATTGATAAGGAATTAATTTCGGCAACTGCGCCTGCAAATGCCCGGATACGAAAACAAGAACTAATATTTTGAGGAATTTCATGTTTTTTTGTATTGGTGATGGATTTTTTATAGTTCAAACTTCAACTGCATTTCTTTTTCTTTGTACAACTTGTAAACCGTTGGAAAATTTGTTTTACCCTCAATTTTCTTTATTAGGTCGCTCATTTCTTGTTTGAAAATTCCGATTGCCCATTCGTTACGATTAGTAATACGAAAAATAAAATCAACATTGTCAGGTTGCCAATCGGTTGTAGTGTTGTTTTTTATACCAAATGCAACGCCGATTACAATGTTTTTCAGTTGCTTGTTTTCATCAATCACTTGCGCAACAAGTAATGTTTTTTTGAGTGCCGTTTTTAGTTTTTCATCGGTTTTGTAACGCAAAATCTTTTCCAAATCCTTTTCTACGCTTGATTTTGCAAACATACCTTTGCTTTCGTTTAATATGACATCAATTTTTGAATGTGCCGGTGGAAGTGCAATTACATCGGGATATTCACGAGGTTGGGCTTTCCCGAGTTCCGGATTTGGCAAAACCGCACCGCCGCCTTGCGAGCCGGGATAAGAAACTGAAACGATTTGAAAACCGTTTGGAATTAAGATTTTATGAACAATGGTGTAGGTTACTTCGTCCTCATCAACTTCATTTGCGACTTCGATAATCGGAGTTGGTTTTGTATAATTTGAAAAACCAAAGTATGCCGAAAATGCAGGCAAGAAGTTTTTATTTGTTGAATTTACCAATTTTCGCTTGTCCCATTTTAAACATATTCCGTTGTGATTTAGATAAATTCCGTCTAAAAAATAAGCCAATGTCATCACAACTTTATTGTTTGTGATTTTGTTTTTATGTTTTTCCCAAACAGGTTGAAAATCTATAACTTCGTTTAATGATTTTGCATTTTTTGCAACCGTTTTAAATTCGTCTATCAACCAATCTGGCATTCCGCCTTTGTCCATTTCGAGGGCGGTTTTCAATTTTTCACGCAATAAATCAAGCGTTGTCATATCTTGTTTCATCAGTTCGTTTCCTCTTGGGCGAACAAGTGCATAAATCCCAAAAACCTGTCGGGTTTCAGAAAACAAAAACGAAATGAATGTCAAAATCCCTCTGTCCGGATCCATTGCATGACTGAAACGATTGATTTTTGCCGCAACAAAATCGGGCTTTACGAAATAGCGCAATTTATTCAGATTGTCACTTCTGCGATTTTTCCACGCTTCTAACAATTCTTTCGCACCCGTTGCCGAATCAACTTGTTTGCGGTAAATTTGATAGGATTTATCTTTTTTCAATTCGGCAAGGCTTTTTGAAAACCAATTTTTTTCAGATTGCACAAAAGCCGAAACCGCATTTTGCAGTGTTGCCGTAAGAATGGCAATATCGGGCGGACAAGACGGATATTTTGCGTTGCGTTGAAGTGTGTATTTGTTGTCTTTTCGGGTTTTCCAATCTGCAATGATATAGCCTTCATATCCGACTTCTTCAATAAAAATTTTCGGTGTCGAAAACGGATTGTAGTTTGCTCCGCCAAATTCTTTTTCAGAATATTTTTCGCCTGATAATTTTAAATAATATGCGCCTGAAAGATAGGCGGCAACTGCGCCGTAAGTACGTTGTAATTCGTGGTCTTCGGTGGTAACGGCTTCTGTAAATTCAATGAGGATTAACGGATATTCTTTATCATTGACAATTCCTGTAATCAAAACGTCGGGTGTTGTCATCGTTTGAAGTGCGGAAATTGAGCCATCGTTCAAATCTTGTGCGGTTTTTGCTCGCTTTACCAAAACTATTTCAACCATTTTTTTATCAATAACTTTTTCGATTATCGGCTTGATGTAGTTTTCTGCTTGTTCCAAGCATTCGTAATATATTCTGATGTGTTTCATTTATTTTTTCAATATTATCAAATGCTCTTTCTTGTTTTTCTGTGCAAATGTAGGATTAAAAATTCGAGAGTGTTCCGACAAATCAGACGAAATAATATTGCATATTTCAAACCCGATTTCAGGAATAAAATCTTTTATAACCTTATCTATTTTGATGTGTTCTTTTTTAATAACGCTATCGCCAATAACGATAAATGCCAATCCGTCTTTTTTTATTAAACGATACATTTCGGAAAAACATTTTTTCAAATCTACCGTCCATTGCGCTGCGGGTTTTTTCAAACTCGAATATTCTCGGCGCGAACCGATTTCATTGTATTGTGCATACTGAACATCCAAATCAAGCCAACGTTTGCGAAATTTGTGATACAAATAATAATCATAAGTATTGGCATAAGGCGGCGAAGTGATAATAATATCAACGCTTTCGTTGTTGAGCATTGACAAGTTACGGCTGTCGGCATTTAATAATTTCAAGTAACCGTCCGCATTTATTTTTTTAGAATATTCCGCAATTCGAGTTAAATATTCATTGGCTCTTGTGAGAAACAATCCGAAAGTAAAGTTGTCCGGAACATTTTTGTTTTTTGCTGCAAATCTTGTGTCGCTATCTTGGTTTGAAACCCTTACAATGATTGAGGATAAAACGATTTTCAAAAAGTCTTTTACATTTTCATTGTCGAGTTTTGTAATCAGATTGAGAATATGCGTTAATTCTTCGGCTACATTCATTTGAAACCAATGTTCCAAACCTTCAATTTTTTTTACTTCGATAGTCGGACGTTTCATTTTCCATTGCAAATCCTCACATGCAATTATGTTAAGGAATAATTTAATTTGCGTAAGTTCTCTTTCGGAAAGCGGCGTTGCTTTTACTTTTGAGAGCAAAGATGATAAACCGTTTACATCTACTCCAATTGCGTTGCAACCGAACAATCGAGCCTCCACAAGTGTTGTTCCCGAGCCACAAAAAGGGTCTAAAACGGTTGCGTTTTTTTGTGCAAATTGTTTTAGTATTGTGTGCGGCAACTGCGGCGGAAACTTTGCAGGATAAGGATGCAAAGAATGCGTGAGATACATTGTATCGCTGTTACCGAAGTTGAAGTTTATGTTGTAGTTCATAGTTTCTATTTGTCTAAATTTCCACATTAAAATCTTTTTCCCTAAACCAATTCTTACTAATCTCGTTATTATCACTTTTCGGTTTTGGGTCGGCTGTATTTACTTTGAATGTTGTTGGCAAATTAACGGCGTGACCAAAAATTAAAGCGTGTTGAGTAGGAATTGATGGCAAGCGTTTTAATATTGTGTCCGAAATATGCGGTGTGATTTGTCGAATATGTGATAAATCTTCGGGATTTTGTATTCGGTGAACAATAAAATTACTGCATTGCGATAAGACTGTACGCGACAATTCGCTTGGTCTTTGTGAAGAAATCAACAAAAACATACCGTATTTTCGCCCCTCTTTTGCAATGCGTTCAAATATTCTGTTCGCATCGCCAAATACTTTTCCCGATTCGGTGGAAATATAGCGGTGTGCTTCTTCCAAAACAAGATTTACAGGGAATTTATTTCTATCTTTTGCTTTTCGTAATTTTTCAAAAATCATTCTTGCTAATACGCAAGATATAACTTCTACCATTTCATCATTTGCGGAATTTAAGTCAATAATTATTATTTGAGATTTTTTGGTGTTTTGAGTGATTCCTAAAAATTGAGATAAAAACTCGTTTTGATTTACTTCGTTGTGGTTTTTTGTCAGGAATTTAAAATCATCTCTGTTTTGTACGCTTTTGTATCTTGTAAGTAGTGAGGAACAATAATCTCTAATTTGTTTATTACCGTGAAATTCTTCATATAACAAAGCTGTTTCAAGTGCTCTACCTAAATCTTCAAAATTAAATTTTTCAGAATTGTAGATAGGGTCTATTATAATATCTTCTTTAATAAATCTACGAACTGCATTTTTAAATATATCTTCTTCGTTTGGTGGAAAATTTCCATATTGCGCATTGTATTTAGTAAAATCAATAGAAGGATTAAATTTTGCAGATTCTAATAAGGATATGATTCTTTGTCGTTTTGCAACAGGACTTTCCCAGTGCTCAAATACATACATAATACTGCAAGCGTATATATGTTGTAACGCTTCGGACGATAAATTTTGTGTAAAGCCTAACGCATTTCGCAATATTGGCAGCTGTGTTCTTTCGCTTGCTTGCAGTAACAATGCCCATTCATCAATATTCAAAAACCAATGTGGCAGTACAAATTTTTCTGCATTTTCTTCATCTGTTTCGGGGATTTCGTCTATTGTAAAGTTTTTTACCTCAATATCATTATTGTTTTCGGCAAGTTTGCTGAAAGCCTGCCGATATTCGCCATTTACATCAAAGAAAATAAATGTACTTCCTGTTGCACTGTATTCTTTATATCTGTACAAAGTTTGCAGCATTGAAGCAATCGTACAAGATTTTCCGCTACCTGTATTACCCAAAACTGCTGAATGACTGCCGAAAAATTTATCAATATCTATTTTTACATCATAATCGGGGAAAATACTTGCACTTCCAATCGGTAATGAAGTATAGCGATTTTTACATTGACAATTTCCTTTTCTACATTCTTCTGTTTCTTGGCAACTTGTTTCAAAAGATTTGTTTGTCTTGAAAATAATATCTAATTCTTCTTCCTTAATGTAGAGAACATCGGAATACAAAGTAGGATAAACACTTACGCCAAAATCAAAATTTTTATTGTTAATTGTTCCAATCGGAATAACTTCTAAAAACTTGCCTGTCTGTATTTTACTTAAAATTTGTTCGGTTGGATTTGAAAAAGGTACATTCAAGTCTTTTTCTCTAACACCCGAAACCTCTGCAACTAAATAATAGTTCTGATATGGAACAATCACATAACTATTCAGTTGTGCAAAATAATGAATGTCGTCAAAACCGCTTACATTAAAGTTTTCCAATCCGCTTAACAATTCAACTGTAAAACGGTCGGAATTGATTGCTACGACTTTGCCAATCACTCGCTGTTTATCTTCTTTTGTCATTTTAGCAAATTCTTTAGATTATTGATTGTTGTTTCCATTTTTTTATCCAAATCTTCATTGGTTAAATCGGGCAAAATTTCATTTACAAATCTTTCAAAAAAATGCAATGGTTGTTTGCCGTCTTGTTTTTCGCCAATTATCCAAATTCTTGGATCATTTAGTTCAAACAATTTATAAATATTGTTCTTTTCTTCATTTTCTTGCCCTTGATTTTTGATTATAGGTTCGCCAATAATTATCAATCTGAAAGAGGGAATTGTAAACGCTTGAAAAATTAAATTGTTAATATGTTCATCGCTGAAGCTGTAGCCAATGGTAACGAGTATATTATTGTTTATCATCAGTTTTCTTTGAAACTCACGGAACAAATCGGAATACGGACTTCCAAAACTCGCATTGTATTTTAGTGGGGTTGGATAAATCATTGTTGCTTCATCTTTCAAAGTGTCGAAAGTTGGCTCTTGTATTTCTTTGACTTTAAATAATTTATTTTCGCCAACCGATTCAATCCAATTAACAGAACCGTGTATTTTATACAAATAAAAGAAGTTGTCAATTACACTCCATTTGGATTGCGACAAGTCCATTTTTTCAGAAAGAGCATAATTAAAAATTGTAGGATTGAAAAATTTGCTTATTCCGCCAGTAAATCCATTTACATAGTGTATCCCCAGCAAATCCATTGCTTTTTCGGAATACAAGTCATAGTTTGTTGTAAAAATATTTAATCGTGGTAATGTTGAGTTTCGAGATAACAATTTCCTGTAAAATTGCTTATAAATATCAAGTAATGGTTTATCTAATTGGTTTTGAATATTATCTTCATTGAGTATCTTTTTCAATAGGAAGTTTCTTGTTTCTTTGATAACATCATTTATTCTTTTTTCAGTTTTTTCCCAGAGTTCGTTTTTTTCAGAATTAGAATAATAAAATGAAAGACTATGGAGAGTTGAAAGGAACGTTTCAAGATTTGTTTTGAAATTATCTTCTTCCAAATTGATTTTGAAAAATAATTTAAGCCATCTTTTATATTTTGAAAAAATATCCAAAGTATAAAATTCTTCTGCTAATGGGCGCATTACCGGAATACCGACTTGAATACATTCTTTTTCTTCCGTTTCTTCTTTTTCTATTTCAAATGATGAACAGCCACTACCCAAAAGGAATGACAAATTTTTATTGTCAAGCACTTTTAGAAAAGCGTCTTGGATTGGCTTGATGTCTGAATTATTATTTTCAGCTACCGACTTTCTTTCTGTATCAAGTATGTTTTCTTTGCCTTTGTAAAAGAATATATTCATATCATTATTTATTTTCTATTTATTTAATTTTCCTAAACACCACCACAAACGAGCAATTTTGATTGGTATATAAAACACTCGGATAACCCAAAAGCACCAATCTGCGTTGTCCGGTTTGGTCCCAAATTATTAAATCGTGGTATTTCCAGCCCACTTCTTCGCCTGCTCTTGCCAAATCGGAATGAAACGGAACGTAAGGAATTTTGTTTTTTGTGTCTCTGTAATCTTTCACCACCCAACAAGAATAGCCGCCTGCTTTTGTAATCGCCAAATTATCTTTCAGAATATTTTTTATTTGCTCCAAAAATTCGGGATAAGGCAAATTTCCAAAATCGTTTTCTTCTTGGCTGTATTGTTTTACGGTGCT
>JAITMJ010000042.1 GCA_031277475.1 Flavobacteriaceae bacterium
CTGTTCTTCTTTTTGCGCAAAAGAGAAAATCGGAACTGCCGTAATAATACAAAGTAAAGTTTTGAATACATTTTGCATAATCTTAATTTTTAAAACTCCTCAAAAGTATTAAAAAATGATTTCAATCCTTAATGTTGTGATAAAAATAGAAACAAGTTTTTCAAAAGACTGTCAAGTTTACTTATAACTTTAACAAGTTTACTTATAAAATAAAATCATATATTTTTAGGCGTTGATTATCAGTAAATTAAATTATTTTATATTTACCGATATTATAAAATTTATTACTTTCGTTAAAAAAAATTATGAGTCTGGGGAAAAAGTTAATACAACTTCGGCATCAAAAAAATTGGACGCAAGCGCAGGCAGCAGAACATTTGAACGTTACGCAATCTGCCTATCACCTTTGGGAAAAAGGACAATCCAAACCAAAAACCGAAAATCTTCTGCGCATTTCGGAAGTTTACAACGTAGATTTTTTCTCACTTCTTGAAAGTCCGAACGACAAAAATGTAATCAATAATCCGATAATGCACGACCAAAGCGTTTCCATACAGCAACAATTTTATTACCCCACAATCGCTAATGTCCCGCAGGAATTGGTGCAATCCATTATCAACAACCAAACGGAAATTGCCAAACTGATGGAAAAGCAAAGCAAACTGATAGAGAATTTGATGAAGAAATAAGGCGTTTGGTGATTGTTTGCATAAGGCTTCGACTTTGCTTAGGGTGACAAGCAAAAAGCCTTAACGTTGAACCTCGAAGCATCAAATTTGAACCTAAAAGCCTCAACGCTGAACCTAAAAGCCTTAATGTTGAAGCAAAAAGCCTCAACGTTCAACCTCAGAGCCTCAACGTTCAACCTAAAAACCTTGACGTTGAACCTAAAAGCATCAGCGAAGAACCTCAAAGCCTTAATGTTGCTCCCTTCGACTTTGCTCAGGATCACAATCGAAACCTTTTTGTTTCCCCAACAAACTTTGACAAAGTTAAATGATATTTCTGTAAAGTGCCTTCAATAGAGTGATTGCTTACTTTCTTGTTTAAAAGAGTTCAACATAAGTACAACAAATTAAAAAACGTCTGTATTTAGGGAGAATCCCTGCTTTGTACTTGGGAAGAGATACGAAATAGTTATAAAAAGATACAAAATAGTTATAATATTGTAACATTGAAACAAAATATTTTGGTAGTTTTAGGGTGTTTTCTAGCATATTCTTCAGTAATATATTTCCCCTGTTACTGCGCTTCTGTATCTTTTAGCCATAATATTGTGGGTTTAATTTATCCAAAATTACAAAATCTAAAAAGCAAAATAAATTTATGTCATTTTTTTAATGCGTCAAGTTTTGTCGCAGCGCCGATATACATTTGCCTCATTAAAATAATATTACAATGAAAAAGGTCAGTATTTTATCGTTGGACGGCGGCGGGATTCGGGGAATAATTACTTGCATTATCCTGCGCTACATCGAGGAACAGTTGCAAAAATGTGATAATCCCGAAGCCAAAATCGGGGATTATTTTGATTTGATTGCCGGAAGCAGCACCGGCGGATTGATAACTTCTATTTTGCTTTATCCCGATGGAAATGGAAAATCCAAATACCTCATTCAGAAAGGTTTGGAACTGTATTCGGAAAAAGGGGAAGATATTTTTCAGGTTTCGTTTTGGGAGAAATTAATTAATCCTTTCGGGTTATTTAATGAAAAAATTTCTCAGGAAACATTGGAAAAAAATCTCGAAGAGTTTTTCGGAAAGACGCAATTGAAAGATTTGGTAAAGCCTTGTTTAATAACAAGTTATGATATTGAAAATCGGCGGGCGAAACTTTTTAATTCTTACGAAGCGAAATCGAAAATGGATAATTTTTTTGTGAAAGACGTTTGTCGGGCAACATCGGCGGCGCCTACTTATTTCACGCCGATTCAGATAAAATCTATGTACGGACAGATTTTTAGTTTGATAGACGGCGGAATGTATGCGAACAATCCTGCGCTTTGCGCTTATGCCGAAGCTCGAAAAATGCCTTTTGCGGAAATTTTTAAAACCGATGAAAAGCCGAACAATCCGAGTGTAAATGATATGATGATTATTTCCATCGGCACCGGTGCGGAATCCAAACCGTATTCTTTCAGGAAATTGCAAAAGGCGGGAAAATTGGGTTGGGTTTCGCCGATTATTGACATTTTGCTTTCTGCCAATAGCGAAACGGTGGATTATCAGTTGAGCCAAATGTTCGAAACGTTGGGAGCGAGAAACCGGAGGAATTATTATCGCATCAATCCGTCTTTAAAAAATGCTTCTACGGAAATGGACAATGTGAAGCAATCCAACATCGAAGCCCTTGTGCAGGCGGGTTTGCATTATGTGGATGAGAATAAGAAAATTTTAAACCAAATTGTTCATAAATTGATAAAAAATAAAGTTTGATTTTGCTGATGGCTTCCGGCGATTGGCTTCCCGATAAATCGGGACAAGTTTTGGCTTTTGGTTTTGTCATACTGAGCACAAACGCAAGTTTGCGAACGCAGTTCACAGAAGTGTTGGCTTTTTGCATAATTATCGTACAAGATTTTCTAAACCGCTTCTTTTCGAGGCGGTTTTTTGTTTCCATACCATTCTCAAAAGCACCAAAATTTTTCTCCTTGAAAACCAACTATTTACAAGAAATCCTGTAAAAAATTAAAAACAATTTTTAATGCGTCAAGTTTTGTCGCAGTGCCGATATACCTTTGCTTTTAGAAACTTTGAACATTGAATTTTAAACTTTGAATCATAAGATATGTTACCAATCAAGTAAAAAGGTGGACATCCGTTTAGCCGGAAACCACCCTAAAAAATAAGGCTAAAACCGAAGATTCGCATTAATAAAAAATGCCCTTCAAATTTTAACTTTTTAATAATCAAATACAAATTTAATCAAATGAATACAAAAGCATTAGGAGTCCCTAAAATAAAAGGATTAGGAATATCTCCTATTTATGAAATGAAACGTCAGCAATTACAAAATTATGATGAAAGGAGAAACGTCAGCAGAATTCTACAAATTGAAATTCTTAAAAAGCCGAAAAATTTTTCTGAAAAATTAGAATTTAAGATAAAAACAGATTTGCCGGACAGCGAAAGAGTGAGTTTTTTCATAATGGATTCGGATAGTATTTTTAGTAACAATCCCAATGATAAAAATGATACGGAATTGACAAGCAATAATTCTCTTAGATTGGGAAGTGCGAGATATTCCACTCAATTTACAGAAGATATGCAGAAAAAAGCATTTAAGGATGTTGAGTTTGATGTTGCAGAATGTTATATAAAAATATTGCATCCAAAAGTTGGGATGGTTTATAGCGAGATTTTTGATGTGGAAGAGTACGATTTTGAAAAATACAAAAGGAAAGAAAATTGGAAACCAAAATCTGTTTTGAATTTGATAAAAAATGCGGATGAAGGAAAGATGGACTCAAAAAGAAATTGTGATATGTGTTGTTTAAACGCTTTTGCAAGCAATTTAAGGGTTCTATATAAAGAAGACGCGCCGTCAAATATTCCAACAAACGACACAATGTCTGCCGGTATAAAAGCATTAAATAAAAAATTTTATTCTGAAAAAATTACCATTCCACCTATTTATAAAAGTAAAAGATTAACCTCAAAATCATTCGATATCAATGATAGTGATGAGTTTTTAGAAGATGTAAAACCGAATATTGAAGATAAACTATTATCTTTGACCTCACTAAACGAAATAAGCATTTTTGCAGTAGGAATTGCTGCGGAATATCATTCAGCGTTGGTTGTTGTCTCAAAGAATAAAGATTTTAAAATAAAATCAAAAGAATCGGAATTATATGGAACTAATGATAACCCGTTGTTTTTATTTGTAGAAGATATTGGAGGAAGTAGGAGTTTTAGAGAAAAAGATTTAGACCGTAAAATTAATGAGTTTATTTCTGGAGCATATTTTTATTATAGGGGAAAAAGAAAAGTTGGAGGAATTTATTACAATCATCCTGAAAAAGATACAAGTTTAGACGCTCATATATATCAGATTTACAGAGCAATATAATTTTGAATTTATGAAAAATTTATTTTTAGCCGTTTTAGTTCTTTCAATATCTTGCAAAAAGGCAAATTATGATATGGAAATAACTCCGGATGTTGCATTTGATGGGGGCAAACTGATTGATAAGAGCAAGAAGGACAGTATTATATGTGATTTGCAAAAAAAAGCACCAATTCCGAAAACCTATAATTTCTATGATGTTTTTGACCTGAAAACATTCCTTGAAAAAAATCAGAATGATTTACAAATAAAAGAAATGCTGTATTTTGAGAACAAAAATGAAATATCAGCTTGTTATTGTGGTTTTGATAAAATTTTGAAAGGTAAAAAAAATGATGTTTACACGATTTCGTTCAAAAACACCTCCGCAAAAGTGAGCATTACTTCATACTCTTTTGATAACGAGGAAGATTTATTAAACGCATATACAATGTTTTATAATTATTCTGAATTTTCAAGATTATTAAGCAGAGATAAATATGCTTTTCGATGTTGTGATTCTTGGGAAAATCAAATATATTTTACGGCAATCAGGGGAAATAATCTATTTTTTATAGATGATTCTTATAATTTTAGTTTTGATAAAACAAATAATAATATTCAAAAACTGATAGAAACAGACGAAAATATAAAAATGGATGATATTTATGATATTCTGAAATGAGGCTTAATCTTAAAACTCTAAAACCGCAACCCCACGTTGCGGTTTTTTGTTTCCATACCATTCTCAAAAACACTAAAATTTTTCTCCTTGAAAACCAACTATTTACAAGAAATCCTGTAAAAAATTAAAAACAAATTTTAATGCGTCAAGTTTTGTCGTAGTGCCGATATACCTTTGCTTTTAGAAACTTTGA
>JAITMJ010000075.1 GCA_031277475.1 Flavobacteriaceae bacterium
TCTAAAACGCCCAACAGCATCCTTGCATTGATTGAAAAAATCAACAAACTCTTGAAAAAAGTCTCGTTTTGCAATTTGCGCCTGCTGTTTGAAATAAGAAGCGAAGGGAAGATGATTGTTTTTGTGTTGCAGATAGGCATCAATTATCAATTCATTTGGACTTTTTTTTTACCATCTTGAAGATGGTAGTGATTGGCATTGACATCGCGCCCTGCTTTTATATTTCCTTTACCAATTTGAAAATTAAAAATATCTTGCATTTTAATTTTAATAACCTCTTTAAGATTTGGGAATAGATCCATAACACATTCTTTTTAAATTACTAACGTTTCGCATCCCATTTTATGGGCTAATTCTGTCTAAAAAGAGCTAAAAAAGTAGCATATTTGTTTGCATAATAAACTGAAATTCAGTATATTTGCAATGTAATTCCAAAACATTAAAACAAATATGCTACGCGACAAAATTACAGAAAAAATTTCAGAACTGCAAAATAATCTCAGTTCTAATCAGCCGGAAAGTTCAACTATTTTTCAAACGTTGAAATCCTTTAAGCTGTCGGCAAATTTTGCCGAGTTCAACTTTTTAAAGACACAAGGTTATGCCTTCAATGTTGTACTTTCTGTTTTAATTTGGATGGTTGTTCATTCAAAAAAGACAGTAAATTCGTCATTACCAGAGCTTTCTGTTGGAGGAATACACTTAGGCAAAGATGTTTTTTATCGTCTTAAAAATTTAGAAAAGGTATGCTGGCGACGTATTCTTTGGTATGTTGTCAAAAAATTTTTGTCTCAAACACAAAAAGAAGACACTCAAGGTGCTGAGAAAGAAAAGAAAGAAAAGAATAAAAAGCCCCGCTGTTTGATTCTTGACGACACGTTGCTCGAAAAAACGGGCAACAGAATAGAGAAAATAGGCAAGGTTTGGTGCCACGTTACCAACCGTATGGTTTTGGGTTTTAGAATGTTAGCCGGTCTTTATTTTGACGGAACAAGTGCCATTCCGGTCGATTTCAGTCTTGTTCGCGAAAAAGGGAAAAAACCCGAAAAACCGTTTGGCATGTCAAAAAAACACTTGCGCCGTCAATTCAGTAAAAAACGCGCAAAAGAATCGGAGAGCGTTTCGAGAGTTAAAGAGCTGGATATTAATAAAATAATGCTTTCTATTGAGCTGTTTTTGAGAACAGTACTGCACGGACTTCCGGTGGATTATGTGCTGTGCGACAGCTGGTTTACCTGCTCAGATTTGATTACAGCCGTCCGCCAAAAAGGCAGTCATTTGATAGGAATGTATAAGTTCGCAAAAACCAAGTTTAATTATCGCGGTAAAACTCTGACATACAATGCAATATTTCATTTAGCAGGCAAAGAAAAACGCTGTAAAAAGTTGAATTTGTATTACAAAACCGCCCGCGTTATGTACAACGAAATGCCGGTTACACTGTTTTTTTCAAGGGTCGGAACGAATGGAAAATGGAAAGTTATTTTAACAACCGATACGAAATTGTCGTTTCTGAAAGCCATTGAAATATACCAAATTAGATGGTCGATAGAAGTGTTTTTTAAAGAAGCAAAACAGATGTTGAATCTCGGTGGATGCCAATCAAGCAATTTTGATGCACAAATTGCCGACACAACGATAACAATGATTGCCTATATTTTGCTGGCGTTTCGATTTCGATACGATAATTACGTGTCAATGGGCGCATTATTTCGGGCAATTGACGCTGAAAATCTGCAAAAAACCATTGACATTCGGCTGTGGGAAATGTTTGTAGCGTTGGTACAAACCGTTTGCGAACTAATCGAAAAAGATATTGACGAGATAATCGAACTGATAATGCGAAAACCGGAATTTAAACGAATGGTGGATAATATTTTTTCAACACACTATAAACAAGCAGGTTAGGAAAATGGAAAAATTAAAACATTGATAGTCAAAAAGATACAAAACGAACGCTTCTCATAATATATTGTTTATCAAAATAGTAAAAAAGGGTGCGAAACATTAGTTAGTTTTCTTTTTTTGTAATTCGCTCTTTTTTTGCACTGCCTCAAAAGCCTCCCCAAAAACTATTTTCCTTTTTCTTTCCCTTGTGGGGAAAGTCCCGAAGGGGAAAGGGGCTGGGAGGTTTGGAGGGGCTTCACTCAATCCTTATCGGAGGTTCGGTTGATTCGACCAAGCCGAGTCCTCTTTCGTTCACCATTCGCAACACATTCGACCGTCTGCTCAACTGCATCAGTTCTGCCGAAATGCTGAGCGACTCATAGCGTGTATCGCGCAATTCTGCTCGAAGCCGGTTTTCTTTTCTCACGCGAGCTTCATACTCGTAACGATTTCCGATGTAGAAAATTCCCAAAAAAGCAATCAGCAACAGCAATGGATATTGTTTTTGAATAAAATTTTTCGTCAAAATATTTCCATTCAACACATCGCGCACCTTGCTCGATTTTATTTCCGAAAAATCTTCGCTTTCTCTAATGTCGTTTGCTATTTTTTTAAACCAGTTCATATTTTTAGAGTTTAGAGTTTAGAGTGTAAAGTTTAAATCGCCCATTTATACTTTACACTTTACTATTTATACTTTAATCAGCCACTTCCAAATCGGCACAACGCGAATGGTTTTTCCGTTTTCTTCAATGGTGCTTTCTTCGTTGTAGGTAACAATTTCGAGCCTGTCCAAATCGACATTTTTTGCCAATTTCACGAGTGCCGACAGTTCTCTTTTTCGAGTCATATCATCGCTGATACTGTACGAAACCTGTACGGCTAATTTCTCTTTCGGCACAAAAAAATCAACTTCAACATTTTTGTTGTAATAAAACAGTTCTTCGCCGTATCGCTTTCGCAATTCTATTGCTACGAGGTTTTCGAGCAGTTTTGTTTCGGGGTCGATAAGAAAATTATTCAACAATCCGTTGTCGAAAAAATAACGTTTTTTAAAAGTTTCCTTTTCGCTCAACTTGTCCGAAAAATTTGAAATGCCGAAAACCAAATACGAATCGGTCAGAAAGCGCAAATAATCTACCAGTGTATTGCGCGAAATGCTTGTACCCGAAGAATTTACCACATTGTTTATCCGCGACAGCGACGATGGCTGCATCACGCTTTCCGCCAATTTTTTAGCTAATACGCGAATGGCGTTTTCATTGCGTATGTCGTTACGCAGCATAATGTCGCCGAGTAATAGTTTTTGATATAACAAATTGAGCCAATCTCGCTTATCGTGTCTCGCAAACACCTCGAAAAAACCACCGTAATAAAAATAATTGTCAAAAAGTTTCAAAACTTTATTTTGCAAATTGCTGTGTTTTCGTTT
>JAITMJ010000099.1 GCA_031277475.1 Flavobacteriaceae bacterium
GGAAATATTCAAAAAATTATTATTAAAACCGCAATTTCACATTTGTATTTTGAAAGCATACATCCGTTTGAAGACGGAAACGGCAGAATCGGGCGAGCATTGATAGAGAAATGTCTTTCGGAATCATTAGAAAAACCAATATTAATGGCGATTTCTACGGCTATCGAAAAAAATAAAAAACAATATTACGCCGAATTGAAAAATGCGCAAAATACATTGGAAATAACCGATTGGATTGTTTATTTTTCAAAAATGCTACTCGAATCACAGAAAATAAGCATAGACATCATCACATTTTCGATTAAAAAAACACATTTTTTCGATCGTTTTAAAAACAAATTAAACAGCCGACAACAAAAGGCAATAAACAAAATGTTCGATACCGAAACAGAAAATTTCATCGGCGGAATGACGGCAAAAAAATACATTTCAATCAACAAAACTTCAAAAGCCATCGCTACTCGAGATTTGCAATATTTGGCGAAAATAGGCGCATTGCAGCAACAAGGCGAAGGCAGAAATGTTCATTATTTATTAAAGGTTTAATTTTAATGCGAATCACGGGTTGAAAACAGCGTACATTTAGCCCGAAGGGCTTGATTTTCATAACCGCAGGCGAACGTAGTGTTGCCTGCGGGGCGCACTATCCATACGATTTTCCGCCTGAAAGGCGGAACTTATTTTGTTTTATTTGTCCTGTCTTTGCAGGCAGCGATTTTACTTTCGTTTCGCTACCGTAGGCTACGCTTCGCTTACCTACGGTTATGAAAATACAGCTTTTCAAGCCTTTTCAACCCGTGATTCGCATTATTAATGTAAAGCAAATCTCTTTATTTTTTTTCTCATAATACCATCAATATTTCCAAAAAAATCAAAAATAATTTAGAGAAAATTTTAAATAATTTAATTTTGTAAATAGAATTAAATTATTGATTTTAAATAGGTTAAATTACGTTTATTAACTTTTGTAAATTCCATCGCTACCCTGTTATTTACATTTGTATTTCATTATTGTAAATTAATTATTTACATTTGTAATTATGAATTTAAACGATAGAATTTCAAAAGTGATTGAATTTTCCAAACTTTCATCCTCCGAGTTTGCAGATGCTATTGATGTTCAGCGCTCCTCCATCACGCACATTACTTCAGGGAGAAACAAGCCGTCTTTGGATTTTTTAATTAAAGTGAAAAATCATTTTCCGGAATTGCAATGGGATTGGCTGATAAAAGGCGATGGCGAAATGTGGAAATCTGTATTATCCGAAGAAAAAATAAAAACCACTTCCCCACTCGATTTATTTGCTTTGGTGAATGATGAAAATTTTGGGATTACGGAACGTGAAGATAAATTGCAGAAAGATAATTTGCAAAATGAAACCGCGCGAGAATCTGCTGCACCGCCCACGAATGAAACTCCGGAAAAAATATCGGATTCTCGGCGATTAGAAGTTCCGGAAAAAAATGATATTGTGCAAACTCCTGAAAATCAGCAAAATAAAATAAAAAGAATTGTCCTATTCTTTGAAAATGGAAAATTTGAAAGTTTTGAGCCGTGATTTTTTTTTGATTTGGAAATTTTTATTCTTTCCAAAATACCAAATGTCGCTCACATCGTAATGTTTTGATTTAACTTTGACAAATAGAAACAAAAAATTTCCTGCAGATTACACAGATTTTTTCGCAGATTTTTTTTTCGCTTCTGCACGATTAATTGATGATAATCTTTTTATAAATCTTTCCTTTATCCGTAAAGATTTCCAAGTGATACACGCCGTTTTGCAGGCGAGAAACATCTATGGTTTTCTCTGCATTTTGCACGGTTTTTACCAATTTTCCCGAAACCTCATAAACATTTATTCTCTCTATTTTTAGGGAGGTTTCTATGTTTAGAACGTTGGTTGCAGGGTTGGGATATATTTCAACGTTTAATTTTTCTATTTCCGAAACGGCCATAGCCTCTGAAAAATAGATAGCCTGATCTCCTTGAGAATTTGTAATGGTTAGTTTTAAAACTTCATTTTCCGGAACTATGCTATAAGAAATAGGGAGATAGTTGTATGGTCCGCCAACGAGTGCTTCGAACCAAAACTGTTCAAAATAAACATCTTCATAGGAATCATTAACTGGATTCTGACACATCATTAAAGTTAGAGCGACTTCGTGTGGTGTGAAAGTGAGGTTTGAATCGTCATAATTGGAAATAGTACCTGCCAAAGAATTACATACTGCCGTCATAAAATAGGCATCTGCGAACGTCGCACTAATTGAACTTATTTCCGAATTATTTGGAGTAGGATATCCTACATTGTCAATAACAACTTTTCCCAAATACCAAGTGTTATTGATAAGTACATCTTTTTGTGCTTTTGCAAAGAATACTACAAAAATTGACAGTAAAATAATAATCTTTTTCATCAGAATAAATTTTTAGAATTGCAACGAAATTAAAAGTATTTTTTAACATATACAAACAATTTTCAAAAAAAATAAGAATTTGATAATTTGATATGATTTCACTCATACGCAATTTATAAACTTTGAAAAAACGAAAAGAATTATTGACGTTCCGACTTCGCTCAGCGCGACAAAATGTGCCGGATTACGAGTGAAATTGAAGGGCTGTCGAAATCTTACACATTTTAAATTTCCCGCAGATTACACAGATTTTGCCTCATTAATTTTTATTTTTTTAAAGGAATCGGCGAATCCTTTGGATTTCGCAGATTTTTTCTGTAATGACCATACGAAAGATTCGTGCGGGAGCGGCTTTTATTTCGTATGAAAAATTTAGTCAATTAATTTTTTTTGTCAATAATCTTGTAATTATTTGTCATTAATGCTCCTGCGTTTCCTTCCCGATAATTGGTATTTTTAAAGGAAATCAAAGTTTTACCCGTAAAATCCAAAACAGCGCGTTTAGAGTCCTTTGCAACAACAATGACGCTTCCGATAATGTCTATATCATCATATTCGAGATTAACAATAAATTCATTTTCAATATTGATAACGCCGTATTTATTATCTTTTTTCACGACAAAAATATTGCAATCCTCTTTCTGTTTGATGTCATTATAAATTTGCGGAACCGTAAATTCGCCTTTGGAATTGGTGATTCCTTTTAAATCGTAAAACCTCCAACTGCGATGTTCCGTATCAAGAAATTCGCGCATTCCTATATTGCCAACGATTGTAAATTGATTGTTTATCGTTTCGTAATAATCGTATTTTTGATTTTCCGATTTATTTTCATTTTCTATAGTATATGGCAAAAATCCTTGCGGATTCTCTAAAAAATCATAATCTCCTTGCACAAATTTGCTGATTTTTATACTTTTTTTATTCTGCAAACCGTTTTCATCAAAATAATAAGCATCGAAATAAAATGTGCCTCTCGGTATGTCTGTCGCGCCAAAGAAATTAATAGTTTTTTCATATTTTACAGCCAATCCGGGAGTAATTCCATCATATTCAAAATCTAAAATCTGCCTTCCGTATTCATTGATTACACCCCATTTTTTGCCGTTATTCGTAGCAAATAAGCCATTTCCGAGATAGACAAGAGCATTGTAATTTGAGGAAAAATCCGTACTAAACTACCCTCGCCTATAAGGCGAGGGGTTGAATGAGTCGGCTGAAGCCGACTACCCTGCGACCGTAAAATCCTCTGTTCCTTCATTGGAATCTTGATTCTTTATATATTCCATGA
>JAITMJ010000124.1 GCA_031277475.1 Flavobacteriaceae bacterium
TGATATTTAAAGAAATGCTTACCGCTCATTCCGTCAAAATTTTAAAATCTTTGGACCAAAAAAAGTTCAGGCAAAAATACAATTTGTTTTTGGTTGAAGGCAATAAAATCATCAAAGAACTTGCGAATTCCGACTACGAAACGCAAGAAATTTTTTCCACAAACCCCGAAAGTTTAAGTTTTTTTAAAGGAAAAATCACGGAAATATCACCGGAACAACTGCGAAAAATCAGTTTTTTGAAAACGCCGAAAGATTCCGTAGCCGTTTGCAAACTGCGTAAAAATGCTTTAAATAAAGATATTTCGCGACAATTAATTTTAGACGGCATTCAAGATCCCGGAAATCTCGGGACGATGATTCGTTTGGCAGATTGGTTCGGAATCCGGCAAATCGTTTGCAGCGAAGATACGGCAGATTTTTACAATCCGAAAGTGGTGCAAGCGAGTATGGGTTCTTTTCTCCGCGTGAATGTGGTTTATGAAAATTTGGAACATTTTTTAAAAAATTCCGCCCGCAAAAACATCGGAACGGATATGAGCGGAACCTCTGTTTTTAAATTTAATTTTCCCGAAAAATTCAATCTTATTTTCGGCAACGAAGGCAATGGAATCCGCCCGAACATTGAAAAACTGCTCGATGAAAAACTCACGATTCCGCGTTTCGGAAAGCATCAATTTACGGAAAGTCTGAATGTTTCGGTGGCAGCGGGAATTGTTTTGGGGCAAGCATTTTTGGGGTCATTACTGCTCATCAATAAGTAAATATCCTAAATTTCCTTTGTTTACGTAAACTCTGATTACAATCTTTTTTATAATTTTGCCTTTCCTTTCTTTTAGATATTTTTATTATAATCTTTTTTTATAAAAAATCTTAATGTTTAGGATTAAAGTTTTTATAAACCATTAATAACGATTACTTTACTAATTAATAATCTGTGTCAAATTCATACTTTTACACAAAGTAATAATTAATATACAAAATACGAAAAATCTTTTAAGAAGATGACAGTCGCAATTTACACTCAAAAAAACGATTCGGAGACACTGCTTTTCCTCGATAAATTCATACGTGAATTAGAGAAAAAAAGTGTGAAATCCGTATTGCATTCCAAAACGGCAAAAGCGATGCAATTTTCAAAAGATGTTGAAATTTTTGACTGCAAAGAAGATTTAGAAAATAAAAATGTAGAATTGTTTTTCACTTTCGGAGGAGACGGCACAATTGTAAATTCCCTATTGTTTATCAAAGATTCCGGAATTCCGATTGTAGGTGTAAATGCCGGAAGACTGGGGTTTTTGACGAGTTTTTCCAAAGAGGAAATTTTCACGGAACTTGATAACATCATTCAGAAAAAATACAAACTTAGTGAACGTTCCGTCATAGAAATCATTTCACCGAACGCAGGTGATTTCTTCCCTTTTGCTCTGAATGACATCACCATTTCCAGAAAAAAAACCACAACAATGATAACGATAAATTCCTACATCAATTCCGAATTTCTGAATGTTTTTTGGGGAGACGGCGTTATTATTTCTACACCGACGGGTTCCACTGCCTATTCTTTAAGTTGCGGCGGACCGATTATTTCTCCGAACAACGAAAATTTTGCAATCACGCCGATTGCTCCTCACAATTTGAATATCAGACCGTTAATCGTAAATGATAATGTGGAAATTCGATTGAAAGTAGACAGCCGAGTTCCGCAATATTCGCTCTCACTGGATTCAAGGTTGGTTCGTATCGACACTGATGTGGAAATCGTGTTGCGAAAAGCGAAATTCAAAGTGCAGTTAGTTCAGCCGAAAAATTTGAGTTTTTTTGAAACCATTCGCCAAAAATTGCTTTGGGGAAATGATAAACGGAATTAGTCTAAGTTACAAATCACGGGTTCTGACTTCTAAAAAGACCATTAATATTCCAATTTAAATATATTCGGTAATTATGATTATAATTTAAATAAAAAAAAGAAGATGAGGCGTTTTGAAAATTTGATGATGAAATCATGGAATAACAGTAATTTTACTCTTTAAAATTAAACTCGATGAAACCGAACTATATTCAAAAAGTTGCAAATTGGGGAAATTTTCCGGTCGTGGAAAAGGAAATGAAATCCGACGATTCGCTTCCCAAAATAAAGGAATTTGTCAAAAACAAACCCGAAATTATCGCTCGCGGAAACGGAAGATGCTACGGCGATGCTTCTCTCGGCGAACATATTTTCTCGACCGAAAAACTGAATAAATTCATCGGTTTCGACCGGCAAAACGGAATCCTCGAATGTGAAGCCGGAGTTTTGCTTTCCGAAGTTTTGGAAATCTGCGTGCCGCAAGGTTTTTTTCTTTATGTAACGCCCGGAACAAAATATATTTCAGTCGGAGGCGCGATTGCATCGGATGTTCATGGCAAAAATCATCACGCGGAAGGTTGTTTTTCCGAATACGTTTTGGAGTTTGATTTAATGGACGAAAACGGCGAAATCCTGAAATGTTCGCGCGAGGAAAATTCGGAGAAATTTTGGGCAACCATCGGCGGAATGGGACTTACGGGAATAGTTCTCTCGGCAAAATTCAAACTAAAAAAAATAGAAACCGCCTACATTCGGCAAGAAAGCATTAAAGCAAAAAATCTCGACGAAATCTTTAATTTGTTTGATGAAAGCGAAGATTGGACGTATAATGTGGCGTGGATAGATTGCCTTCAAAAAGGAAAAAATATCGGGCGAAGTGTTTTGATGCGCGGCGAACACGCCCAAAAATCCGAACTGAAAAACAAATTCGCCGAACAATATTTAAACCTCAAGAAAAAATTTCAGCCCACGATTCCGTTTTATTTTCCCGGATTCGTTCTAAACCGATGGAGCATCAAGATTTTTAATTTTTTGTACTACGCAAAACAGCGAAAAAAAACGCTTAAAAATTTCATTGACTACGAAACGTTTTTTTATCCGCTCGATGTCATTAACGAATGGAATAAAATCTACGGACGAAAAGGATTTATCCAATATCAAATGGTGATTCCGAAGGAAACCGGAAAAGAAGGAATGAAGGAAATCCTCGAAACCATCGCCGATTCCGGCAACGGATCTTTTCTCGCCGTTCTGAAACTTTTCGGAAAAAACAATCCGCAGGCTTACAACTCGTTTCCGCAGGAAGGTTACACGCTGGCGTTGGATTTCAAAGTGAATAAAAAACTCCCGAAATTGGTTTCGGATTTGGATGAAATCGTGGAAAAATACGGCGGCAGAATCTACCTCACGAAAGACAGCATGAGCAAACCCGCGCTCACAAATTATCTGAAAAATGTGGAAAATCCGAAGTTTGTTTCGATGCAGCGGAAGAGGATAAAATCCGAGTAAAAAGAGATAATTTTAGCAAAGTTGAAAAAAAATATTGACAAAAAAGGCGTTTTGTTTATCTTTGTCAAAGTTGACAGGCTCAACCTTGACACGCGCTGTCATCCTGAGCGAAGCCGAAGGAGTGTCAAAATCTTGCACATTCTATGATTAAACGCTTCGACAGGCTCAGCGCAAAAAAACCATCAACCAAAAGAAATTTGCATCAATTGAAAAATTTATCTTTTTGCCAATTTTCAGAATTTTTTTCGATATAATCGGCGATACGTTGATAGGATTGGTCATCACGAATGATGTGTTCGTGGTAATTGCGCTGCCACGCAAAATCAGGATTTATTTTTCTACATTCAAACGTGATGCGACCTTTAAACCAACGAACAATTCGTGGTAAATTATTGTGAAACATTGGGTTATGTTCGCCCGCAAATCCACCATTGATTTCCATTGTAGGAGCGCGATTAATCGCGCCCCTACAATGGAAATCCGTAATTTCAATAATATAGTGGATATGATTGGGCATTACAACAAATCTGTCCAATGCAACGTATGGATAATGTTGCGGCAATTCGTTCCAAATTGTATTCGCGATATTTCCACACTCGTTCAACATCATTTCACCATCTACGATTTCACCAAATAAACATTCACGATTTTGAACACATATTGTAACAAAATACAATCCTGCCTGCGAATAATCATATCCTTTCAGGCGAATACTGCGGCGATGGTAAATCATATTTTAATTTTTCATCAAAAATAATTAAAATATTTTTCGATTGTAGGGGCGCGATTAATCGCGCCCCTACAAATCAACAATCATCACTGTCCGCCGCCGCTTCCGTCAAATGTGAATGTTGCCGTCAATCCGGCGCGGATGGTGGAAAGCGGAAATGCGGTGGAAATTTTGTATTTCGTTACCATTTGGTCATAGAAAAACTTGATGTTCAGATTCTTCGAGAAATTGTAATCTGCGGAGAATTTCACGCTTAGGAGTTTTTGTCCGCCCGTCACTTGCGTATCGTCTTGTAGGAAATTGGTGATTCTGGTTTGGCTGTCGCGGATGGAAAAATCGCCGCGAATGTTGAGGTCGCTTTTCACGGTTTTTATTTTTCCTCTGTAGTTGATTTTAAACGGCAAATCTTTGATGATGTATCCAAATCCGAACACATATTCTTTCCCGACATCTTCGGTTAAAGTTTGGTTTACCAAGCCGAGAATAAACGAGCGATCTCGGTTGTATTCCGCGCGGAATTGCATATTGTTTCTCATCGTAACATCAATTCCGATGAGCGGTGCAAAAGTTTCCACATAACCGACTTGCGAGAAAGTATAAGGATTATAAAAGTTTCCGAACGGATCCACTCTCGGTGCATCCAAATTTCTTTCGGCGTTGTAATAATCAATGCTGGATTGGATTCCGCTGGCGGTGTAGGTGGAAGTGTAGGCGTGCAGCACATCAAATTTCGAGAAATAATTATTCACCATCGGAATATTTTTCAAACCGGAATAGGTGATGCGCCAATTCGGAAGCGGAAATCCTGTTTTCTTCGGACTGCCCATTGTTTTCGGAGATTTTCCTTCCACTGCCGCTTGAAATGCGGGAATCATAATGTAGGCGTTGGAACGTCCGTAGCCTTCCATAAATCCGTCTCCGTTGATATCAATATTTCCGATTTGCGATGAAATCAATTTCGCATTGGCAATCATATTATCGTAAATCTGTTTTCCGTCTGTGAAAGCGGTGGACATCGTCCAAGAGGTTTTGGAATAGGTAATCATATCCGTTGCAAACGTGAAATTATGGCTGTTCGTGTTGAGATTTGCGAGCGCATTATAACCGGATTGCGTGAAATTTTGGGTGTAATTTTTAAGAATATTCAAATCAATTCTAAATTCGTTCACCGGCATTATTTGCAGATTTCCGGTGATGTTTTGGGATTTCATTTGGGTGTAAGCGTCCGTCATATATTCCGATGTGGAAAGCCAGCCGCGTTCCAAAACGGTTCTTCGGATGTCTGCTTGCGAACCCATTAAAAATCCGAAAGTTGGTCCGCCCAGAGTTTGTCCGTAGCCGTACATATTTGGCGCCGACAATAATCCCGGAAGCACAATTCCGTTGTTTTCGTTGTAACTGAAATCCAATTGTTTAATCGAAGTCAATGCGTAGGCAACAGCCTGAAGCGGTTTCAGTTTTGCTTTAAATTTATAAGATTTGAAAGTTCTTTTTTTGTTTTTCTTTTCCCACGCTTGATTGTAGGCATTTCCGAGCGAATCTATTTCCTGTTGGCGTTTTTGCATCACGCTGTCTATTTTTTGGAAATATCTGAATTTTTTAAAGAATTTCGGGAAATCCACAGTTCCGGTTCCGGTGATGGTGTTCGTGTTTTGCCCCACGTTTCCAAGACTTTCCGGTTGGTTCGTATCGGGATTCACAAAATTTCTCATCACCGTACTTCGCGCATTCCAATTGTAGGTAAAGCCGTAGCCGAGTTCCATATTCATGAAATCCAAATACGGCAGATATTCAAACGGAAATCTGTAGTTCAGTTGAACGCTGTGATTATACAAAACCGGACGTCCCGCGCGGAACGGATTTTGGAAAATGGACGATGTGCTCATATTCGCAACGCTTTGCTCATCGTTCAAAGTTCGCATTGCGGAATTGATTTCCATTTTCAGCGATTTGGAAAAATTAAATCCTAAACCGTATTGCCAGCCGAAATAGAAATTTCTGTTTTTGATGACGTCAAAATCCAAAGCATTCGTTCCCGTGAGCACAGATTCTATGTTTCTGAATTGAAGTTCGTTGTAATTTCTGTCAATTTCCGTTCGGAAGGAAATTCTCGTCGGCACGAGGTTGAAATTAAATTCTTTTACCCATCGCAAATATTTGTAAATTTTCGCCGTATCGCTGACGATATTTTTAAACGGACGCATCACGAAAGGTTTGAAAGAATAATTGTAATCAATGTTTCCTTGCAGATATTGGCGGTAGTTTTTCTTGGTGTAAATATCTCGGAAATAATCGTCGTGATAAACCGTGGTTACGGACACGTTTTCAATGTCGTAGAATTTGGCTTTCTTTTGGGCGTTCACCCTTTCTTTGTGCATATTCACAACGCCGATACTTCTTTGCTGCGTGTAGGTTCTCGCCACTTTTTTCAGTTCTTCTTTGTTCGGCGATTTTTCAAATTCCACATCGTTGTCAATCGGGTTGTATTTCGGATCTTCGATGGTTTGTGCGTAGGAATAATTCACCGGAATTTTAATTCCTGTTTTTCCGGGTAAAAATTTATCCACGTTCACGCTGGCATTGATGGCGTAAGCGGAAAGCGTACTTTGCGAGCGTTCCGAAGGTTTTTGCGTGATGGAACCAAAACCAACCGATGAATACGATGCGTTCGCGTTCACCATTGCAAAATCTCCGAGATTGAAATTGATGCTCGCATTTCCGGCGTAGCCGCCTTCATTATCAATATCCGCAAGCCGAATTTCGTTCACCCAAAGCACCAAATCTTTTGGAACTAATGATTTTTGCGACAGATTTCTCACACCGATTACAATCGTGGTTACGCTGCCCAAACTCGGTCTTCCTTTCACGAAAATTTTCTTGTTGTCGTCCCCAAAATCGGGATAAAAAATACGTTTGTTTACATCGCTTGAAAAATCTCGGTCTCGATAAAGTTTCGCATCCACAAACTGCTGAATATCCAATTCCACATTATTTTCCGATGGCCAGATTTCCAACGGTGAAGTAGCGTTTGGTCGGGTATATTTCACAGAAGCCTCGTATTCATAGTAGTTGTCTGTGGCATCATTACCAAAACGAATAAAAAATTTCACATCTTCATCAATATCATTATCGTAATTCGGATTTGGGATGGTTTCCAAAAGATTTTCGGCGTGAACAAAGAGTTTCAGCGTTTTGTATCGCCGCATATCCAAAGTTGTATTTTTGAAAACGCCTCTCGCCGCATCTGAAAGTTGCGTGGCTTTCATATAAAGCGATGCCTCGTTTTGTCTTTGTGCGCCGGCATTTCCGCTCAAAACTTGTCTTTCAATTCCGGGAGGCAAAACATACGGCGGTTGGTTCAATCCGTTTTCTTCGAGATTCACGCTGCCGACAAAAAAATCGTCGGTTCCGGTTAAATTTTCTACCGTTCCTTCATTGATTCCATCGTCTGCAACAGCAATATTTTTCGTGTATTTTCGCCAATCGGAACGCACCAAATCGAAAGTTCCGAAACGCAACGTAGAAGTTTGGTCGAATCCGGTTAAAAGCAACCTCGTGAATCTCACATTATTTAAAATGTCTGCACTTCCTTCTCCGGCGATGCCGTTGTCGTCGTAAGCCGTTACCGGAATTCTGAACAAATACCATTTCACGCTGGAAGTTTGTCCGTTTTCAAAAGTTACGTCCACTTCCTTTTCATCCACGATATTGTTTTGTCCGAGCACCAAATCGCTTGGTTTTAAATTGACGGTGTATTGGTTGTAACTTTCGCTTTGGTCGAGGTTATAATCTCTGTTAATGTCTTCAGCATCAGGTGTTTGTGTAGAAACTTCCAAAGTATTGCTCTGCGAATTTCCTTCGGGATTTTGGAAATATCTGTAGCGGTCCGGCAGCGATGAAGCCTCCGCTCCTTGAAATCTGTCGGAAAGATAAAACAAGAAATTATCCGCCGCCGGATCGCTGTCGCCGGTTACGGGATTGGTGTAATTTGAACTAAATTTCGTGGCTTCGTCGGCATTATTTAAACCGTCAAAACCTAAATCTTGCATTGTTCTTTCATCGCCTTCGGTGGAAAAAGCGTAGAGAATCGGATATTGGCTCGGCTGAGTTCCCCAATTTGAAGCGGTGGTATTTGCAGGCGTACTCGGTGTTGGAAGCCCGTTTTCGTATTGCATTTTTCCGTCTTTCAAAACGTCTTCGGACACATTTCCGAGATGAATCAAAAGTTTTGGATCTGCGCCCAACGGATTTCCGTCTGCGTAAGGATCCATCAGCCAAAATTCTACATATTCGATATTGGAACTCGTGAAATTGGTTACGGAAACCGGTCGCATCAATCCGCCCCATCTTTGGGAAGTCGGTTCATTTGCGGGATTCACGTTGTACGGACCTCTTTCCTGCGGATAATAAGTGATGTCAAACGTGTTCGTCATAATTTGTTCGCCGGCTACGAAATCTCTGCTGTTGAACAATTCGCGGGTTTCCACACGTCTGGAAGCGTGATTGGAAAGGGAATTGGCGTTAATTCCGTTTGGCGCGCCTCCGCCGACTCCATAAAATCTCGGGTCAATATTGTACCACGAAATCAAGCCGCGTCCGTTTCCGTAGTCTGTATCATCGTTTAAATCGGCTCCCGAAAATACAATATCGTTTTTATTGAGTTCCGGTTTGGAAGCCAAACTCCACATTGCCGGTTCTTTCATAGAAATTTTTGAAGTGGTTTGTTCAAAATCGTCAATATAGGCTTGGTTGTCCGTATTTTTATTTTGTCCCGGAATCAGATATGCGCCTTCTGCCGTGAAACTGAGGTTAGACGGGGCTTCGGTTTTTACCATCGGGATTTTGTTGGTCAATCTCGTCAAAGCCGGAATTTCATTATTATACATCATATTGAAACCGACCATCGTGTTGTTCACCGCTTCTTGTCCGTAGTTTACTTTTTGGGTGAGCGGCGTTTCGGCATAATTAATCACCGTAGCACCAACCGTGAGATGTTCATTGAATTTTCTTTCTAAATTTAAACCTAAAAATCTCTTTCTCTGCGTGTTAAACGTCATTTGATTTTCCAAAGAAATATTGATTGCTTGTCCGGATTGTTTGATGGCTTCATTAATGATATTCACGGTTCCGAGCATATAATCTACGGTATAATCCACGCCTTCAATCAGTTCCATTCCGTTTGCGGTTACCCTCACCGAGCCGGGCGGAACATTAATTGCACCCAAAGGAATTCCGCCGCCTTGTGCGCCTTTGTATCGTCCTTCGAGCGTGTAAGCATTGTCTAATTTATCGCCTTTTACGGTTTCTTTTTGTTTAGTATAAAGGTCGTTGAACACAAAATTCGGGTCAGGGCTTCCCAACTGATCCTGCAAATATTGTCCGAAAGGTTTGGCTTTGGTGAAAATCACGCGTCCGTATTCGGGATCTACGGTCAGCCCCGGAACAAAGTCGAAAATTCCATCTCCGGTTACGGCTCCGTCTGTCTGCAAATCTCCGCTGATGTTCAATCTGTCCCAATTCATCAATTTAATAATCGGAACGTCTTGAAACGGCGTGTTCGGCAAATAGTTCACTTTTCCGCCGGTGGTTGGGTCGCGGTAATTCACGTTCAGCACGAATCCGTCGGGATTGATTTGCATCGTGTTCAGCGGATAAACGTTTTTCATCATCAAATTCCACATCGGCGAACTGAGATCCAATCTTGTGGATTTTATCATTTTTAAAATGAGAACGCTTCCTTCTTCGGAAAATTCCCCGATTTTATAGACTTTATCGCTTCCGTTCAGCGTGAAAGAAAATGCTACCGCCAAAAATTGTTGGTCGTTAAGTTTTTGATTAAGAGAGATATATCCGAGTTGCGGATTGAATTTATATTCTCCGGGCGAAAGCAACCTCCCTTTTCGGTTGAAAATAAAATGCGTTTGGTCGATATACGGCTGCAAAGTTCCGTCGGCAACGGGCAAAACGGCGTTTTTGATGGTGTTGTAAGTGGTGGTCGGATCTCGCAAAGCGGAACCCAAACCGTTGATGCTTTGGTATAAATTGTTTTGAGAATTGTCCGGAAAACCGACTGCTCCTTCACCTAAATCTCTGATTCCCAATATACTTTTTTGTTCGGTTAAACTTCCGGAACCTTGATCCAAAATCCACGCTTCTATTCTCGTGATAATTATTTTTGAATTGATGACGGGATAATTCAGCAAGGCTTTATCGTAGTTTTCGAGGAAATATTGCCCCAAATAAAAGTGCTGATTGTCTTCGTATTCGCTGGGATAAATTTTAAACGGATTCAAAATATCGCCGCCTTGTGCAATGATATTTCTTGCTTCGCCCTGCTGTTGAGAAAATACCAAAGTTCCGTAGGTTTTCCCGAGTTGAAATTCCGTTTTCAAACCGAACAAAGATTCCGAACCTTGAATTAAACTCGTGGAAAGCGGCATATTCACGTTTCCGAACTCTACGCGTTTGATGATTTTATCTTCCGGCGCATTGTCTTGTTTTTCTTTATCTATTTTTTCTAAACCTTTGTTTTTTAGGTCTTTCCATGTTCCTTTCGATTGCCAAACGATGTTCATTTTGTTCTCGAATGCGAAACCGCTTTGGGTATCGTAATTGGCTTTCAGTTGCAAATTTTCGCCGACTTTTCCTGTGAGTCCGAGTTGTATTCTCTGCTGAATATTGATGGCAAAATTGCTCCGGTTTTGCGGCAGAATCATCGGATTATCAATTTTTTGATAAAGGATTCCGAGATCGAAAGAGGCGAAACCTTGCGGAATAATTTCGATTTTATTGCCTCCGAAAATTTTCTCGAAAAGTTTGTTTTTAATGGTGATGGTCGGGATAAAATTCTTGTTTTCATCAATTTTTTCCCGATGTTCCATATCGTGTTCCGCAGATTTTTGTTTGTAGTATTCTTCCAAAGATTTCGCCATCATATAATCGCGATATTCTTGGGTGGTCATCGTAATCGACTCGCCGACAATCGTGTTTCCGATTTTCGGATAGAGGTAATATTTTCCTTCGGCAACATCGTAAACCGCATCGTAATAAATCGGGTTTTCAATCGGGAAATTCTTTTTAATAATAGCCGTATCCGAAGGTTTTACCTGTGCCGAAACACCGGAAAATACCGCCGAAAAAAGGATGAGAAATATGTATTTGTATTTATTTATCAAAATCTATTTTGTTTTTATATTTTTATTTTGCCTCTTTTTTAATGGTGTGTTTAATTTTCACAGCAGAAAATAAATTAATTTCAAAACTCGTTTCTGTGCCTGTGGTTTGCAACTCTTTTGTAACCATATCCGACAATATTTCGCTGCTTTTTTGCATCACATCAGCCTGCTTTTGTGTATCGTCCGGCGATTTCACCAATGCGGCAACCACAGTGGACAATTCGCGCATTTTGGTAAACGCTTCCACAATGGCGATGGTAGTATCGGTGGCTTTTTCGCTTTTCAAAATCGTGGCAAGCATATACAAACCTTTTTCTGTGAAGGCTTTTGGTAAGACAGTGGAATGTTTTAACGGATTGAACCGGTCGAAATTTTCGACCAGTTCCTTTTTATCGGATTTTGAAACTTCCAATATATACCCATCAGGAAATTTGTCGGGATTATTGTTCACGGCTTCGTTCACACGTTTTGTTTCTACGCCGTATAATTCCGCGACATCACTATCCAAAAGCACATTCTGGTTGCGGATGTTCAGAATTTTATCTTCTACTTGATTGAATTTTATAATGTTGCTCATTAGTTTTAATTATTAATTTTATTGCAAAAAATTCTGTTTAATGTGGCAAGCATATACAACCCTTTTTCTGTAAAAACTTTAGGATTAACTCTTGTTTTCGCTAAATTTGTGGTCAAAAATTTTGACCGCAAACTTGCAAGTTCTTCATTATCAATCTCAAAAATGTATCCTTTCGGGAATTTGTTAGGATTGTTTTTTACTGCTTGATTTATTTCTTTAGTCTGTACATCGTACAATTCCGCCACATCACTATCCAAAAGCACATTCCGGTTGCGGATATTCAGAATTTTATCTTCTACCTGATTGAATTTTATAATGTTGCTCATTAGTTTTTATTTCTCTTAAATATTTTTCAAAATTTGTTTCACTAAATCTTCCACAGAAATGCCCGAATCGGAGGTTAAAATTTTATCTGCAATTTTTTCGCTCATTTTCTTGGAAATGCCCAAAACTTCTAATGCTGATAACGCTTCATTTTTAATTTTATTATCTATAAAATGCGAATTTTTGTCATCCGAATTTCCGAATTTTTGAACCTTGTCCCTCAAATCAATAATGATTCTTTCGGCGGTTTTTGCACCGATGCCTTTTACTTTTTGCAACAGCGCGGAATTGTCTGAAAGTATCGCCGATGAAATCTCGCGATTATTCAAAGACGAAAGCATAATCAATGCCGAAACCGGACCAACGCCATTGACGCTGATCAACAGATTAAACATTTCTTTTTCTTCCGCCGTGTGAAATCCAAAAAGCAAATGTGCATCCTCGCGAATAATCTGTTGCGTGTAAAGAAAAGTTTCCTTTCCTATCGCCAATTTTTCAAAAGTTTGCAGGCTGATTCCCACAAAATATCCTACGCCGTTTACGTCTATCACAGTAAAAGCGGGCGTAAGTTCTTGAACGATTCCGCGTAAAGAATATATCATAGATTTTTAATCTTAATAAGGCGGTAAATATAATGATTTGAGTTGAGATTTGGGTTATAAATTACAGGATTCAAGATTTAGAAATTTTTAAATTTGCAACTCGCACCTCAAATTATGAAAAAAATTCTAAACACTATTCCGAGGACAATGCTTATCAAACTCAGTATTTGGGCAAGACCTTTGATTTATTTATTTTTTAAAGGCAAACGTTTCACGGATCCGATTGACGGAAAATCTTACCGAAAATTTCTTTCCTACGGCTACGGAAATTCTCGAAAAAATGCACTTTCACCCGGAACTTTTAGTTTGGAACGCCATCGGCAAATGTGGCTGTATCTGCAAAATGAAACCGATTTTTTTACGGCAAATTTGAAAGTTTTGCACATCGCTCCGGAACAAGAATTTTTACGGCGATTCAAAAAAATGAAAAATCTCGATTACATTTCTGCCGATTTATTTTCGCCGATTGCCGATGTGAAAGCCGATATTTTGAATTTGCCTTTTCCCGACGAAAGTTTTGATGTGGTGTTTTGCAACCACGTTTTAGAACATATTGAAGACGATAAAAAAGCGATGAGCGAACTCTTTCGCGTGATGAAACGCGGCGGTTGGGGAATTTTTCAAGTTCCGATGAAAAATACTTTGGAAAAAACGTATGAAGATTTTTCCATTATCAATCCGAAAGAACGTCAGAAACATTTTGGACAATACGACCATGTTCGCCTCTATGGAATGGATTATTTTGAGCGGTTAAAAAATACAGGTTTCGATGTGGAAATCAATTATTATTCACAAAAATTTTCCGACGAAGAAATTCGAAAATACGCCCTGAGCAAACACGAAATTCTTCCGGTAGTTTTTAAGAGGTTGTGAAATTCGAAAATTGTGCTTAACTCTATAACTTCATTACTTTTTTAACTATTTTTGCACCCTCAAATTTTAATAATGACCGAACTGATTAAAGAAATTGAAAAACGCAAAACTTTCGGAATTATCTCTCATCCCGATGCCGGAAAAACCACGCTCACCGAGAAATTATTGCTTTTCGGAGGTGCCATTCAGGAAGCAGGAGCCGTGAAATCCAACAAAATAAAAAAAGGCGCAACCTCCGATTTTATGGAAATCGAGCGGCAAAGAGGAATTTCTGTGGCAACTTCCGTTTTGGCGTTCAATTATAAAAATCATAAAATCAACATTCTCGATACGCCCGGACACAAGGATTTTGCGGAAGATACTTATAGAACTTTGACGGCGGTGGATTCCGTAATCGTGGTGATAGACGTGGCAAAAGGCGTGGAAGAACAAACCGAAAAATTGGTTCAGGTTTGCAGAATGAGAAAAATGCCGATGATTGTTTTCATTAATAAACTCGACCGCGAAGGAAAAGATGCTTTCGATTTGCTGGATGAAGTGGAACAAAAATTGGGACTGAAAGTGGTTCCGCTTTCGCTGCCGATTGGGATGGGAAGCGATTTTCAGGGAATTTACAATATTTGGGAACGCAATATTCAACTTTTTTTGGAGGAAAAAAAACAGAAAGTCGGCGAAACGATGAAATTTGACGATGTTCAAAGTTCGGACATTGATGAAATCATCGGTGAAAAGGCGGCAAACACGCTTCGCGAAGAATTGGAACTCGTGCATTCCGTTTATCCCGAATTTAATCGCGATGAATACATTAACGGAAATTTGCAGCCCGTTTTTTTCGGTTCGGCTTTGAATAATTTTGGCGTTCGCGAACTTTTGGATGCGTTTATAGAAATCGCTCCGATGCCGCAACCAAAGCAAGCAGACACGAGAATAGTGAAACCGCAGGAAGAAAAATTTTCCGGATTTGTGTTTAAAATTCACGCCAATATGGATCCCAAACACCGCGACAGATTGGCTTTCGTGAAAATAGTTTCCGGAATTTTCAAAAAAAATGAGAATTATTTGTTGGTTCGAGAAAATAAAAATATGAAATTTTCCTCGCCAAATGCCTTTTTTGCGGATAAAAAAGAAGTGGTGGAAAAAAGTTTTCCGGGCGATATTGTCGGGCTTCACGACACGGGAAATTTCAGAATCGGCGATACTTTGACGGCTGGTGAAAAACTAAATTTTAAAGGAATTCCAAGTTTTTCTCCGGAACATTTTCGGTATATCAACAATGCTGATCCGCTGAAAGCCAAGCAATTAGCAAAAGGAATCGACCAACTGATGGACGAAGGCGTTGCTCAACTTTTCACTTTGGAAATGAACGGGAGAAAAATCATCGGAACCGTCGGTGCGCTTCAATACGAAGTGATTCAGTATCGTTTGGAACACGAATACGGCGCGAAATGCCACTACGAAAACATTGCCATTCACAAAGCCTGTTGGTTGGAAGCCGATGAAAAATCCGAAGAATTTAAAGAATTTGCGCGGCTGAAACAGCGTTTTTTAGCGAGAGACAAATACGGACAACTCGTTTTTCTGGCAGATTCTCCGTTCACAATTTCCATGACGCAGGAAAAATTCCCCAACGTGAAATTGCGGTTTATCAGTGAGATTTGAGATACGAGGTGCGGGTTTCGGGGTTTGAGGCTTTCTCGTCTTCAAGGACGAGACTCAGCCTGACAGAATGAAAGACATGAACTAAAAAAAATCATCTTTTATCCATTTATCATAAAATTCTTTCGGTGTGTATATTTTTATATCTCGAAATTCGGTAAAAATAAAATCTTTTGTATTGCCGGTTACTATATAGTTTGCTTGTGCTTCTACCGCTAATTCGATGAATTTATTATCGTCTTTGTCAGGCAAAATATCCAAAGTTTCTTTGGGAATAAACCAATTTGCTTTTAACTTTATAAATTCTATAAATTCATTTGCCTTTCTGTTAAAATCCGGATATTTTTTAAATTTTCCTCTGTTGGCTACTTCAAAATATTCGTCTAACACAGCATCAGACAAACACATTTGTATTTCATTTGTAAGAATTAATTCATCAAATATTTTTCGTGGAAATCCCGACTGTCCGATTATGGCAGAAATAAAGACATTCGTATCAACGACGATCAAATTCCTTTTCAAGTCTGTAGTTTTTTATTTCTTGGATAATCTCATCCATTGTCATTTCAGGCAATTCGGTTTGAGAGGCGGATTGATTGACGTCTTCAAACAATTTTCTCATCTTTTTTAAGTCGTCAAAATAATCAACAGACGATACAAAATCCATAGATTTCAACATCTCTGCCAATATTGATGCTTTTCCGGTTTCATTAATTTTCACCAACAATGTTTCCATGCCATAACTAAATAGGATTACAAAATTAAGAATTATTTAGATAAATCATTTTCATTGCGGATTAAACGCATTAAATTTGCCGGAAAAAAACTGAAAATGAGGAACATAGGCAAAAAGCCATAAGCCAGCCGCTAATTATCCGAAAGTTCAAAAGGTGCGTTTTCGAAAGATTTTATTAAAGTGCCGTTTTCGTAAGCGTTTAAATTTATGGTTCCTTTTGTAACTTTATGTCCGTCAATGAGTTCGTGTTTGGAAATGGTAAAACTTCCGGAAGTATCATATTTTAGCCAATCCGTAGGAAGCACGGTAGAAAATATACTTTTCGGCGGACCGATATATTCATTAAATTCTATAAACTCATTTTCTCTTGAAAAATCAAAATCATAAGTTCCCAAATCCATGTCGTAAATTTTTTTCTTCAAACCGTTTAACACAAATTGCCAGCCGTCCGGTTCGTTGGCTTCGTATTTTACATTAATGATTTGACCTTGCACGGTAGTAGTTGTTTTTATTATATCACCATTTATATACCTAATATCATTGTTTAAATCTATAAATTGGTTATATACGGCATCACAATAACTATCGTAGAAAAATTTTATTTCAAAATTTCCGCTGATTTCCATCGGTTTGTCGGTGCTTTGTTCAAATATACTTCCTTCAAAAGAAAATTTAAGATATGGACTTTGCGGATCTAATTGTAAATTTTTAATTTTCACATAATCATTGGGATTATAATAAGGCGTGTAATGAGTATCTAATCCTCGCCACATTTTGAAATATTTTACTTTTCCATACTTGGTAATTGTAAGTTCAATAATCGCCCATGAACTACTTTGTGTTTTATTAAGGCTGACTCTTAAATATATATCATTATCACAAGGCAAATAGTTTGCACTTACATAATATACGGGATTTTCCACCTTTTCGCCGTCAATATAAAATTCAAAAGTATTAACACTCGACGGGTCGTAAGGCTCTGTTTCTCTGTCATCCGAACAGGAAAAAGCAAAAAGAAACGCTGTGAGTATAATTATGTATTTTTTCATAGAATAATTTTTTAAAATTACCTGTACCGAAAGGCACAGGTAATAAATTGGTTATACAAAAGTATAACTTTTTTTAATATGTTCTCCTCGGACGAAATTCAAATTCTACATATCCGTTACTATATTTATGTGGTACCAATCCATATATTGGCAGTAAATCATATACACGCCCCCAATCAACCACATTATCATAAAAATTCACATCCTTATCTCCAAGATCATCATTTCCATCAACATGTTCTACGCTATTTTTTACCCCACTTGATATTTCTCCAGAAGCCCCGAATTTTAACCCCAGTTTTTCGAAAACTCCCAAAGTGGGATTTAATTCAATGTTAGCATTATACTTATAATTATGTGTTTCTTCTTGATAATATTTGTCTTGATTATCGTGTTCCTCAAATTCTAATACCCATTTATTAGAGAAATCATTCAAATCCCAAATAGAAAATTGCACTTTATTTTCGGGATTATTGTATAAATCATACATTAACGAAGTTGCAATATGAGGGGTATATTTGTAGAGTCCTAAGATAAAGGGTTTTTTCGTATAAGTTATATAAAACAAATCTTCAGGAGAAACCGGAAATCCTCTTACCATTTCATCTGCACTAGAATTTTCAGCTCCGGTATAATAAGTTATTCGAATTTCAAACCCTCCATCCGTCCATGCAGATGCCTGTGGTGGTTGTTGATCTGTTCCTATAAATTCCGGACGAAGATGGGCATCATCTGTGCCATCAGAAATATGAGTATAGGCGATCTGAGGCGGTCCAGTCAATTTAAAAGAAGTTAATTCTTCTGTGTAAGTTGGGTTTATTGATCCTTTTGTATTAGTAGGTGTCAATCCGTAATAGATAAAATCTCTTTGCCAACCACCGGGTGTGTATTCTTTATAAGCATCGTAAGCCTGAACGTGATAGGGATCAACGCGAGGATATTCTCCGGAAGGCGGAGGCGGAGGTGGCGGTCCTATAACTGTAGAAAAATTATTGTCCGCCAAACTCAGTTGTACATCATCGGTCGGTTCGGTAAGAATTGGCGTGTCCAAATTGTTAAAAGTGGACTCCCTATCAGAAACTATTCTTTCATTGTTTTTTATCACTACCACAGGAAATGCAGGAATATCCGGAGCGTCCAATACAAAATTTTCTTCGTCTGATCCATAAATTGGGATGTCATTGCTCTCACGAATTCTCACCGCAACATACGGAATTTCATCCATAGTTTCCCAACTTTCGGCAGAGAAAGAATCTTCAGGTAAATCGGGTACAAAAATGGTCAATAGCGGCAATTTGTTTTCAATTTCCAGCAATTGCGCTTCGGTTTCAAAGTACGGCAACAACAAATCGTGGATGGTGTTTCCGCCCATTGCCGTCATCGTAGTTACAGGTTTGTTTTTAATGACGTGGTAAATCACATCATAATCTCTGTTCACCTGTTTCAAGGCTTCCGTTTTTATGAAATCCCGCAATTCTTTATGCTCTTTCAAGGCTTTTGCAAGGGCTTTTGCAAATTGGGTTTTCATTTCGGTGTCTTTGCTCACCGTATTCACTACCGGATTTTCCGCCGGTATTTCACTCGACAGCCTTTCTTCTCTACAAGAAAAAAGCACTAAACTTAAGGAAACTATGCTCCCTAGAAATAAAAATTTATTCATAACATTTTATTAAAAATTATTGCTGCAAACATAATCCGTTTATCTTCAAGTTGTATGGTAAAAATCACCATATTTTATGGTAATTTTCACCATATTTTGTGGTATATTTTACCATTTCTCTTTTAATTTTTCAGAATAGTAAGCAAAGAAATCTTCTTTTAGAGCCAAGGATATTTTAAACAGCAAATCAATATTTATATATCTGTTTTCCAATATCTTATGAAGATTACTGTTGTCATAATCTATTTCATGAGCAAGCCATGCTTGAGAACGTTTATGCTCTCTCAATCTTTGTTTTATCAATTTTCCGATGTGCAAATTTTTAATGGTTTTCATAATGTTAGTGTTTTTTGAAAAAGCAATAAAAAAAGCGGACTTTACATTATCCGCCTTGAGGTCTTAGGATACCCATCGCAAAACAAGTAAGCCCGCATTTCTGCGAGCGTTTCTACTTATTTCTCTGCGATTTTGAAATTTCCTAAGTTTCAAGGCAAGAATATGTTTAAAAACGCTATGTTTTTATGTTTGTTTTTTTATGCCATTTATTTGTTTTTTAGAAATGTAAAGATAGGGAATTTTGAGAATTTGTGAATGAGGTAATTTGGGAATGGGATTAATTTAAAAATTTCAAACCTCAAATTTCAAATTCCACAAACTTCAAATCTCAAATCTAATTTTTTTGCATCAGGCTGTAAGCAGTAGGCTTTAGGCTTAGTGCCTGTAATGTAATTTTTTAGTATCTTTGAAATACGGTGTTTGAAATACGGTGAAAGAAACGAAATATCATATCGAAATTGAAATAGACAAATTAACAAACATATTGTTAATACAATTTCAGGCGATAGTTTTTCAACAGATATTCATCCCGTTTCCAAGACAGATTTAAGAAATATCATTAAGAAAAACGGTTGGCAGTTTGATTGGAACAGCGACAAATTTTAAACAATGGGATACATAAAAGAATCGACAGGCGTAGATTTCACGGTTGATCCAACACCGCTGACCGCCGAAGACAAAAAGAAAATAAGCGAAATAATTGCTTACTACAAAACAACAGGAAAAAAGTTATCGGTAAAATTATCGGCTAAAAAGAATCTGCCTCGCCGAGATAAAAAGAAAATTTTAGTATAATTCTACTTTAAATTGTGATGTAAACAAAAAAACTCCGCCCAAAAATGAACAGAGCTTTTCTTGCTGTTGGCTTCTTGCAAAAAGCCAAAAGCCAAACTATTTTTACTATTTTTACAGAATTAAAAATAAATTATTATGATTCGTACGGTTTTAAAACCTCAAGATAATTGCCTTGTGTTCTCGATTCCGACAGAGTACGTTGGCAAAGAGTTGGAGGTAATTATTTTTCCGAAAGATGAAGACGAAGATTATTTGGAACCTGATGAAGATTTTCGCAGGGCGATAACGATGGAAGAATTCAGAAAACAGGTACACGAAGACATAAAGATAATGTTTGCAAACAAATGAATATCGCAATATGGAAAGAATTTGAAATTTGCCCTTTTCCCGAAGAACAAGCGTGTTAATTACACAAAAAAACCTCCGCCCAAAATTTGAGCGGAGGTTTCTTGCTTTAGGCTTTAAGCAAAAGGCTTTAGGCTTACTGCCTGTAGCCTATTGCATAATATCAAACTTTTATTTCCACATCCACGCCGCTGGGAAGTTCCAATTTCATCAGAGCGTCCACCGTTTTGGAGGAGGAGGAATAGATGTCCATCAATCTTTTGTGAGCGGAAAGTTGGAATTGTTCTCTGGCTTTCTTGTTCACATGCGGAGATTTCAACACGGTGAAAATTCTTTTGTTGGTCGGCAGCGGAATTGGTCCGTTCACGACAGCACCGGTTGATTTTACCGTTTTCACGATTTTCTCGGCAGATTTGTCCACCAAATTGTAATCGTAAGATTTTAGTTTTATTCTGATTCTTTGTGACATTTTAATTTTAATTTATTATATTAAACTGAATAAAAAGCATTATATAAATGATTAGAATACAATCAGTTAAGTCTTTTGTCTTTTGTCTTTACTCATAAAGTCTATGAAAAAAATTAACCTTTTGCTTTCGCTATGACTTCTTCGGCAATATTTTGCGGAGTCGCCTCGTATCTTTCAAATTCCATTGAGGAAGTTGCTCTTCCGGAGGACAGCGTTCTGAGCGTAGTTACATATCCGAACATTTCTGCCAGCGGAACGAATGCTTTGATGACTTTCGCATTGTTTCTGTCGTCCATTCCGTTTATCGTGCCTCGTCTTCGGTTCAAATCTCCGACGATATCGCCCATATATTCTTCCGGCGTTACCACTTCCAATTTCATAATCGGCTCCATAATCACAGGTTTTGTGGCTCTTGCGGCATCTCGGAATCCTATTTTTGCGGCGAGTTCGAACGATAATTGGTCGGAATCCACCGCGTGGAAAGAGCCGTCTTTCAATACAATTTTCATCGCATCAATTTCAAATCCGGCTAACGGACCGTTTTTCATCGCTTCTTTGAAACCTTTTTCTACGGAAGGAATAAATTCTTTCGGAATGTTTCCGCCTTTGATTTCATTAACGAACTCAAGACCGATTTTTCCTTCATCTGCCGGACCGATTTCAAACACAATATCCGCAAATTTTCCGCGACCTCCGGTTTGTTTTTTGTAAACTTCCCTGTGGTTGGCGACGGTTGTAAGTGCTTCTTTGTATTCTACTTGCGGCTGACCTTGATTAACTTCTACTTTAAATTCCCTTCTCAATCTGTCCACGAGAATGTCCAAATGCAGTTCGCCCATTCCCGAAATAATGGTTTGTCCTGAAGCCTCGTCGGTTTTCACTTGGAAAGTCGGGTCTTCTTCAGCCAATTTAGACAAAGCAACGCCCATTTTATCTTGGTCTGCTTTGGTTTTCGGTTCCACGGCGATTCCGATTACGGGATCCGGGAAAATCATAGATTCGAGGACGATTTGATGTTTTTCATCGGACAAAGTATCTCCGGTTTTGATGTCTTTGAATCCGACAGCAGCACCGATATCTCCCGCTTCGATGTATTCCACGGGATTTTGTTTGTTGGCGTGCATTTGGTAGATTCTGGAAATTCTTTCTTTGTTTCCGGATCGGGTGTTCATCACATAAGAACCTGCGTCTAATCTTCCGGAATAGGCTCTGAAAAACGCCAATCTTCCTACAAACGGGTCGGTTGCAATTTTGAAAGCCAATGCTGCGAACGGTTCTTTCACGTCCGGTTTTCTGGAAACTTCGGCATCGGTGTTTGGGTCGGTTCCTTTAATATCGTCTTTATCCATCGGCGATGGCAGATATTTGCAAACCGCATCCAACATAAATTGAACGCCTTTATTTTTGAAAGATGAACCGCACGTCATCGGGATAATGGAAAGGTCAATTGTGGCTTTTCTCAATGCTTCGTTGATTTCGTCTTCGGAAATGGAATCCGGATCTTCAAAGAATTTTTCCATTAAAGTATCGTCATAATCGGCAACGGCTTCTACCAATTTTTCTCGGTATTCCAACACTTCGGCTTTCATATCTTCCGGAATCGGAACGATGTCGAAAGTTGCGCCTTGTGTTTCGTCGTGCCAAACGATGGCTCTGTTTTTAATTAAATCGACAACGCCTTTAAAATCTTCTTCGGCACCAATCGGCAAAACAATCGGAACAGCGTTTGAACCGAGCATTTCTCGAACTTGATTGACTACTTTAAGGAAATCTGCGCCTTGTCTGTCCATTTTATTTACGAATCCCATTCTCGCCACTTTGTAGTTATCGGCAAGTCTCCAATTCGTTTCGGATTGAGGTTCTACGCCGTCCACTGCCGAGAAAAGGAAAACCAATCCGTCCAAAATTCTCAGGGAACGGTTCACTTCTACGGTGAAATCTACGTGTCCCGGGGTATCAATAATATTGAAATGATAATCTTTGGTTTCGGATATGCTTTTTCCCTGTTCGGTCGGGAAATTCCATTTGCAAGTGGTGGCAGCGGAAGTGATGGTGATTCCTCTTTCCGCTTCTTGTTCCATCCAGTCCATCGTAGCGGCACCTTCGTGCACTTCGCCGAGTTTATGGGTTTTTCCGGTATAGAATAAAATTCTTTCTGTGGTGGTGGTTTTTCCGGCATCAATGTGTGCGGCAATACCAAAATTTCGTGTATATTTAAGATCTCTTCCCATTTTTCGGATTTAGAATTTAAAGTGCGAGAAAGCCTTGTTTGCTTCCGCCATTTTGTGAGTATCTGTTTTCTTTTTATATGCAGCACCTTCTTCTCTGAATGCTGCCAAGATTTCCGCCGAAAGTTTCAACGCCATAGATTTGTCGTTTCTCAATCTTGCGTATTTTATCAGCCATTTCATTGCCATAGAAATTTTTCTGTCGGCTCTTATCGGCATCGGAATTTGAAAATTCGCACCGCCTACTCTTCGTGAGCGCACTTCTACGTGAGGCATCACATTGGTGAGGGCATCTTTCCAGATTTCGAGACAAGTTTTTTCTTGGTCTCCTTTTTTGTTTTCTACCACATCCAATGCGTCATAAAAAATTTTGAATGCGATGGATTTTTTACCGTCCAGCATCAAATTGTTTACAAATCTTGTTACCAACTGATCATTAAATTTCGGATCGGGTAACAACGGTCTTTTTTTCGCTTTTGTTTTTCTCATTGTTTCGTTTCTTAAAATTTAATGATTACTTTTTACCTTTTGCAGGAGCCGTTGCTTGACCGGGTTTTGGTCTTTTCGCTCCGTATTTGCTTCTTCTTTGAAGTCTTCCGTTCACTCCTGCGGTATCCAAAGCTCCACGAACAATGTGATATCGCACTCCCGGTAGGTCTTTCACCCTTCCGCCACGTACCAATACTATCGAGTGTTCTTGAAGATTGTGTCCTTCGCCCGGGATATAAGCGTTGACTTCTTTACCGTTGGAAAGCCGAACTCTCGCCACTTTTCTGAGTGCGGAATTTGGTTTTTTCGGTGTGGTAGTATATACTCTGGTACATACACCTCGTCTTTGCGGACAAGAATCAAGAGCAGCCGATTTACTCTTCTTGGCGAGTGTGGCTCTTCCTTTTCTTACTAATTGTTGAATAGTAGGCATTTAATTGCTTTATATTTTTTTAGGGTGCAAAAATAATGTTTTTTTTTGAATCGGCAAGCAGGCGGCGGGAAATATTTTTTTTGAGCATTAAGTGCATTATTTTTAAAAACGAGGCAATTATATTTTTGGAAGAATCAGCCCTTCTGATTAACAGAAAATTTCATCGTTTTTTTTCATTATATTTGAATAAATTTGCAGGAAAATATTATGTCACAATTTATAAAAACAAATTCCACTATAAAAACATAAGGCAGAATATGTTCCAAAAAATTGAAAAATTCATAGAGAGAAATAATTTGGAAATAAAACTTTGTTTTTATTTGTTCATCGGTCAAACGATATGGGCGATTTTATTCGGCACATTTTTTTGGAAAAGCAGACTTTATGAACCAATTACATTTACTTTTTTATATATTGCGGGTTTAGGTTTCATCATTTATATTTTAATAAAAAAGTTTGGTTTTTTAAATATAATCGGGGTTCCCGTCAGATTTGTGTTTTTTTATATTTTCTTGCTGACTATAATAAATATGGGAATTTCGTATGGAATTGGGCAGACAATTCTAAACCGCCAAAAATATGAGAATTTAGATGAATTTATCATCGAAACCAATGATGAAACCGAAAGAAATTATAAAGAAACTTTTATAGAAAGATGGTATAAAAAATGGTTTAAATAGATTTAAAAATTCAAAGATTCAAAGATTTAAACATTTTCAAGTTGACACATTTTCAAATTGTTACATTGTTAAACTATTAAATTGTTACACTAATAAAAATGGATTCTAAAATAAAAACAATGGCAGAATACGCCGGCGAAGGAAAATCGCCGGAAGTTTTGTTTTGGGTAGGCTGCGCCGGAAGTTTCGACGACAGAGCCAAGAAAATCACCCGCGCCTTTTGCGAAATTTTAAATAAAATCGGCGTTGAATTTGCCGTACTCGGCTCCGAAGAATCTTGCACCGGAGATCCCGCAAAACGCGCCGGAAACGAGTTTGTGTTCCAAATGATGGCACTCGCAAACATCGAAGTTTTAAACAATTACGAAATCAAAAAAATCGTAACCGCTTGTCCGCATTGTTTCAACACTTTGAAAAACGAATACCCGAGTTTGGGCGGAAACTACGAGGTTTTGCATCACACGCAATTCTTGAAACAACTGATGGAAAGCGGGCGACTGAAAATCGAGGGCGGAAAATTCGAAGGAAAAAAAATCACGTTCCACGATCCCTGCTATTTGGGAAGAGCCAACGGTGAATACGAAGCTCCGCGCCAACTTTTACAAAATTTGGATGCCGAACTCATAGAAATGAAACGCTGCAAAAGCAACGGACTTTGTTGCGGCGCCGGCGGAGCGCAAATGTTCAAAGAATCCGAAAAAGGAACTCGAGACATCAACATCGAAAGAACCGAAGAAGCGATTTCCAAAAATCCGAACATCATCGCAACCGGCTGCCCGTTTTGCAACACAATGATGACGGACGGCATAAAACATTTCAACAAAAACACCGAAATCGAAGTGAAAGATATCGCCGAACTTTTGAATATTTGAAATTTAAAGTCTCCTCTCTCTGTTTTTTTGAACGAAAGATAAAATCAAAGCCAAGCATTTAGGCAATATTTAATTTTGTGTTTTTAAAAGATTGACAGAGTTTTTTTATCTTTAATTTTTTAAAAATCCAAAAAATGCTGAATTATAAAATGTCCGGAAACGGAAAAGAAATTTTGGTTTTGCTTCATGGTTTTATGGAAAATCTTGAAATTTGGGAAGATTTGGAGCATTATCTTTCGAAGAAATTTTCTCTGTTAAAAATTGATTTACCGGGACACGGAAAATCTGAAATTGCAGCAGAAATCCAAACGATGGAACTGATGACGGAACATGTGAAAAAAGTGATAGACCTGTTGAATTTAAAGAAAATTCATATTTTAGGACATTCGATGGGAGGCTATGTTTCGCTGGCGTTTGCGGAAAAATATCCTGAAGTTCTGAAAAGTTTGACTTTGTTTTTTTCCACTTATCTTGCAGATGACGATGAGAAAAAAGAGCAACGCCGCGCAAGTTTCAAAATCATTGAAAATGCTTTTCCACATTATGTAAATGCTGCAATTCCGAATCTTTTTAATCTGAACGAACTCAATATTTTGGAAAATAAAATAGAATTTGCGAAAAAAATTGCACTTTCTACCGGCAATCTCGGTGCTTTGGCTTGTGTAAAAGGAATGATTGAAAGACCCGACAGAAAAGCCGTGATTGAAAATTTCGAGAAAAAAATTTTAGTGATTTCCGGAAACCGCGACAATGCCGTGAAAACTGAAAATGTCATCAAAAATCTTCCGAACAAAACCAATATCAAATCCTACGTTTTGGAATGCGGACACAACGGACATTGGGAAAAACCGAGCATTTGCGCGGAAATTATCAATACTGAACTTCTTTGATAAAGTCATTTATTGGTCTCAAATATAGTTAAAACGTGGTTTAGTTTTTTTAAATTTGCAGTCGGTTGATACTATAATTAATGAAAAAAAAATCGATGCAATCTGTAGAGCCGTCCGTGATTAATAATTTTGATTTGATAAGGATTTGTGCAGCCCTGCAAGTGGTTTTTAGACATTTGTTTTTTGACCGTGATTTTCACAATGAATTTTTAAATTTTCTAAAAAATATCATTCTCTCTTTTCCGGGTGTTCCTGTTTTTTTTACCGTGAGCGGTTTCCTTATTTATTGGTCTTTTGAAAGAAATTCAAATCATTTGAAAAAATATTTTATAAACCGTTTCCTGAGAATTTATCCTGCATTATGGGCTTGTTTAGCCATTACAATCATTATTCTTTTCGTTGGAGATAAAAATGGAGTAATCTTTAAAAATTTGACATTATTTTTAATTTGGATTGTAGGTCAACTAACATTCATACAATTTTGGACACCGGAATTCTTAAAATTTTGGGGAGAAGGTTCTCCTAACGCAAGTTTGTGGACTATTTGCGTGGAATTGCAATTTTATTTTTTAATTCCGATTTTGTTTTACCTCATAAATAGATTTAAGAAATATAAACTTTGGATATTGTTCTTTTTATTTCTTTCCTCCATGATTTTCAATGCGTGGACTTCAACTTTCGGCAGAGAAGACCTCATTTACAAATTAGGTTTTGTTTCAATTTTCCAATATTTATTTTATTTTATGTTTGGGGTTTTTGCTTATAATTATTGGAATAAAATAAGGGGATTTCTGGAGGGAAAATTTTTTATTTGGATCATTATTTTTCTTCCGCTGTATTTGTTTTTCCGTAATAAAATAGATATAGAACTCAATGATTATCACCTAAAATCTTTCTACAAAATTTTATTTATTATGCTATTAAATGCTACCGTTATTTCATTTGCATTCACCTATAAAAATTTAAGCAAAAAAATTCTTAACGGTCAGGATTTATCTTATGGCATCTATATTTATCACATGGTAATTATTAACATATTTATAGAATACAATATTCCGTTTAGTATGCCTAACATCATCGTCATTTTTTTAATGATTTTATCATCTGCGGCATTATCGTGGTTTTTGGTGGAAAAAAATGCTTTGAAACTGAAAAACAAAAAAACAGGATGAACAGATTTAAACTTATTGTTATAAAAAAGCAATTCAAAAAGTTGTAATTTAGTATTTGAAAACCAACAAATTACAGATATATGAGTTGCTTGCTTTCAAAGTTAACAAAAAACGAATTAGAACAATGCATTTTGCCGTTTATTCCAAAAAATAAAAGGTTTCCCGAGCCGGTTTGATGCGGTGGATATTTTTAAATGTATGGTTCATAAATTTAAAACAGGATGTCAATGGAGTTGTTTATTTGTTGATATTGAGAGTGTTAAGCCACCTTTTTCATGGCAAACGGTTTATTATTTTTACCGAAAATGGGGTGAACAGGAAGTGTTTAAAAAATGTTTGACTCCTATTTGGAAATCCAACAAGATAAATTGGACACCGAAAAATTGAACCTCGACGGGACGCACAATCTGGTGAAAAAATCTGCCGAAAGTTCAAATTTGCGCTGATAGTGATTAAAGTTTAAATGAGTTCATAAATTGAAGGTTGTATTAACTTCTTCTTCCTCCGAACAGCAACATCGCCCAATACAAAAGTTGTCCGAGCGAACCGATTGCCGCAACCACATAAGTTCTCGCCGCCCATTTCAAACTATCTTCCACGCCGACATATTCTTCGGAAGTTACGGTTCCTGTATCTTTCAGCCATTTCATTGCGCGTTTGCTGGCATCATATTCCACAGGAAGCGTAACGAAAGCAAACAAAGTAGTCATCGCAAAAAGCAAAACGCCAATCGCCAAAACAGTAGTATTTCCCTGAGGATTTGTAATGCTTCTGGAAGCAACCATCACTCCGATTCCTGCAATAATCACAAATTGCGAAAGTCTGGAACTGATGTTCACCACAGGAACCAATTTTGAACGCAACTGCAACATTGCGTAACCTTTCGCGTGCTGAACGGCGTGTCCGCATTCGTGAGCCGCAACCGCCGCTGCCGCCGCATTTCTTTGCATAAAAACACCTTCGGAAAGATTTACGGTTTTGTTTGCGGGATTGTAATGGTCGGTCAGTTGTCCCGGAACGGAAAGCACTTGAACATCCATAATTCCGTTGTCATGAAGCATTTTTTCGGCAACTTCTTTTCCCGACATTCCATTTCGCAAATGAAGCTGCGAATAATATTCAAATTTTGATTTTAATCTCGATGAAACGAACCAACTCGCAAGCATCGTGAGACCAATGATGATATAATATCCCGACATAATGTTAATTTTTTTTTGTAAAAATATAAAAAAATAACCGAATGTCTGTTTTGCCCATTTATGTAAACTTTGTTTTAATAATTATTCTTATTTTTTAACAAAACGATTTCTTTTAAAATTGAAATTCCGAAAAAATTTTAAATAAAAATTGATAGTTTGGAGTTTGAGATTTAAAGTTTGTCTCCTAAAGACAAAATGAAATTCCAAATTTAATTTTTAGTTTTCGTAATGAGAGAGGGTTCTTACTTCAAAATTTCCTGCGGAATAAATGTTTTTATCAAATCGATTTGGTTGTTTTCAATGATTGTGAATTTCCAATTTTTCAAATCTTTGGAAGCGGCAACAGCATCTTTCACAGATAGTATTTCGTAAACGCCGGTTTGGCTGTTGTAAAGTACGTTTTCGTTTCCAAATTCTCTTTTCAGTGCGGGCAGGAGTTGATCCGGTTTCAAATCGTTGCCGTTGTATTTTATGTCGATTTTTTGATTGTATCTCAGTTTCGCGTAGGTGATTTTATTTTTTTCGGTAATCGTACTTTTTTGATAGGTTTTTAAAATCTGAATATTTTCAGGTTCATACATTTCAAATTCTAATTCTTTAGAATTGAAAACCTGTTCCATTGATGCAATCAGTTGTTCCTTCGGGAAAATTTTCAAAAAGTCTTCGTTTCCATATTCGTCAATGGCTTTCTCGAATCTTTTTTCCGCGATCAAATTGCAATAATCCTTAAACTGCGTTTCCACCGTTTTAGAAAAATCTTGCGAAAATCCTGAAACTGCGATACAAATACTTAATATGAATACTATTTTTCTGAACATTTTTTCTACGCTGTAATCGGTATGTCTGCGGCAATTGGGTAAATTTTCCGGTCGTCTTTTTCAAATTCTTTTCCTTCAAATTCCATACTGCTCATACAAATTCTCGATTAATTGAGAATGTACGGCATTCAGAAACGAAAATCGATACATTATTTACAGGTTTTTACTGCAGTTTTTAATTAAAAAAATAAAGGACTCAAAGTTAGTAATTATAATTGATAATCATTTTTTTTTAAAATTTTATGAGGCAGGCTAAACGCATTAAAAAATGTTAATCCACCGTTTTTTTTAACGCAAAGATTTCGCCATACTTTTATCTTGATTTTTCGAAAACGCAAAGACATTTATTTAGCAAATGCTTGTGTTCTTTATAATGCGTTTTTCCGGTTGCGGAGTGAAACGACTTTGCGTTTAAAATATTTTCAAACCATTTCAAAAATTCTTTGGGATAAAATTATACTTAAATATTTAGAAATTATTAAACATATTTAATTTATTTGTTATAAATATTTAAAATTTTAATTCGTTTGACCTGGTTTATGAAGCAGAAAAGATATTGTGTACGGTTTATACAATCTCATTCCTTCACAAATTTATACGTTTCCTCTCCTATTTTCAGCAAATAAACACCTTTTTGCAAACCGGAAACATCCACAGAATTTCCATTAAACGTTTTTACC